>NZ_CP010407.1:7055714-7357618 GCF_000830005.1 Streptomyces vietnamensis | reverse complement strand
GCGAACCGACGACGGGCCCACCCCGACGGTGACCCCGTCCCACAGGCCGCCGCCGCCCGCCGACCCCGACCTGACGGAGCGTCCGGGACCCGCCGTCCCCGGCTGGGTCGCCGTCCTGACCGGGCTCACCGCCCTCGCGGGCGCGGCGGCGGCGCTGTGGCGGGGCCGCCCGCTCCGCACGGTCGAGCTGCCGCCGTGGCAGTGGGCCGCGCTCGCCGGCTGCGTCGTCGTCGCCGTCGTCTCCTTCGGCGGGCTGACCCGGGGCCGGACGGGCTCCGCGTGGGTGCTTTCGCTCTTCGGCCGCTACCGGGGCAGCGTCCGGCGCACCGGCCTCGTCTGGATCAGCCCCTTCGTGCTGCGCCGCCGGATCGACGTACGGCTGCGGCACTGGCGCAGCGAGCCCATCGCCGTCGTCGACGCGGAGGGTTCGGCGCTGCGCGTGGTGGTCCTGGTCGTGTGGTCGGTACGGGACACCGCCCGCGCGCTGCTCGCGGTCGACGACCACCTCGGCTATCTGCGCGAGCAGGTGGAGGCGGCCACCGCGCGCGTGCTGTCGCAGCTGCCGGCGGACGCCTTCCGGGGTGACGCGCCGACCCTGCGGAACGCCGAGGCGGTCGGCGACGCGCTGACCCGGATGCTCGCGGCCGAGTGCCGGCCGGTCGGCATCGCCGTCTTCTCCGCCCAGCCCACCCGCATCGAGTACGCCCCCGAGGTCGCCGCCGCCATGCGCCGCCGCCAGATCGCCGTCCTGGACGCCAAGCACCGGGACTCGGTCCTGACCGGCGTGATCGACGCCGTGGACGACACGGTCACCCGGCTGACCACGCGCGGTCTCGTCGAGCTCGACGACTTCGAACGCCAGGCTCTGGTCAAGGACTTGACCGTGGCCTTCTACACCCGGAGCGGCGGCCCGGCCGAACCGAGCCACCAGGAGTGAGGAGCACCGTGAGCGACACCACCCCCGACCCCGGGTTCGAGGTCCCCGCCTTCGCCGACGAGATGCCCCCGGACTGCGCGTGCGCGGGCTGCGCCGGGGCCGCCCGTGCCGGACGGGCGCCGGGCGGCGGGCAGCGCGCCCTGCACGGGGTGCGCCGCGCGGTCGTCGCGACCGTGGGCGTGGTCGCCCTGACCGGGGCGGGCGCCGGAACGGCCGCCGCCGAACCCGCCCCGGCGCACGCGGGCTTGGACGGCTCCAGGTACTGGTTCCGGAACGCGGCGGGCGAGTGGCGCTGGACCAGCCACCACGCCGTGTACCAGCAGCGCGCCAAGGCCTCGGGCGGCGCGAAACAGCAGCAGACGCACGCCGGCCACGCCGGTGAGCCGGTCTTCCACGGCCGGCAGGGCTGGGACGCACAGTCCCGGGTGTACTGGTACCAGTCACGCGGCCACTGGTACTGGACCAGTCACGCCTGGAAGTACGAGCAGCGGACGGGCCGCCCCGCGCGGCCGTCCGCCCCCGCGCAACCCTCCTCGCGGGGGTGGACGGCGCCGGTCTCCTCGTACGTCTTCACGGGGTACTACGGGCAGCCGGGTTCCTGGTCGAAGGGCTACCACACGGGGCAGGACTTCGCGGTGCCGTCCGGTACGACGGTCCGCGCGGTGGGTCCCGGCCGGGTGGTGACGGCCGGATACGGGCGCTCGTACGGCTACGAGGTGGTGATCCGCCACCCGGACGGCCGCTACACCCAGTACGCCCACCTCTCCCGCATCGACGTGTCGGTGGGGCAGAGCGTGTCGGGCGGGCAGCGGATCGCGCGGTCGGGGGCGACGGGGCGGGTGACGGGCCCGCACCTGCACTTCGAGGCGCGGACCACGCCGTACTTCGGCTCGGACATCGACCCGCTGGCCTATCTGCGCGGCCACGGCGTGTCCGTGTAGAACGAGGCCCTAGGCCTCGACCCGCCCGTTCCCCTTGATCGTGATCCGGCCCTTCCGGATCGTGGCCAGGCGCGGGGCGCAGCCGCGAGGCGTGCCAGGCGCCGAAGGCGCCCGCGACGAGCCCGCCGCCGAGGGCGAGGAGGACGGCGAGACCCACGGTGGTGACGCTGACGGGGGCGGTGAGGGCGATGTCGACCGTCCTGCCGACCGCAGTACGGGCCATGCCGGGGCCGCCGCCGGCGCCGTTGCCGCCGGGGCCGCCGCTTTCGCCCGCCGGGCTGGGCCTGCTGGGCCTGGCCGCGCTGGATCTGACCGCGCTGGATCTGACCGCGCTTGAACTCGCCGTTGATCTTCGGATTGACGAGGCTCAGACCGCCCACGGCCCGGTCGACGCCCTGCTGCTTCGTGACCGTGCCGACGGTGGAGTCGGCGAGGGTCTGGACCATCAGCCGGTCGCTGCTCTGCTCCTTGCCGTCCTCCTTGCCCTGGGCCCGGCTCATGCCGGAGGAGACGGAGTTGACGACGATGACCAGCTCGATGCCGAGCGCGAGCCCGGAGGCGACGACGAGCGCCGCCTTTCTGCGGCGGCGCAGCTCGCGCCGGAGGTAGGTGAAGAACACGGGCGTGAAGGCAGGGGCCGCGCGTGATGAGGGGACAAGGCCCGCGTGAGAGCGGGGGCCCGGCGGGGCGGGGCCGTGAAAACAGTTCGGTGACCGAACTCTTCTGCGCTACGCTCCGCCCATGACGCTTCCGCGCGACTACCGCGGTCAGACCTGCGCCCTCGCCCGCTCGATGGAGATCGTCGGCGAGCGCTGGACGCTGCTGATCCTGCGCGACGCCTTCTACGGGGTCCGCAGGTTCGGCGAGTTCGCCGCGCATCTGGGCGTCCCCCGTGCCGTCCTCACCGACCGGCTCGCCACCCTCACCGAGGCGGGCGTCCTGACGCGCCGCCCCGGGACGGGCACGGGCCGCCGCGAGGTGTACGGGCTCACGCCCAAGGGCGTCGCCCTCTGGCCGGCGGTCCGGGCGCTCACCGTCTGGGGCGAGGAGTTCTACGCGGCGGGGGGCGGCCCGCGCCGCGTCTTCCTGCACGCGGAGGACGAGGCCCTGCTCGAACCGGACGGGCGCTGCACCGGCTGCGGCGCGGCCGTACCCGTCCAGGACGTCCTGGTCGCCCCCGGCCCGGGGCTCGCCCCCGCGGCCCCGGACGACGACCCGGTGACGGCGGCGCTCGCCCGGCCGCACCGGCTGCTCACCCCGCTCCTCACCACCGCGCCCTCGCGGCGCCCCACGAAGGGTTCACCCTGATGAAGATCCTGGTCGTCGGCGCCGGTGCCACCGGTGGCTACTTCGGCGCCCTGCTCGCCCGTGCCGGCGAGGACGTCACCTTCCTGGTCCGCCCGGCCCGGGCGGCCGCGCTGCGCGGGCGCGGGCTGCGGGTCGTGGGCCGGGACGAGGAGTGGACGGTGGAACCCCGCCTCGTCACGGCCGACGAGCTGCGCGAGCCGCATGAGCCGTACGACCTCGTGCTGCTCTCGGTGAAGTCCACGGGCCTCGACCGGGCGATCGAGGACGTCGCGCCGGCCGTCGGACCGGACACCGCCGTCATACCGCTTCTCAACGGCCTCGCCCACATCGACGCCCTCAACGCCCGCTTCGGCGCGCGGGCCGTCCTCGGCGGCGTGGCCAAGGTGGTGACCACCCTCGACGGCACGGGGGACATCCGGCGGCTCGCCCCTCTGGCCCATCTGGCCTTCGGCGAGCAGGACGTGCGGGACGGGACGGTCTCCGCGCGCGTGGAGCGGATCCGCAAGGTCCTCGAAGGTGCGGGGATCGACGCGCCGGTGCCGGCCGACGTCCTCACGGCGATGTGGCACAAGTGGGTGTTCATCACGACGTTCGGCGCGGTGACGAGCCTGATGCGCGGCACGGTCGGCGACGTGTACGACACGCCCGGCGGCCCGGACCTCGGCCCGGCGCTCCTCGACGAGACCGCCGCGGTCGCCGCCGCGGCCGGGCACCCCGTAACGGAGGAGGAGCGGGCGGCGACGCTCGCCGTGGTGTCCGCGTCGGGTTCGCCGATGGTGCCGTCGCTCTACCGCGACCTGGTGGCGGGCCGCCCCACCGAGGTCGAGCACCTCTTCGGCGACCTCACCGCCCGGGCCCGCGCCCTGGGCGTGCCGACCCCGCTGCTCGACCTGGCGACCCTGCACCTGCGCGTCCACCAGCGGCGGGTCGACGGGGCCTGACCCGTCGGCGAGGAGGACCCGCCCTCCCCCGCACGGCGGAGGCGGAGCGGCTCCCGGGCCGATGCCCGGGGGCCGGGCCCGGCGGCAGTCTGGGCTTCATGATGAGACTCAAGGCCCTGCCGGGCGTGCCCCGTTGGGCCGCCATCGCCGCCCACGCCGTACCCCTGGTCGTCCTGCCGTCCGGCCTCTGGCGCATCGCGCTGACGTTCCGCGCGCCGGTGGCCCGGGTCGACGACCCGACCATCGGCCTGGCCGTCTACCAGCTCGGCCTGACCGTCCTCGCCGAACTGCTCGCGTTCCTGACGCTGGGTCTGGTCCGCGAGTGGGGCGAGGTGTTCCCCCGCCGGCTGCCGTTCCTCGGCGGCCGCCCGGTCGCCGCCCGGGGCGCGACGTTCGCCGCGCTGTCCGGGGCGTTCGGACTCACCGCGCTCACCTGCTGGTTCACCTATGTGGCGCTCGCGGACTTCGCCCCGTACTCCCCCAGCCACCTCACCGAAAGCACGCTCCAGAAGACCCTCTTCCTCGTCTGCTACCTCCCGCTCGTGGCCTGGGCCCCACTGCTCACGGCGGTGGCGATCGCGTACCACCGCCGTCGGCGGCTCACGCCCACACGGCCTTGATCACGGCATGGCCCGACAAGGCGGCCCGCCCGTAGAACCCCCGGAGCGACTCGTGGTGTTCGAGGTGCTCCTGCCGGAGGAGCGCGTCGTCGGGTCCGCCGCCCCCGAGTCTCTTACCGACGGCGTTCCACAGCTCGTCGAAGGAGACGCCCGCGAGGAATTCCGCCGCCTGGGACACCTCGGGCGGGTCCATGTACATCATGGGCGGGTCGGTGAGGTCGGCGCCGGGGGTGTGGGCCACGGGGCGGCCGCCGTAGATCGGCAGTGTCCAGGGGCCTTCGCCGCCTGTGCCGGCGACATCGGCCGCGGCGTAGAGGTCGTTGACGAAGCTCCAGGACTTCGCGATCGAGTCGGTGACACCGGCCGCGTACTCCTCGGCATGCCTGTCCCAGGCCTCGGACATGTACGCCGCGAGCCAGGTGTGGTCGTCCTCGATCTCGGATTCCACGACGGCACGGAAATGCAGGTGGATGCTCACCGCTACGAGTCCCCCGGTTCGACGGCCCGCCGGTCGGGCCGAACGAACCGAACGTACGCGACGGCACTGACAACGAGCCGCCTGAGGCGTGCGGCGTCCCCTGGTGCCGGTGACGACGTACGACGACGTACGACCTGGGCCCGGCGATCGACTCAATTCGCCTCTGGTCCGAACCGGCGCCTGTACGCCGACGGCGTGATGCCGGTCTCGCGGCGCATCAGCGCCCGCAGGTGGGCGGCGGTGCCGAGGCCGCTGCACCGCGCGACCACCTCGAACCGGGACTCGCCCCGCTCGATCAGCCGGCATGCCAGGGCCAGCCGTTCGCCCGTGAGCCACGCCAGCGGCGTCGTACCCAGTTGCGCCCGGAAGCGGCGGTGCAGCGTCGCCGGGCTGACCGCCGCCCGCGCCGCGAGGTCGGGCACGGTGAGCGGCGCGTCCAACCGCTCCTGGGCCCAGGCCAGGACGGGTACCAGGGACTCGTCCGGCAGGTCGGGCATGGGGCGCTCCACGAACTGACGCTGTCCGCCGTCCCGGTGGGCCGCGAAGACCAGTCGCCGGCTCACGGAGTTGGCGACCTCGGCGCCGTGGTCGCGGCGCACCACGTGCAGCCCGAGGTCGAGGGCGGCCGTGCTCCCCGCGGCGGTGAGGATGTCGCCGTCGTCCACGAACAGCACGTCCGATTCGAGCCGGACGGAGGGGAAGCGGGCCCGGAAGGAATCCGCCCACTGCCAGTGCGCCGTGGCCCTGCGCCCGTCCAGGACTCCGGCCTCGGCCAGTGTGAAGGCACCGCTGCAGAAGCCGACCAGGCGCGCACCGCGGGTGTGCGCCCGGCGGACGGCATCGAGCACGGCGGGACGGCGGGGCACCTCGATGTCGGGACGGTTGGGGACGATCAGGGTGTCCGCCGTGTCGGCCGCTTCCAGACCGGCGACTCCCGTGAGCGTGAAGAATCCGTCTCTCATCAGGGTGCGGGGCTCGGCGGAACAGAGCCTGAAGTCGTAGAGGTCACGGCCGATCTCCGGTCTGCGCAGACCGAAGACCTCGGTCGCGCAGCCGAGCTCGAAGGGGTTCGAGTTCTCGTCGACGATCACGACGACCCGGTGTGCGTCCGCCGCGTGCTCCACGTGCTCCGCGTGCTCCGCGTGCGAGGATTCTTGCGCCATGTGCGATTCCTAGCACTCACGGCGGCGGTGCGAAACGGCTCAGGATGAGCCCATGAACCCCATGAACAGCGAACCCATCCTCCTCCACAAGGCGCTGGCCTCCTTCGACGCCCTGTGGAGCCCCCGCATCGTCACGCGCGTCAACGACTACGACGTCCGTGTCGCCAAGGTCGAGGGCGAACACGTCTGGCACGTCCACGAGGACACCGACGAGTTCTTCCTGGTGCTCGACGGCGAGCTGCGCATCTCCCTGCGCGAGCCCGACGGGGAGCGCACGGTCCTGCTCCCGCAGGGGGCGGTCTTCACCGTCCCCGCGGGCACGGAGCACAAGCCGCACGCCCCGTCCGGCGCCGCGATCCTCATGTTCGAGCCCACGGGGACACCGACCGTGGGCGACCGCCACGACGAGCTCCCGCCCCACGTGGACGCGACGACCGGCCACCCGCTCGACATCCGCGGCCGCCCGGGGCGCTGATCCACCCGCGTCTGCTCGCCGTACTGGACACACCCATCGCCGCGGTCCCCGACCGGCGCGGTGACGGACCGGGCCGAGCCGCCCCGCGCACGGTCCTGCGACACTACGTACCGCAGCGCCGCCGCCCGACCCGAACCGTCCCCGAGGAATCGTGATGCGTGTCGCCCTCTTCGTCACCTGCGTCAACGACGCCGTCTTCCCTTCCACGGGCGTGGCCACGGTCCGCCTCCTCGAACGGCTCGGCGTGACGGTCGACTTCCCGGCCGCGCAGTCCTGCTGCGGGCAGCCGCAGTTCAACACGGGCTACCGCACGGAGACCGAGCCGCTCGTACGGCGCACGGTCCGGGCCTTCGAGGGGTACGACCACGTCGTCACCCCGTCCGGTTCGTGCGCGGCGATGGTCCGGCACCACTACCCGTCGTTCGGTACGGAGGCCGGGGCGCTGGCGCCGCGCGTGCACGAGCTGACGGAGTTCCTGGTGGACGTGCTCGGCGTGACGGACGTGGGCGCGTACTTCCCGCACCGGGTGACGTACCACCCGTCCTGTCACGGCCTGCGGCTCCTCGGGCTCGGGGAGCGGCCGCGGCGGCTCCTGGAGGCGGTGAAGGGCCTGGAGCTCGTGGAGCTGCCGGGCGCGGAGGAGTGCTGCGGCTTCGGCGGCACCTTCGCGGTGAAGAACCCGGACGTCTCGGCCGCGATGGGCGCCGACAAGATCACGAACGCGCTGTCCACGGGCGCGGAGGTCCTGTGCGGCGCGGACAACTCCTGTCTGCTGCACGTGGGCGGCATGCTGAGACGCCAGGACGCGCCGCTGCGGGCGCTGCACATCGCCGAGATTCTCGCGAGCACGGAAGAGGAGCCCTGGGCATGAGTGACGAGAAGGGGCGCGCGTCAGCGCTCGACGAGGGGCGGTGGTCGGGCGACGGGCGGGCGTTTCTGGGGATGCCGGCCTTCCCCGAGGCCGCGCGGGAGGCCGTGGGCAATCCGACCCTGCGCGCCAACCTGCGGCACGCCACCCACACCATCCGGGACAAGCGGGCGCGGGCGGTGGCCGAGCTGGACGACTGGGCGGCGCTCCGCGAGACCGGCAAGCGGATCAAGGACCGGACGCTCCGTCAGCTCGACACGTACCTCCTCCAGTTGGAGGAGGCGGTGACGGCGGCGGGCGGCACCGTGCACTGGGCGGCCGACGCGGCGGAGGCGAACCGGATCGTCACCGAGCTCGTACGGGCCACCGGAGAGACCGAGGTGGTCAAGGTCAAGTCCATGGCCACCCAGGAGATCGGGCTCAACGAGCACCTGGCGGCCGAGGGCATCGCCGCGTACGAGACGGATCTCGCCGAGCTGATCGTGCAGCTCGGCGACGACCGTCCCTCGCACATCCTGGTCCCGGCGATCCACCGCAACCGCGGCGAGATCCGTGACATCTTCCGGGAGAAGATGGGGAGTTGGGGCCGTCCGGCACCGGAGGGGCTGAGCGATGCGCCCGCCGAGCTCGCGGAGGCGGCCCGGCTGCACCTGCGGGAGAAGTTCCTGCGGGCCAAGGTCGGCATCTCGGGGGCCAACTTCATGGTCGCCGAGACCGGCACGCTCGTCGTCGTCGAGTCCGAGGGCAACGGCCGCATGTGCCTGACCCTGCCCGAGACGCTCATCTCGGTCGTGGGCGTGGAGAAGGTGGTGCCGACCTGGCAGGACCTGGAGGTGTTCCTCCAGACGCTGCCCCGCTCGTCGACGGCCGAGCGGATGAACCCGTACACGAGCATGTGGACCGGCACCACCGACGGCGACGGACCGGGCACCTTCCACCTGGTCCTCCTCGACAACGGCCGCACCGACGCCCTCGCGGACGAGGTGGGGCGGCAGGCGCTGCGCTGCATCCGCTGCTCGGCCTGCCTCAACGTCTGCCCGGTGTACGAGCGGGCCGGCGGTCACGCGTACGGCTCGGTCTACCCCGGTCCGATCGGCGCGATCCTCACCCCGCAGCTCCGGGGCACCGCGAGCGAGGTCGACGCCTCCCTGCCGTACGCCTCCTCGCTGTGCGGCGCCTGCTACGAGGTGTGCCCGGTCGCCATCGACATCCCCGAGGTGCTCGTGCACCTGCGGGGGAAGGTGGCCGAGGAAGGCGGGAAGGGCCACCGCTTGGAGCGGGCCGCGATCAAGGCGTCCACCTGGGTCCTCGACCACCCCGGTGTGCTCGCCACCGGGGAACGGCTCGCGTCCGCCACCCGCAAGCTGCACCCGAAGCGGCTGCCGGGACCGGGCGCCCGTCAGTGGACGGAGAGCCGCGACCTGCCCGAACTGCCCGCCGAACCGTTCCGCGACTGGTGGAGGAAGAACCGGACGTGACCGGCTTCCCCGTACGGAACCTCGTAAGGCTCGCGAGGCTCGCGAACCTCGCGAGGAGAGACCCCGCATGACCCACTCCCCCGCCCGGAACCCCGCCAGGAGGAAGCGCACATGACCGACTCCCGCGCACGGATCCTCGCCCGGATCCGTACCGCCGTCGCGGACGCGCCCGAGGCCGCGCCCGTCGCGCGCGACTACCGGACGAGCCACACCCCGGACGCCCCGGAGGCCCTCCTCGATCTGCTCCACGAGAACCTCGCCGACTACCGGGCCCACGTCCACCGCACCGCGCCGGCCGGCCTCGCCGCGCTCGTCGCGCGGCTCCTCGCGGAGCGCGGCGCGCGCAGTGTCGTCGTACCGCCCGGGCTGCCCGAGGAGTGGCTCGCCGCGACCGAGGCCGCCCGGCGGTTCGACGAGCCCCGGCTGACCCCGTACGAACTGGACGGCACGGACGCCGTGGTGACGGGGTGCGCGGTGGCGATCGCGGAGACCGGCACGATCGTCCTCGACGGCGGTCCGGGCCAGGGCCGCCGGGCGCTCACCCTCGTCCCCGACCTGCACGTGTGCGTGGTGCGGGCCCCTGAGCAGGTGGTGGCCTCGGTGCCGCTCGCGCTCCCCCGGCTCGCCCCGGCGCGCCCGCTGACCTGGATCTCCGGCCCTTCCGCGACGAGCGACATCGAACTCGACCGGGTGGAGGGCGTCCACGGGCCGCGGACCCTGGAGGTCGTCCTGGTGACGGAGCCCTGAGACGGGTCGCTTCAGTCGGTCTCCGGCTCGGCGAGGAGGTCGTCGACGAGGGTGAGGCGCGTCTCGGGGAAGTACTCCGCGATCGCCTCGCGCATCATCGCCTCGCCCTCCGGGTCGGGGGTCCCGCACTTCTCCCGGGTCTCCCGGTCGGGCCAGCGCGCGTACGCCACCCAGGTCCCGTCATCCGCCTTGTGGAGCCGGGAGCCGTAGCTCCCGCACTCCTGGTGGATCGCCACGGTCACCCGGTGCCAGCCGTCGACGAGCAGCTGCTCCTTCCCCGGACGCACCCGCCACCGGTACACCACCGCGAACATCTCTCCGCCCCCCTCGTCACGGTCGGCGGCCTGTGCCACCCCCCGGCAACGACTGAACTACACCGACCAGTTCACCGTCAAGGCGGACGCGTCGTGCCCGTCGGTTCACTGCGTCAGCGTCGTGCTGTCGAAGAGCGTCCCGGTGTCGCTGTACGCGTTGAGCACGAGTTGGGTCGGAGAGACCGAGCACTGCACGTACTCGAAACGCGCCGACCTGTACGCGCTCCAGAACGGCTGGGTCGCCGTGAACTGGTTGAGCCCGTTGCCACCGCCACCGGAGACGACGTACGTCACTCCCGTCGAGTCGATCGCACCCATGCGCAGCGGATGGCTCCGCTCGTAGTTGTGGGAGTTGCCGGAGAGGCAGAGTCTGACCCCGTACTGCTCCAGGAGCGGCACGAGATTGGTGAGGACCGTCGACGAGCTGGAGGTGGTGGTCGTCGAGCTGTAGGGCGGGCGGTGCACGACGCAGATCTTCCACGCCGCCGTCGCGGCGGCGAGATCGGCGTTCACGAACGCGCGCTGCGGGGAGCCGGCCCCCAGGGGCTGCTCGCTGTCGACGACGAGGACGTGCAGGTCGCCCCACCCGTAGCTGTACCAGCGCTGGTTGTTCGGCGACCAGAGGTTCCGCGCCGCCGCGCCGTCGCCGTAGTACTCCTTGTTCCCGTTCGCCGGATAGAGGGTCCGGGTGCGGAGCACCGGGCCGTACTGCTTGTAGAAGCGGTTGTCGAAGTCGGAGTAGAAGTGCGCCGGATCCGGGTCCTGGGCGTCCGGGTACACGTTGTCGCCGAGCGTCTGCACGAACTGGGCCGACGACGCGGCGATCAGGTTGGCGATGCTCGCCTCCTGCGCCGAGCCGCCGCCGAAGTCGCCGACCGCCGCGAAGGTGAAGGCCGTGCCCGCCGCGGGCGCGGTGGTGAAGCTGTTGCCTCCGAGCGTGGCGTTGCCGGACCGCACCTGGTAGACGTACGCGGTTCCGGGCTGGAGTCCGCCGAGCAGCATGGCGTGCTGCAGCCTCGGGGTGGAGTCGTCGACGCTGCCGCTGAACGATCCGATCCCGTAGTCGACCCCGCTGGGAGCCGGAAGGTTGGTCCACCACAGCACGCGTGCGCTCGTCGCGTCGGTCTGGACGACGTAGGGGCCACGGGTGACGAGGACGGTTCCGGCCGCCGGGGTGGAACCGGTCTTCCCCGAGGTGAGTGCGGAGACGTTGCCGGCGGAGTCGACGGCCGCGATCCGGTAGGTGTACGACGTGGAGGGGGAGAGTCCGTTGTCGGAGTACGTCTTGCGCAGCGGCTCCTCCACCGTGGCGATGAGGACGTTGTTGCGGTAGACCTGGTAGCCGGCGACGTCGCTGGAGCTCGACGCCCCCCAGGTGATGTCGAGCCGGCTGTCGGAGTACCGCCGCACCACCACGCTGGTGTTCGACACGGCCGAAGGGGCGCTCGTGTCGCTGGAGGTCTTGGTCGTGACGGCGATGGTGGCCGCCGGGCCGACGTGCCCCGCGACGTCGACGGCGCGGACCGCGAACTGGTAGGCGCGGTTGGCGAACAGCTTGCTCGCGGTGTAGCTGGTGGGTCCGTCGGTCGTCGCGATCTGGACCAGGCTCTCGACCGGCGCCCCGACCGGGCCGCGGAGGATCCGGTAGCCGGTGATCTTGGCGACGCTCGTGGACTTGGTCCAGGTGAGCTTCACGCTCGACGACGTGAGCGAGCTCGACGTGAGGTTGGTCGGCGCCGTCGGCACCGTCGTGGGGTCCTGCACCTGGGTGACCACGACGACGGGGGCCGAGCGCACCGACTCGACCCCGCCGATCACGGTGGTGACCTCGTAGCGGTAGGTCGTCGTCGCCGCCAGCCCGGTGTCCTCCAGCAGGGTGCCCGGCTGATCGGCGATCAGCTGGCCGTCCCGGTAGACCCGGTAGGACTCGGCCCCCGCGACCGCGGTCCACAGCAGGCGTACGGTCGACGAACTCAGCGCTTGACCGGCGAGCAACGCCGGGGGAACCGGATCGTCGGCGGCGCTCGCCACTCGTGGCGAGACGACGACATCGCCGACGTCCAGTACGAGTCCGGCAGCAAGGGCATACGTGACGAAGCTGCGGCGGCTCAGAGCCATGGTCATTTCCTCTCTCGGCCGGCCGGTGTCAACCGCCCTGCACTCACGGTCTCGCCTCGCACACAGCGTGACCGCCGAATGCCCCACAACCTGCCGATTACCCCGAAAGCGGCATGTCGCGGCCCGTCACGCCGCCTCCGGGGTCCGCCTCACGGCCCCTCACGGACGCTCACGGACGCAGGAGGGGAAAGTCGGCCCGGTCCCAGAGCCCGCGGAGGGCGGCGGGCTCGTCCTCCTGCTGTTCCTCCCCGGTCCGCCAGACCATCGCCGGCCCGGTGGCGTCGTCGTACGCCGGCCAGCCCGGCTCTCCACCGGTCGCGAAGTCGGCCCAGGCGCGCACCATCCGGCGGGCCAGTTCGTGGTCGGCGGGGGTGGGGGCGCCGCCGATGAGGAAGGCCACGCACTCCTTGTCGACGTTGCCGAAGGCGAAGGGGATGTCCGCGCAGTGCCAGGCCCGCACGGCCCCGTGCGGGCCGGTGCGCCGGCGGTCGAAGCGCGACAGGAACGCCCGGCCGCCGCCCCGGGCCTGCTGCTCGGCGAGCCGGTTGGCGTACTCGCCGAAGAGGAGGTCGCCGAAGACGGACAGGTAGACGTCGGACAGCGGGGCGTCGGGCAGCGCGGCACGGTAGCCGTCGATCAGGCCGTCGGGGAGACCGAAGTCCTCGGCGAATCGGGAGAGTTGTCCCTCGGTGGTGACCTTCGCGCAGCTGCCCACGGCGTCGAGCAGCCAGTACTCCTCCGTGGTGTGGCAGACGAGCAGGTCCACGTCCCGGCCCGCCCCGGCGGCGAGGCCCGTGAGGGGATCGACGGGCAGGACGTCCCCGTCGAGGACGGGGGCGTAGAGCGAGGGGTCGTAGTGGCGGGATCCGGAGGCGGGGTCGCGCCGGTACGCCTCGACGACCTGGTCGGAGGCGGTGACCAGGGCCTGCGGAGTCGCGGAGGCCAGGCCCTCGGGGGTGGCCGGGCAGCCGGCCGCCGCGGCGATCTCGCGTGTGGTCGCGGCGGCGATGTCGAGGGTGTAGTGGGGGCTGGCGGGGCTGTGGGCGATGGCGCGGTGGAACAGGCCGCGCGCCCGGTCCATCACCATGAGGCAGGCGATCGACGCGGCCCCGGAGGAGTGTCCTGCGACGGTGACGTTGTCGGGGTCGCCGCCGAACGCGGCGATGTTCTCCCGCACCCAGCGCAGGGCGGCGACCTGGTCGAGCAGGCCCCGGTTGTCGGGGTACGACGTCCCTTCGGAGGCCGGGACGTGCCCGAACCCCTCGAAGCCGATGCGGTAGTTGAGGGTGACCACGACCAGGCCGGCGCGGGCGAGGGCGTCGCCGTCGAAGTCGGGCTGGGCCGAGGAGCCGAAGGTGTAGGCGCCGCCGTGGATCCAGACCAGGACCGGCAGGGAGCCGCGGTCCGGAGCCGGGGAGGAGGCCGGGGCCGAGGACGGCGCCGGGGTCCAGACGTTGACGGTGAGGACGTCCTCGTCGCCGGGCGACCATCCGGGCGAGCCGGGCAGCTCCGCCGACTGCGGGGCGACGGGGCCGAAGGCCGTACAGTCCCGTATCCCGCTCCACGCGGCCGCCGGGGCGGGCTCGCGGAAGCGGAGGGCGCCGAACGGCGGTGCGGCGTAGGGGATTCCGAGCACGGCGACCACGCCGTCGGACGCCCGGAAGCCCCGTACCGCACCGCTCGTCGTCTTGAAGATGTCCATGGGGCTCAGCCTGCCATCGCGCCCCCGACCGGCACCAACACCAAGATCAAGACGATTCACGCGCGGTCGATGTCAATCCCCGTCTCAGGGGACGAGGCGGACGACCTGCGGGTCGTGGTCGCTGGCCTGGTCGGCGAACTCGCTGTTGACGTGGACGATGTCGTAGTCGTACGAGGTGAGGGCCGGGCTCGTCAGGATGTGGTCGATGGCCTGCGAGTTGCCCTGGTACACGTAGGTGTAACGCTCCCCGGCCGGGAGGCTGTTGACGAGCGGGGTGAGGACGCCGCCGGAGGTCAGGGTCGTGACCGTGTTGGAGAACTCGAAGTCGTTCAGGTCGCCGAGGACGACGACACGGGCCGAGGGCTGCACGGCGAGGATCTGCTTGACGAAGCCGTTGACCTGCGTGGCCTGCTGGCCACGCTGGGTCTCCGAGGAGCGGGCCGGCGGCTGGAAGCGGGAGTGCAGGGGCTGGTCGCCGCCCTTGGACGTGAAGTGGTTCGCGACCACGAACACGGTCTTGCCCTGGAAGGTGAACTCGCCGACGAGCGGCTTGCGGCTGGCGTTCCAGGCGGAGTCGGACGGGCTGATCCGGCCGGGCGAGACGGACAGGGCGGCGGTGCCGGCGTTGTTCACGACGGAGACGGCGGTGGTGGAGGTGCCGCCGGGGCGGTCGGTGAAGCCGACGCGGGCCGGGTTGTAGAGGAAGCCGACGCGGATGTTGCCGCCGGGCTCGCCGCCGTCCTGGTCGTCGACCGGGTTGATCTGGCGGTACTGGTAGGCGGGGCCGCCCGCGGCCGTGATGGCGGCGATCAGCTTGGCGTAGGTCTGGTCGGCGGCGACGACGCCGTCGTCCGTCGCACCGTTGTTGTCCTGGACCTCCTCCAGGGCCACGACGTCGGGCGAGGCGAGGTTGCGGACGATGCCCGCGGCGAGCCGGTCGAACTTGCTCTGCGGGTCGGTCGGGTCGAGGTTCTCGACGTTGTACGTGGCGACGGCGAGCTCGCCCGCGGTCTGCGCCCGGGTGGTCTCGGGGGCGAGGGCGTTGTCGGTGAGGGTGCCGAGGGTGGTGGCCTGGATGCCGTAGCCGCCGAAGTTGTCGTAGTCGAGCGGTCCCGCGGTCGTGCCGCTGAGCACGTCGCCGACGTCGGCGACCGGGAAGGCGGAGGTCAGCAGGGACTCGACCTTCACCCGGCCGACGTTCTGGGAGGCGTACGAACCGTAGACGGTGCCGCCGCGCGGGGTGGGGTGCTCGGTCGGCTCGGCGGTGACGAAGAGTTCGCTGTAGGGAGTGGTGGCGCCGACGACGCGGGCACCGCTCACCTGGACGCGCATGCCCTCCAGGGACTCGTAGCGGTCGAGGGCGTACGTCGAGGGCGCAAGGGTCAGGCCCTCGATGGAACCGCCCCCGGCGTCGGGCGCGTACGTGTCCGGGATCGAGGCCGCGTCCAGCGTGAAGGCGGCCGGGAGCGCGTTGCCGGTGGAGAGGGTGGAGGTGATCGTCGCGGAGGTCAGCTCGGTGAGCGACTGGCCGCCCTCGGCCGAACCGCCGGGGTAGTACTCGGAGACCGTGCCCCGGACGGTGATCCGGTTGCCGACCTTGGTGGAGGGGGTGGTGGATCCGGTGTAAACGAAGAGGGCTTCGCTGGTGGCGGGGTTGCCGTCGCCGGTCGGATCCTGGATCCAGTATCCACGGGAGGTTCCGGTGGAGCGGATCGCGGTCACGATGCCGGTGACGGTGACCTGCTGGCCGTTGTACGGCGAGAGCCGCTTGGTGCCCTGGACGGCGGCGATCGTGACGGTGGCGGCGTGCGCGGGAAGCGCGAGGAGGCCGGCCGTGAGGGAGCCGACGAGGGCGGTGGCGGCGAGCAGGCCGGTGCGGCGGCCTCGGGCCGCTATGTGACGGGAGGTCATGGGGGTGCCTTTCGCGAGGTGTCGTGGAGGGGTCGCGGAGCACCGCGCCGGGTGTGTGGGGGGACACGCCGTGGCGGCAGGGCAGTTGTAGTGGCGGCGAATGGCGTGGAGGGAACCGGAAGGTGTTCCACGCGTGTCACTTCTACGCGCGTCGCACAGTGTGCCGGTTTTGCCATGTCCCTGTCACTACCTCCTCGCCCGACGCACCGGACCCCCTCCCCCGCACGGGCGAGAGGGGGTCGGTGAGGAGTCGCGGGCGGCGGCCCATGCGATGCGCCCCCGCTCGGCCTCAGCTCAGCCGGGTGTCCGCGTACACGTCCATCGCCCGCTGCTGGTACTCGGCGAGTCCCACGGCGATCCGGTCGAAGTTCTCGCGGAACCGACCGTCCTCGGCATAGGTCTTGGCCAGCCCCCGGTACGCCTCGGCGTTCGGGGTCCAGAAGCGGCAGACGTCCCGGTAGTGGGCGTCCACCTCGGCCTGGACCGCCGGGTCGTCGGCGGGCGTGCCGGCCGCCATGTGCTCCGCGAAGCGGATCATCTGGGCGGTGACCTCGCGCTGCCACTGCTCGGTGGCCTCGGGGGTCAGCCCTTCGACGGCCTGCCGGGACTGCTCGTACGCCTCCGGCCACCGCTCCCGCGTCTCGGCCTCGATCGCCGGGTCGGGCTGGAATCCCTCGAAAAGGTTCTCGGGGCGGTTGATGCTCACCATGTTCTGGTCCTCATTCTGCTGGAGTTCGGCGATGGTGCGGGCGACCGTGCGGGCCAGAGTGCCGAGCCGGTCCTGCTCCGCGAGCAGCCGGGCATGGTGCTCACGGAGAACCGTCACGCGGTCGGCCCCGCTGTCCAGGACCTCCCGGATCTCGCGCAGACCGAGGTCCAGCTCCCTCATGAGCAGGATCTGCTGGAGTCGCAGCAGCTGGGGCTCCTCGTAGTGACGGTGCCCGTCGCTCGCGGTCCACGCGGGTGCCAGGAGGCCGATCTCGTCGTAGTGCCGCAGCGTCCGGGAGGTCACCCCGGACATCCGGGCCACATCCGCGATCGACCAGGCCATGACGGTGTCCTTCCTTCGCCGGGGCCGGCGTGTCCGGCCCCGTTCGAAGACCGTAGGGGTTGCCGCCGCGTCAACCGCAAGTGCGCTCCGGGCGGCGACAGGCCGGGCGGTCCCCTTCTCGGGGGCCGCCCGGCCTCGGCGTACGCGGAGCCCGCTCTCGCGGGGCGGACTGTTATTCGAGGAGTTCCGCGTACGAGCCCATGGCCAGGGCGATGTCCGCCTGGGCCCAGAACCGGTGGTAGGTGAAGACGGGGGCCGTGCCGCCCGCCAGGTAGGCCTCGACCTTCGGCCAGGCCGGGTCGTTCTTGTAGAAGGAGCGGATCGAGGCGAAGGTCGAGGACGAGTTCACCGCGTCGCCGTTCGGCATGACGCCGGTCCAGCCGCTCGGCACGTACACGGGGTCGTCGAAGCGGTTGTAGTCGGCGCGGGTCTCCGGGACGGCGATGCCGAGGGCGTCCCGGTGGTGGTCCCACATGCCGTCGAGGAGGGCCTTGGCGACGCGCTTGGCCTCGGCGTGGCCGGACTTGGCCGCGTAGTAGGTGAGCGTCTTGGCGTAGGCGGCGGCCACGCCGACGTCGTCGGTGTAGTCGGCGACGGTGACGTGCAGTCCGGCGTTGGCTCCGGGGCTCGTCGCGTTCCAGGTGTCGGGCGCGCCGGACCACTGGAGGGTGGAGGGGATGCGGTAGGTGCCGTCCGGGTTGAGCGTGGTCTTCGACAGGGCCCAGCTCACCCATTTGTCGAGGACGGTCTTCGCCTTCGCGTCACCCGTCTGCTGGTAGTACTCGGCGACCCGCTCCATGGACCAGGCCTGGAAGCCGAACCACTGGTTGGACGCGGGGTCGTGGTAGACGGGCTTCTCGTCGTAGTACATGCCGTGGAAGGTGGGGGTGCCGGCCGGCGGGATGGCGTAGCGCCCCTGCCAGCTGTTGGTGGCACCGCCCGCGATGGCGCCCTCGTCCGACTGGAGCCAGCGGTAGAACTCCAGCTGCCGGCCGAGGCTGGTCGCCCAGTCCGCCGCGCCCGTCGCCGACTTGGGCTTGAGCGGGGCGTACGAGCTCAGCGCGTAGGCGGCGAGGGGATTCTGGTAGCCGCTGTGGTTGTGGCTGGAGCCGATGCGCCAGGACCAGCCCGCCGAGGTGTCGGTGGCGCCGCCCCAGGCGTAGTACCAGGACAGCAGGTAGTGGGCGCTGTCCTTGCCGGTGCCGGCCGGGCAGGCGGTCGGCCCGACGCAGTTCCCGACCTTCTTGAAGTACTTGTCGAACATGGCGTACCGCAGGTAGTCGCCCATCTTGGCGGCCTTGCCGACGGTCGTGGCGACCTGGGAGCCCTTGCCCTGCTCCTTGGCCCAGAGGTCGGCCCAGTAGGCGGCCTGGACGGCGCGGGCGTCGGCGTCGGGGGCGTCGGTGAACTTCCACTGCTTGGCGTACGAGGAGTCCCCGGTGAAGAGGTCCAGGTAGCCGTTCTTCCCGCCGTAGGAGAAGTTGTCGCAGGTGGGGTGGGTGACGGTCTCCCAGACGGACTCCTGCGGGCCGCGCTGGAAGGTGTTGATGTACGAGGGACCGGTCGCCGTCGGTCCGGCGGAGCACTTCCCGGGCTCGTTGCCGTAGCCGTAGACGTTGTCGACGTCCTGGATCCAGTGCATCCCGTAGATGTCGTCGGTCCCGTAGGCGCTCTTGAGCTCGGCGGCGATCGGGTCGGAGCCCGAGGTCACCCCGGAGTCGAGCTTCGCCGGGTACTGGGAGGGGAGGTCCCACTCGGGGGCGTACGTCGCCGGCTTGGAGGCGTTGTAGGAGCCGGTGGTGGGCTGGTCGGCGTGGGTGGGGATCATGAACTTCTCCATGGTCTCCCAGGCCCCGTTGAACTTGGTCCAGTCGCCGGTGATCTTGCCGTACATGGCCTGGAGCCAGATGAGGTAGCTGTACGCCTCCGAGGTCGTCTCGTGCCCGTGGTCGGGGGCCTCGACGATCAGGGTCTCGACGGAGTGGTACGGGATGCCCTCGGGCGAGAAGTAGCCGTTGGCCGGGTTGGTGATCTTCCCGTGGAGGTCGAGGAAGCGGGCGTCGTACGTGGAGTTCGCGGCCAGCTGGGCGACGGTGACCTCGGCCTTGGCGTGGCCGGGGGCGGTCGCGGTGAAGACGGCGGAGCCGGTGCCCGTGGCCGCGGCGGCGACGGTCACCTTCTGGGCGGTGTTCCAGTTCGCCGGGGTGAAGGTGAGGGTGGCCGGGCTCGCGGTGAGGTTGGTGTTGCCCGAGGTACGGGCGATGCTCACCGTGACGTTCGAGGTCGGGGCGGTGGAGAGCTTCAGGTCGAAGGTGCCGGTGGAACCCTGGCGTACGCCGAGCTGGGTCGGGGAGGCGACGAGCGCGGGGCCGGCGGCGACGGTGATGCCGACGGGCGCCGACTCGGCGGAGGCGCCGAGGGTGTCGTAGGCCTTGGCGTAGAGGGAGTGGGCGCCGGTGGCGAGACCGGCCGCGCTGTAGGTGAAGGGCGCGGTGGTGTCGGTGCCGAGGAGGGTGGTGTCGCTGTAGAACTCCACCTTGCTCACGGTGGCGCTGTCGGCCGCGGCGGCGGTGGCGGCGAGCGGCACCGCGTCGCCCTCGGTGTAGACGGCCCCGGCGGTCGGGCTGGTCAGGACCGCGACCGGGGGCTGGTGGGCGCCGGCGCACGTGGTGCCGTTCACGGCGAAGCCGGTGGGGGCGGCGTTGGTGCCGCTGTAGGTGAACTGGGCGCCGGTGGTGGTGGCGGCGCCCGCGGCGAGGGTGCCGTTCCAGGACGCGTTGGTCACCGTGACGTTCTTGCCGGACTGCGACCAGACGCCGTTCCAGCCGTTGGCGAGCTTCTGGTCGCCGGCGTAGGAGTACGTCAGCGTCCAGCCGTTCAGGGGCTCGGCGGCCCGGTTGGTGAGGGTGAGTTCGGCCGTGAAGCCCGAACCCCAGTCGTTGGTCTTGTAGTCGACGCTGCACTGGACGGCGGCGGCCTGGGCGGTCGTGGCGCCGACGGCGGTGGCGGCCCCGACGGCCGTGAGGCCGAGGGGGAGGGAGAGGGAGAGGGCCGCGGCCAGGGCGGTCAGCTGCCGTCGTGGTCGCGTTCTCTGTCGGAGACGTGCCATGGGGGTGGTTCTCCTCGCGGCTCGGTGGGGTCGGTGATGCGAAGAGCGAAGGTGCGACAGTCGGACTCTGAACCAGTGGGAGCGCTCCCACTGTGCAGTTGGGGTCCAATGCCGTCAAGGTGTGTGCGGAAGTCGAAGCCAAAAGCCGGGGAATTTACCCAACTCCTCTTTTCCTTGGCATCAGTTGGCGCTACGGTCTGCCCCGACCCAGTGGGAGCGATTCCGTCCGGCCGGCACGCCGTCAGGGGTGTGCCCTCGCTGCGAGGACTCGCTCATGCGACATCCCCCACGTCTTTCCGCGCTGCTCGCAGGAGCGGCGCTCACGGTGGCGAGCACCGCTCTCGCCGTCGTGGGTACGGCCGCCGGAGCCTCGGCCGCACCCGCCTGCACGGTCGAGTACTCGGTCACCGGACAGTGGTCCGGCGGCTTCCAGGGTGCCGTGACCGTCACCAACAACAGTTCCGCGCTGACGAGTTGGAGCCTCGGCTTCGACTTCCCGGCCGGCCAGGTGGTCGGTCAGGGCTGGGGCGGCAAGTGGTCCCAGTCCGAGACGTCGGTCACGGTCGTCAACGAGAGCTGGAACGGCGCGCTCGGCACGGGCGCGAAGGTCTCGGGCGGCTTCATCGCGTCCTGGACGGGAGCCAACACGGCACCCACCGCGTTCACGCTCAACGGCACGCCGTGCAACACGGACGGGCCGACGCCGACGCCGACCCCCACTCCGACCACCCCGACGACCCCGCCCCCCCCCCCCACCACTCCCCCGACGACCCCCACGACCGCTCCCCCGACCACTCCCCCGACCACGCCGCCGACGACACCCCCGACCCCCGTCACCGGCGCACCCGAACTGACCGTCTCCGGCAACAGGTTCACCGACCAGAACGGCGCCACCCGCCGCCTCCTCGGCGTCAACCGCTCCGGCGGCGAGTTCATGTGCGTCCAGGGCTACGGCTTCTTCGACGGTCCCGTCGACGACGCCTCCGTCCGGGCCATCGCCGACTGGAAGGCCAACACGGTCCGCATCCCCCTCAACGAGGAGTGCTGGCTCGGTCTCGATCACATCAAGCCCGAGTACCGCGGCGCGAACTACATCGCCGCGGTCAAGGACCTCGTGGCCAAGGTGCTCGCCCACGGCATGACCCCCGTGGTCGAACTGCACTGGACTCACGGCCAGTACACCGGGAACTCGTCCGGCTGCTCCGACGTGCACGCCTCCTGCCAGAAGCCGATGCCGGACGCCCAGTACACCCCGGCGTTCTGGACCTCGGTCGCGAACACCTTCAAGAACGACAAGCGGGTCGTCTTCGACCTGTTCAACGAGCCCTATCCGGACCGGGCGACCTCCACCGCGGCGCAGGCCTGGTCCTGCTGGCGCGACGGCGGCACCTGCCCCGGCATCGGCTACGAGGTCGCCGGCATGCAGGACCTGGTGGACGCCGTCCGCGCCACGGGGGCGAGGAACCTCGTCCTCGTCCCGGGTCTCGCGTACTCCAACGACCTCAGCCAGTGGCTCGCGTACCGCCCCACGGACCCGGCGGGCAATCTGGCCGCCGCCTGGCACGTCTACAACTTCAACACCTGCGCCGACGAGACGTGCTGGAACACCGCTCTCGCCCCCGTGGCCGCCCAAGTGCCGCTCCTCGCGGGCGAGATCGGCGAGAACACCTGCGGACACGCGTTCGTCGACCGCGTCATGAAGTGGTTCGACGACCGCGGCCTCTCGTACCTGGGCTGGACCTGGAACACCTGGAACTGCAACTCCGGCCCCGCGCTGATCACTTCGTACGACGGAACTCCCACCGCATTCGGCATCGGGCTGCGCGACCACCTGCGCGCCCTCACCCCCTGAGAGGAACCCCCACACCATGAGCCGCACCAGCCGCACCGCCCTCCTGGCGGCACTCGGCCTCGTCACCGCGACCGGAGCCACGGCCACGGTCTTCGGCGCCACCGCCGGCGCAGCCACCCCGGGCTGCAAGGTCGACTACACCATCACCAACCAGTGGAACACCGGCTTCGGCGCCAACGTCGTCGTCACGAACACCGGCGACCCGATGTCCTCCTGGACCCTGGAATGGTCGTACGGCGGAAACCAGCAGGTCACCCAGGGCTGGAACGCCACCATCACCCAGTCCGGGGCCGCCGTCACCGCCAAGAACATGTCCTACAACGGCGCGCTCGCGACCGGTGGTTCGACCTCCTTCGGATTCAACGGCTCCTACAGCGGCACCAATGCCGTCCCGGCGACGTTCAAGCTGAACGGCGTCACCTGCAACACGGCCACGCAGCCGACCACCCCGCCGACCACCCCGCCCACCACTCCCCCGACGACGCCTCCGACCACACCACCCACCACCCCGCCCGCCGGCACCAAGGTGGACAACCCTTACGCCGGCGCCAAGGTGTACGTGAACCCCGAGTGGTCCGCGCATGCGGCGGCCGAGCCGGGCGGCAGCAAGGTCTCCAACCAGCCCACCGGCATCTGGCTGGACCGGATCGCCGCCATCAACGGTTCCGGCACCTCCATGGGCCTGCGCGCCCACCTCGACGAGGCCCTGAAGCAGAAGGGCTCCGGCGAGCTCGTCGTCCAGCTGGTCATCTACGACCTGCCCGGCCGCGACTGCGCCGCCCTCGCCTCCAACGGCGAGCTCGGCCCGACGGAGATCGGCCGCTACAAGACCGAGTACATCGACCCGATCGCCGCGATCCTCGCCGACTCCAAGTACGCGGGCCTGCGGATCGTCACCACGGTCGAGCTCGACTCGCTGCCCAACCTGGTCACCAACGTCTCCGGGCGTCCCACGGCCACCGCCAACTGCGACGTCATGAAGGCGAACGGCAACTACATCACCGGCGTCGGCTACGCGCTCAAGAAGCTCGGCGCGATCGCCAACGTCTACAACTACCTCGACGCCGGCCACCACGGCTGGCTGGGCTGGGACGACAACTTCGGCCCCTCCGCCGAGCTCTTCAAGCAGGCCGCCACGGCGGAGGGCTCGACCCTCTCCAACGTCCACGGCTTCATCGTCAACACCGCCAACTACAGCGCCCTGAAGGAGGACCACTTCACGATCGACGACAGCGTGAACGGCGTCTCCGTGCGCCAGTCCAAGTGGGTCGACTGGAACCGGTACACCGACGAGCTGTCGTACGCCCAGGCCATGCGCGCCAAGCTGGTCTCGCTCGGCTTCGACCCCAACCTCGGCATGCTGATCGACACCTCCCGCAACGGCTGGGGCGGCACCGCGCGGCCCACCGGCCCGGGCGCGACGACCAGCGTCGACACGTACGTGAACGGCGGCCGCTACGACCGGCGCATCAACCCCGGCAACTGGTGCAACCAGTCCGGAGCGGGTCTCGGCGAGCGGCCCCAGGCGGCCCCGGCCACGGGCATCGACGCGTACGTCTGGATGAAGCCCCCGGGCGAGTCCGACGGCGCCTCCAAGGAGGTCCCGAACGACGAGGGCAAGGGCTTCGACCACATGTGCGACCCGACGTACACGGGCAACGTCCGCAACGGGAACAGCATGTCGGGCGCGCTGCCGGACGCCCCGCTCGCGGGCAAGTGGTTCTCGGCCCAGTTCCAGGAGCTCCTGAAGAACGCCCACCCGGCGCTGTAGCACTCGCCGCGGCACGCGTGCCGACGACCCCACGGGATCCGGATCCCGTGGGGTCGTCGGCACGCGTGCCGCCCGAGTGGGTGTGATCGTGGGTGTGAGCTACGAGGGGGCGGCGAGCGCCGCGTCGCGCCAGAAGACGAACAGCTGCTCCGGGTCGCCGGCGTACGACCACGGCACCCGGGTCGCCCGGTTGCCCAGCGTCCGGAAGACGTCGGCCGCCTCCCGCTTCATGCCCGCGCGGACCAGGCCGTGGGCCAGATGGTTGAGGTCGGCGACATCCTGCGCGCATTCCGCCGTCCGGGCACCGATCCACTTCTCCAGGACGACGCGGAGATCCCGCTTGGCGGCCTCGCTGTTCCAGTGATACGTCAGACCGACGGCGGTGCGGCCCTCCGTCTCCACCCGGTGGCGGTACTCCTCCGAGCGCGCCACCAGCGGAAGCACCGCGAGCGGCGAGCCGGCCGGTGCGTAACCCACCACGTCCCAGGCGAAGTTGGCCGCCTGGCCGTGGGACCCGTGCCAGCGGGCGGAGAGGTGGCGCAGCGCCTGGTGATGGCCTTCGCGGTGGTACGGGTCCCGGGCCAGGAGCTCCTTCCACCAGTACCCCATGTCCGGGTGCCCGCCCTCGTACAGCCGGCCGAGGGAGATCAGCGAGACCCAGGGCTGCGGGTCGACGGGGGCCAGCTCGGACGCCTGGAGGCAGAGCCGCGCCACCCGGTCCAGGCCGTCCGCCGGCGGAGAGGCACCGGCGCGCGCGGCGCCGAACATCCGCATCACCTCGGTCTCCGCATACAGCACGGCGGCGTCCGGGTGTCCGGGCTCGGACGCGTGCCAGACGTCCACGGTGCGCCGCCCGGCGGCGGAGTCGGCGAGCAGCCGTACGCGGTGCGAGCGGCGGTCCCAG
Organism: Streptomyces vietnamensis; assembly: GCF_000830005.1. Classification (NCBI taxonomy): domain Bacteria; kingdom Bacillati; phylum Actinomycetota; class Actinomycetes; order Kitasatosporales; family Streptomycetaceae; genus Streptomyces; species Streptomyces vietnamensis. The sequence continues at coordinate 7,332,930 of NZ_CP010407.1, read as the reverse complement.
TCGTCGCGGGGGTGCTCCGCGAGCAGGTCGCGGGCGCCCTCCCAGCGCCCCATCAGCATGTCCTCGCAGCCTTCGGCGAGGGCGCGGTCGCCGAAGGTCCGGTCGTAGCTGGGTCGTCCGGAACTGCGGCGCAGCCAGGCTGACATGGGGGTGCTCCTCGCGGGTCGGTCGGTTCGGAATCCGTCGGAAGCAGTTCGGATCCATCAGAAGCAGTCCGGATCCATCAGAAGCGGTCCGGGATCCGTCGGAAGCGGTTCGGGAGCCGTCAGAAGTCGGAGAGGACGTCGTCCCGCCGCGCGGATCCGGTGAGCGCCGGATCCAGTGCCGGACCCGCGTGGAACTCGCCCCCGGCGTCCGCCTGTCCGGGGTGCGCCGCCAGGGAGGACAGCGGCCTCGGCCGGAAGTACGAACTGCCCTGGAACCACGAGACGAGCACCGGAAGCAGCCCGAACGCCAGGGCGACGAGACCGGTACCGAGCGCCTGCGCGCCGAGTCCGGGGAGCGACTGGGCGAAGATCCAGGCCATGAAGAGTGCTCCGCCGAGCGGCCACAGTCCGATGAAGACCAGATTGCCCAGGGACCTGAACAGGACCTTGCGGTGGGCGACGACGACGGAGAGTCCGGCGAGCGCGTAGTAGAACGCGATGTGCAGGCCGACGCCGCCGACCGCGTTCTCGACGAACTCCGAGCCCGATCCCGCCGTCGTGGAGGCGATGATGAGCACCACCGCGACGGACGCCACGGTGAGGGTGGCCCCCCAGGGGGTCCGCCACTCGGCGTGGATGCGGCCGAAGGCGCGGGGCATCGTGCGGTCGCGGCCCATGGCGAAGAGCGTCCGGGTGGCCTGGATCAGGGTGGTCTCCAGCGTGGCGACGGTCGACAGCATCACCGCCAGGGCGAGCAGCCGGCCGCCCCAGCCCGGCCAGATGGACTCGCCGAGCGCGGAGAGGTACCCGGCCGGGTCGTCCGCGATCGCCGCGGGCCCGAGGACGGAGATCGCGGAGACCGTGAAGAGCACGAAGACAGTGGACGTGAGCACGACGCCGATCAGGCCGCCGAGGCCGGAGGCGCGCCGGCTGTCGCGGGTCTCCTCGCTGAGGTTGCTGGTGACGTCCCAGCCCCAGTAGGTGACTCCGGCGATCAGGGCTCCCGCGACGAAGGTGTGCGAGGCGTCGAAGTGGGCGAAGCCGAGCCAGGAGGGGGAGAACGCGGCGGCCTTCTCGTCCACGAGCAGGCCGGCGACGGCGAAGACCAGCAGCAGCACGAGTTGTACGGCGCCGAGGACGGTACGGGCGAGGCCGCTGATCCGGCTGCCGCGCATGGCCACCAGGGCCATCAGCAGGAACCAGCCGACGCCGATGCCGGTGGCGAGGCCGGTCTCGCGGGCCAGGGCGGGGTCGATGAGCGAGAGCGTCGCGCCGCCGGCCGGCACGGTCGCGGAGACGAGGAAGACCGTGGCCGAGCAGACCACGGCCCAGCCGCTCAGGAATCCGAGGAAGGGATGGAGGGAGCGGGCGACCCAGCTGTACGAGGCGCCCGCGTTGACGTCGAGCCGTCCGAGGTGACGGAAGGCCAGGGCGATGCCCACCATCGGGATCGCGCAGTACAGCAGGACGGCGGGGGCGGCGAAGCCGGCGGCGGCGATGACGAGGGGAACGATTCCGGCCACGGTGTACGCCGGGCCGCACCCCACGATCGCCATCACCACGGAATCGAACGTGCCCAGGGCGTCGGCCCGCAGACCACCGCTCCCCTCGGTACCGGGCCTGTTGCTCAACGGTCGCGCCTCTCCGGAGAAGGAAGGGTGGAGGCTGACCGTCTTCTTTCGGCCAGTTGCACGAGATCTTCCTCAAGCATCCGGAAATACACAAGGGACAGAACGCGATTTCGGTTGATCAAATAGAGATGGAGCGCTGGCTTCCTCCTCTCTAAAGCTTGACAGCTTCGGATTTCGTTGTTTCCAGGCCGTTCAACAACGCCGGTGTATGCCCCTCAGCTCGACTCCCGCACGATCAGCTCCGTGGGCAGGACATGCCGGCGCGGCTCCTCGGGGCCGGTCGTCGCGATGTCCCGGAGCAGCATCCGCGCCATCGTGCGGCCCATCTCCTCGATGGGCTGCCGCACGCTCGTCAGCGGCGGGTCCATGAGCCGGGCGACGGCCGAGTCGTCGACGCCGACGAGGGCCACGTCCTCCGGCACCCGGCGGCCGGCCTCCCGCAGCGCTCCGCGCGCGCCGGCCGCCATCACGTCGGAGGCGGCGAAGACGGCGTCCAGGTCGGGCCTGCGGTCCAGGAGTTCCCGCATGGCGCGCCGGCCGCCCTCCTCGGTGAAGTCTCCGGCCGAGACGAGGCCCTCGTCGGGCGGGAGTCCGGCTTCCGTGAGGCCGGCCCGGTAGCCGCCGAGCCGCGCCCTGGCCACGTACATGTCGAGGGGTCCGGCGACGGTCGCGATGCGGCTCCGGCCGCGCGCCACGAGGTGGGCGACGGCCGCCCGCCCGGCGCCGATGTTGTCGGAGTCGACGTACGGCACGGGCTCGGCCTCCGTGCGGCGGCCGTTCATCACGACCGGGAGGCCGAGGTCCCTGACGCGGTCGGGCAGCGGGTCGCCTCCGTGGACCGAGGCGAGCAGCACGCCGTCGACGCGCTGGGCGGCGAGGTACTGCTCGAAGCGCTGCCGCTCCTGTTCGCTGCGGACCAGGGTGAGCAGCAACTGCTTGTCGTCATCGGCGAGTTCGGCGCTCACCCCGCGGATGAGGTCGAGGAAGTACGGTTCCGCGAAGAGCCGGGCCTCGGCCTCGGGGATGACGAGCGCGATCGCGTCGGTGCGACTGCCGGCCAGGGCGCGGGCGGCCTGGTTGGGTACGTAGCCGAGTTCGGCGACGGCTCGGGCGACGGCCGTTCTGGTCCGCTCGCTCACCCGCGGGGAACCGTTGATCACCCGGGAGACCGTGCCCCGGCCGACCCCGGCCCTGGCCGCGACCTGCTCCAGGGTGGGTCTGCCGCTCTGCCGTCCGTTCACGACTCCCGAACTCCCCTCGTAGGACAACACGCCGCCCACCTGCCCGGACGGATCCCGGGATCTCATGGGAGCGCTCCCAAAATAGTCCACGGCCACCCCGCCGCGCCACGCACCCGCGTTCAGAAGGTGACGGCCCGGAACGCCGCCGAGCCGCGCGAAACCCCCGGAAAACCTTCCGGTAACGAATCCGCGTTCATGTCTTGACACTCGCACCCGCCAGGCAGCAACCTTCCGGCAACGACGTGGGAGCGCTCCCATCAGGGATGCGCACAGCCTTGCATCAGGTCCTGGCGGACACCGCCGAGCCGCGATCGGCCGACCGGGCCCCTGGCACACAGAAGACGCACCAAGAGCACCACCTTTGGACGAGGAGAGTGGAATGCGCACTTCCAGCAGCAGACGCGGGCGCCGTACGGCGATCGCGGCGGTCGCCGTCGTCGTGACCGGCACGACCCTGCTCACCGGTTGCGGCAGCGACGACGACGGCAAGGGCGGCGCGAGCGGCCAGGGCTCCGGGAAGATCACGCTGCGGATCGGGACCTTCGGTTCCTTCGGCTACGACAACAAGACCGGCGCCAAGCTCTACGCCGAGTACGAGCGGCTCCACCCGAACATCAAGATCGAGGAGTCGAACGTCTCCGACGGCCAGAAGTACTGGGACACGCTGAAGCTGCGCCTCGCCCAGAACAGCGGCGTCGCCGACATCCAGGCCGTCGAGGTGGGCTACATCGCCGAGGCGACCGGCACGGCCATGGCGAACAAGTGGGTCGACCTGGGCAAGGAGGGCGGCGCGAACCTCGGCGCCTTCCTCGACTGGAAGGTCAAGCAGGCGACGACGGCCGACGGCAAGGTCATCGGGCTCGGCACCGACATCGGCCCCATGGCCATCTGCTACAACAAGGACCTCTTCGCCAAGGCCAAGCTGCCCACCGACCGCGACGCGGTCGGCAAGCTGTGGGCCGGCGACTGGTCCAAGTTCATCGAGACCGGCGAGAAGTACAAGAAGGCGGCGCCCGCCGGCACCGCCTTCCACGACTCCGCGAGCGGCCTCTTCAACGCCGTCGTCTCCAGCGACCCCGTGCAGTACGCCAACGCGAGCGGCGAGCTCGACTGGGAGAACAGCCCCGGCGTGAAGAAGGCCTGGGAGACCGCCGTGAAGGCGGCCCAGGGCGGACTCACCGCCAAACTGCGGCAGTTCGACGAGAAGGGCACCTGGAACGCGGCCTTCAAGAACTCGAAGTTCGCCACCGTCGCCTGCCCGAGCTGGATGACCGGCATCATCAAGGACCAGGCGGGCCCCGCCAACCAGGGCAAGTGGGACATCGCCGCGCCGCCGGTCGCCGGCAACTGGGGCGGTTCCTTCCTCGCCGTGCCGAAGGCCGGCAAGCACACCAAGGAGGCCGCCGAGCTCGCCGCCTGGCTGACCGCCCCGGCGCAGCACGCCAAGGTGTTCGCGGTGAACGGCAACATCCCCTCGTCCAAGGACACGCTCCTCTCCTCGGCGGTCCAGGAGGCGAAGCTGCCCTACTTCGGCGACACCCCCGTCGGCAAGATCTTCTCCAGCGCGGCGGTCGGCATCACCCCCGCCACCATCAGCCGCTACGACGGCCAGGTGAAGACCTTCCTCACCGACAACGGCATCCTCGACATCGAGCAGCGCGGCACCGACCCGGCCAAGGCCTGGGAGAACGTCAAGAAGCTGGTCGACGACAAGATCGACCAGTAGCGGGGGCGCCCGCCGGTCCGCCGCCGCCTGCCGGGCGGCGGACCGGCACCGTCCGCACCACCGCACGCATCGACCTGGAAGGACGCCCCCGTGGCCACCTCCGTCCGGGCGGAGCGGGACGACTCCCTGCCGCCCGCCGCACCGCCCTCCTCCCCCGGCTCCCGGCGCCGCCGCTCCTCCCCGGGCGGCCTGCGCAGCAGGCTCTACCGCTGGGACATCAAGGCGATCCCGTACGTCTTCATCGCCCCCTTCTTCCTCACCTTCGCGGCCTTCGGCCTCTTCCCGCTGCTCTACACGGGCTGGCTGTCGCTGAACCGGGTCGAGCTCGGCGGCGATCCGACGTGGAAGGGCCTGGAGAACTACACCGACCTCGCGACCAGCGAGTTCTTCTGGAACGCCCTCCTCAACACCTTCACCATCGGGGTGATCTCGACCGTCCCGCAGCTGCTCATGGCCCTGGGCCTGGCACACCTGCTCAACTACAGGCTCCGCGGCCGCGGCTTCTTCCGGGTCGCGATCCTCGCCCCGTACGCCACCTCGATCGCGGCGGCGACCCTGGTCTTCGCCCAGCTGTTCAACACCGACTACGGGATGATCAACGGCCTGCTCGACTGGATCGGCATCGGCCCGGTGGACTGGGAGTCGTCCAAGTGGCCGGCGCAGATCGCGATCTCGGTGATCGTCACCTGGCGCTGGACCGGCTACAACGCGCTGATCTACCTGGCCGCGATGCAGGCCGTGCCGCAGGACCTGTACGAGGCGGCCTCGCTCGACGGGGCCTCGCGGTGGCGGCAGTTCATCAGCGTCACCATTCCGTCGATCCGGCCGACGATCCTCTTCACGATCATCGTCTCCACCATCGGCGCCACCCAGCTGTTCGGCGAGCCGATGCTCTACGGCGGCAGCGTCGGCATCAGCGGCGGCAGCGGCAACCAGTTCCAGACGCTGAGCCTGCTGATGTACGAGAAGGGCTGGGTGACCGGCGCCCTGGGGCAGGCCTCCGCGATCGCCTGGGTCATGCTCCTGCTCCTCCTCCTGATCGGCGGCGTCCAGGCACTCGTCTCCCGCCACAACCGCAAGAAGCTGGGGGGATGACCTCATGGCCCGCACCCTCGAGACACCCGCTCCCGTACGCCGCTTCGGGCAGTCGGCCGGCCGCCAGCACCACGCGGGACCGCTGACCTACGTCCTGCTCGCCGTCGCCGCGTTCGTCTCGCTCTTCCCGCTGTACTGGAACCTGGTCGCCGCCTCCCACACCGGCGAGCGGGTCGTGGAGGCCCCGGCGCCGCTGCTGCCCGGCAAGCGGCTCCTGGACAACCTGACCTTCGCCTGGAACCAGGTCGACATGGGCGAGGCCCTGGTCAACACCACGGTCGTGGCGGGCCTGGTGGCGCTGTCCACCGTGCTGTTCTCCACGCTGGCCGGCTTCGCCTTCGCCAAACTGCCCTTCCGGGGCCGGGGCGTGCTGCTCTCGCTCGTGGTCGCCACGATGACGATCCCGCCGCAGCTCAGCGTGATCCCGCTGTACCAGATCATCACGGACCTCGGCTGGTTCGACCAGCTCCAGTCGGTCGTGCTGCCCTCCCTCGTCGCCGCCTTCGGCGTGTTCTTCATGCGGCAGTTCCTGGTGGAGGCGCTGCCGGTGGAGCTCGTGGAGGCGGCCCGGATGGACGGGGCGCACAGCCTCCGGATCATCTGGCACGTCGTCTTCCCGGTGGCCAGGCCCGCGATGGCCGTGCTCGGCATGCTGGTCTTCGTCCAGGCCTGGAACGACTTCTTCTGGCCGTTCATCGCGCTCACCCCGGACGGCAACCCCACCCTCCAGGTGGCGCTCGCCGGCCTCGGCGCGGGCAACCACAGCGTGAACCAGGCCGTGGTGCTGACCGGCGCCCTGATCTCCACGGTGCCGCTGCTGCTCGTCTTCGCCTTCCTCGGCAAGCACATCGTCGGCGGCATCACGGCCGGCGCCGTCAAGAGCTGATCCTGCAACAGCCGACGAGCCCTCTGTTCTGTTTCTCCGTACCCGTGTTGGGAGACCTCTCCTATGACCGCGCCCGAAACCCGGCCGCTCACCGCCGTCCGCTCGTTCCCCGCCGACTTCCTGTGGGGCACCGCCACCGCCGCGTACCAGATCGAGGGAGCGGCGGCGGAGGACGGCCGTACGCCCTCCATCTGGGACACCTTCTCGCACACCCCCGGCAAGGTCTTCGGCGGCCACACCGGTGACGTGGCCGTCGACCACTACCACCGGTTCCGCGAGGACGTCGGGATCATGGCCGAACTCGGCCTGAACGCCTACCGGTTCTCCGTCTCCTGGTCCCGCGTCCAGCCCACCGGCCGGGGCCCGGCCGTCCAGCGGGGTCTCGACTTCTACCGGCGGCTCGTCGACGAGCTGCTCGCCGCCGGGATCGAGCCGGCCCTGACCCTCTACCACTGGGACCTGCCGCAGGAGTTGGAGGACGCGGGCGGCTGGCCCGAGCGGTCGACCGCCGAGCGGTTCGCCGAGTACGCGGGGATCGTCGCCGACGCCGTCGGTGACCGGGTGAAGCGGTGGACGACGCTCAACGAGCCCTGGTGCAGCGCTTTTCTGGGGTACGGCTCCGGGGTGCACGCCCCGGGCCGCACCGACCCGGTGGCCGCACTGCGCGCCGCCCACCACCTCAACCTCGGGCACGGCCTCGCGGTCCAGGCGCTGCGTGCCGCGCTGCCGGCGGACCGGCAGCTCGCGGTCTCGCTCAACCTGCACGAGATCCGGCCGCTGACCGCTTCGGCCGAGGACCTGGACGCGGCCCGCCGCATCGACGCCGTCGGCAACCGGGTCTGGCTGGGCCCGATGCTGGAGGGCGCCTACCCGGAGGACCTGCTCGCCGACACCGCGCACCTGACCGACTGGTCCTTCGTCCGGGACGGCGACACGGCGACGGCGAACCAGCCGCTGGACCTGCTGGCGATCAACTACTACACGCCGACGGTCGTTTCGCACGTCCCGGAGGGTGCGGAGAAGCCGCAGGACGACGGCCACGGGCACAGCGAGCACTCGCCGTGGCCGGGTGCGGACCGGGTCGCCTTCCACCGGGCGCCGGGCGAGTCGACGGCGATGGGCTGGGCGGTCGACCCGAGCGCGCTGTACGACCTGCTGACCCGGGTCTCCGCCGCATACCCCGAACTCCCGCTGGTGATCAGCGAGAACGGGGCGGCGTACGAGGACGTGGTCGGCCCGGACGGTTCGGTGCACGACCCGGAACGCGCCGCCTATGTGCACGCGCATCTGGAGGCGGTGCACCGGGCGCTGTCGGACGGGGTGGACGTGCGCGGTTACTTCCTCTGGTCGCTGCTCGACAACTTCGAGTGGGCGTACGGCTACGCGAAGCGGTTCGGCGCGGTCCGGGTGGACTACGACACCCTGGAGCGCACGCCGAAGTCCAGCGCCCGCTGGTACGCGCGGGTGGCGCGCTCGGGCGAGCTGCACGCGCCCGACGGGGACTGAGCCGGGACGCGGGGAAGGGCCGTGCCGGTCGCCCGGCACGGCCCTTCCTCACGTGGTGACCGCCTGTCAGATGTCGACGACCCGGTAGCCGATGACGTAGATGCCGCCGGAGCCCTCGACCGTGCGCCACTGGGTCTCGGCGCCGACCTCGCTGCCGGTGACGAGCGTGGCGCCCAGCTTGTCGTCGCTGCTGGTGGAGTCGTAGTCCCACAGGGTCAGGGTGCGGGCCTGCTCCTTGCCGAGGATGAGCGCGGCGTTGCCGTTGCCGTCCTCCATGGAGCGGACGTAACCGGTGCCCATGGTCTGGTACTTGATGCCGTTGCCGGGCCAGACCTTGACGGCGTTGCCGTTGGCGTCGGTGATCTTGAGGTAGGCCTCGTCGTGGTCGCCCTCGCTGTTCTGCTGGCAGTGCAGCTCGAACAGCTCGATCTTCACGTAGTCGATCGGCTCGGCGTGCGCGGTGCCGGCGAAGGCGCCGAGGCTGCCGAGTCCGAGCAGGGCGGTGGCGGCGATTCGTGCGGCTCGGTTCTTGCGCATGGTGTGTGTCCCCCGACACATCGGGTCACTCGCGTGACAGTTGGTTCCGGTCCGCTCGTCTCCGGCGGCCCGGTGTGCCGTTTTCCCCCCGGCACGACACCCACTGTGCCCGGCGGGCCCGCCCCTGCTCTACGCGCGTTCCACTGGGCGGAACACGCCCCGGAAATAGGCGGGACCACAGAGCGGGACCAGAGAGCAGGACTGCAGAGCGGGACTACAGGACGAGGGCGGCGGCCGACGGAACCGGACTTCGCCGGCCGCCGCCCCGGGCCAGCGTGCGGGTGATGGCGGCCCCCGCCTCGGCGACGGCCTGGGCGAGCGCGTCGAGACCGCGGCCCGCCGGGACCATGCCGGCGAGCGCCGCGACCGTACGGCCGTCCGGGGCACGGACCGGCAGCGAGGCGCAGCACACCCCCTCCATCACGTCCTCGCGGTCGAACACCGCCCCGCCCCGACGGGGCCCGCGCAGCGCCTTCCCTGCGGCGGTGTCGAGGTGGAACGCGATGCCGTCCCGTATCGGGAGCAGCGGCTCCAGGTCGCCGGGCACCGAGCTCACCGTGATCGCCATGTCCTCGCGCAGCACGGCGAGGACGACGCTGGCGCCGGTGGTGGCCCGCAGGCGCTGGAGCGGCAGCCGGGCGGCGGGGCGCAGGCCGGGGTGCGGTTCCCAGGCCTGGCCGAGGCGGTAGAGCTGCGGGCCGACCCGGTAGCGGTTGCCCCTGCGTTCGACGGCGCCGACGCCGACCAGCTGGTCGAGCAGCCGGTGGACGCTGCCCTTGGGCACCCCGCAGGCGAGCGCGAGTTCGGTCACGCCGGCCTCGTCGCCGTTCCGGCGCAGGGCGTCGAGCAGCGCGAACGCTCCTTCCAGCACTCCCCTGCCGCGCTCCTGGCGCGCCGGTGCGGCCGTCTCCGCGACGCCGTTCGTTCTCCGTGCGGTCCCGGTGTCCATGATGAGTCCCCCTGACTCCGTACGCCCGGCCGCGGTCCCCCGATGGCGCGGCTGCGGGCACACGCCCCACGATGCCGCAGACCGGACGATTCGGCGAAGGGGCTTGCCCGGCACGTCGTGTCGTGTCGTGTCGTGTCGTGTCATGGCATGTCGCGGTGCCCGCCGGTGCCCAGGTTTTGTCGACACGTCACGTCCCGTCCGGTGTGGGGCCCCGGCGAGGCCACCGTCCGTACCTAAGCTCTGCGTCCATGAACCACCTCCCGCCCCGCGCGCCCCGGTCCCGGATCCGCAGGCGCTTCGGTTACGGCCCGGCGGTGCTCGCCGCGGCCCTGGTCCTCGCCGCTCCCCCCACCCTGTCCGCCGAGCCGGCCTCGTACACGCCGGGTCCCACGGCTCCGCATCACGCCCCTTCGGGCAAGCCGGCGGGTCGCTGGATCCGCGCGGCCGGGGCCCCGCTGACCGTGTTCGCCCACCGGGGCGCCTCGTCCACCGCGCCTGAGAACACCCTGGTCTCCGACGAGGTGGCCCGGCGGGGCGGGGCCAAGTGGATCGAGAACGACGTCCAGCCCAGCAAGGACGGCGTGCCGTACATCCTCCACGACGCGACCGTCGACCGGACGACCGACGGGACGGGCACGCTCCGCTCCCTGACCTCCGCCCAGCTGGACGCCCTCGACGCCGGTTCCTGGTTCGCCCCCGTCTTCGCCGGCACCCGCATCCCGACCCTGGCCGCCCAGTTGGCGGACCTGCGGACGCGCGGCGGCAATCTGCTCCTGGAGATCAAGGGCCGACAGACCGAGGCCGAGGTGGCCCGGATCGTGCAGGAGGTCCGCGACCAGGGCATGACCGACCGGGTCTTCGTCCAGAGCTTCGACGTCACGTCCCTGCGGCTCGCCCACGAGCTGGCGCCGGAGCTGCCGTTGGGTCTGCTGCGCGACAACCTGGACGCCGATCCGGTCGCCGTCGCCGAGGACCTTCACCTGGCCGCGTACAACGTCTCGGACAAGGGGCTCTCCGTGCGTCCGTCCGCCGTCGACGAGCTGCACGCGGCGGGCATCGCCGTGAACGTGTGGACGGTCAACGGCGCGGCCCGCTGGAAGGTCCTCGACGAACTCGGCGTGGACGGCGTCATCACCGACCGCCCGACGGAACTCACGGGCTGGATCGCGGGCCGCCGGGCCTGAGCCCCAGGGCTGTCCGGCCGGCATCGCGGGCCGCCGGGCCTGAGGCACGCAAGGCCGGTCAGGCCGTCCCGGTCAGTTCGGCGAGCAGTCCGGGGTTGACCACCCGGAGGATCGTCGCGATGTCGCCGGGGTCGGCCGCCGGCCACAGGACGGCCCTGGCCGCGCGGTACTTGGCGGCGAGCCGTTCCCGCTGGGCGGGCGGCAGGGCGGCGGCCCGGTCCGCGCGGCTGTTGTGCGCGTTGTCGGCGATCTTCAGGAGGGTGGCGTCGGGGTCCCGCGTGATCAGGCGGAGCTTCTCCTCGTAGGGCGTGTCGGGGTGGTTGGTGACGGCTTCGACGAGGGCGACGACCCGCGCGGGGATCCCGGCGGCGCGCAGCCGCTCCGCCGTCCACTCCGTGTCCTCGATGACGTCGTGCAGCAGACCGGCCATGGCCAGGTGCGGGCCGAGCGGTTCCAGGCCGGCGGCGACGGCGCGGACGTGGGCGATGTAGGGGACGCCGGTCTTGTCGACCTGTCCGGCGTGCGCGTGGTCGGCCAGTGCATCCACTTCGGCGAGAGTTGTCATGCGTCTCATCATCCCTGTCACAGGGTGTTCACACGAACGGCGGAATGCCGTTCGTGGAGCGGCTGGTTGGCCATGGCATGACTCTTGGAGTGACGCTCAGCTCGACCTCCCGGCAGCTTCCGATCGACGAGACGGTGCGGCTCGCGAGGGAGGCGGCCGATGCCGGTCTGCACTCGGCGTGGTTCGGCCAGTCCTTCGCGTACGACTCGCCCTCGCTCGCCGCGATCGTCGGGCGCGAGGTGCCCGGGCTGCAGGTGGGGACGTCCGCGATCCCGGTCTTCGGCCGCCATCCGCTGCTCGTCTCCAGCCAGGCGCAGACCGCCCAGGCCGCCACCGGCGGCCGCTATCACCTCGGGCTCGCCCTCGGCACCCGGCATCTGACCGAGACCGGCTTCGGCCTCCCGTACGAGCGGCCCATCAAGCTGCTCAGGGAGTTCCTCACCGCCCTGCGGCCACTTCTGGAGACGGGCGAGGCCGATTTCCACGGGGAGCTGCTGACCGCGACGACGCCGTACTCGGCGGCCGTGCCGGGGGCTCGGCCTCCGGTGCCGGTCCTGGTGGCCGCGATGGGCCCGCAGGCGCTGCGGGTCAGCGGTGAACTCGCCGACGGCATCCTGCCGTTCCTCGCGGGTCCGCGTGCGCTCGCCGAGCACGTCGTCCCGGCCGTGACCGCGGCGGCGGAGGCTGCGGGCCGGCCCGCGCCCCGGATCGTGGCGCTCGTGCCGGGCGTGGTGACGGCGGACGTCGAGGGCGTACGGGAGAAGGCGGCGGAGGCGCACGCGCTGTACGAGCGGATTCCCTCCTACCAGCGGGTGATCGAGCTCTCGGGCGCCGAGCGGGCCGCCGAACTGGCCCTGATCGGCGACGAGGAGGCCGTCGCCGAAGGGGTGCGGCGCTACCGCGAGGCGGGGGCGACGGAGGTGGTGTTCACGGCGACGGACCTGGGCGGCGAGGACGACCGCCGCCGGACGTGGAAGCTGCTCGGGGAGCTGGCGCGGGGCTGAGCTCCTGGGTGCGTCGCTCCTAGGTGCGTCCCGCGCCCTGGGTCACCGCCTCCTCCTGGAGCGCCTCCTCGCCCTCCGTGTCCAGGTGGGGCAGGAGGCGGTCCAGCCAGCCCGGGGTCCACCAGGCGTGCCGGCCGAGGAGGGTCATCACGGCGGGCACGAGCAGCAGGCGGACCACGGTGGCGTCGATGAGGACGCTGGCGGCGAGGCCGAGGCCGAGCATCTTGACGACGATGTTGTCGGAGACGATGAAGGCCGCGAAGACGCTGACCATGATGAGTGCGGCGCAGGTGATGACCCGTGCGGTGATCTCCAGGGCGTGGGCGACGCTGGCCTTGGAGTCCCCGGTGCGCAGCCAGGCCTCGCGGACGCGGGAGAGCAGGAAGATCTCGTAGTCCATGCTCAGGCCGAAGACGATGGCGAACATCATCATCGGTACGTAGCTCTCGATGGGCACCTTGCCGTTGACCCCGAGGGCGGGTCCGCCCCAGCCCCACTGGAACACGGCGACGACGACGCCGTACGAGGCGGCGATGGAGAGCACGTTGAGCACGGCGGCCTTGACCGCGACCAGGACTCCGCGGAAGACGATGAGGATGACGAGGAAGGCGAGCCCCACGACGACGGCGATGATCAGCGGCAGGCGGCTGGAGACGATGTCGAGGAAGTCGACCTGGGCGGCCGTGTTCCCGGTGACGTAGGTCTGTGCGTCGGTGCCGGTGACGGCCTGCGGGAGGACGTCGTCGACGAGGTGGTTGGTCAGTTCGGTCGTCTTCTCGTCCTGCGGGGAGGCCACGGAGTAGGCGGTGCCGACGAGGACGTCCCCGTCGGGGGTGGTCTGGAGCGGGGTGATGTAGGCGGCGTCCGGGACGCCCGTCAGCGCGTCCTTGAGTTTGGTGCCGAGGTCGGCGCGGTCGGCGGCCGGGACGGCCGACTGGTCGACGACCACCGTGAGCGGCCCGTTCGCGCCGGGGCCGAAGGCCGTGGAGATCAGATCGTAGGCCCGCCGGTCGGTGAAGGACTCGGGGTCGGCGCCGTCGCCGATGTGGCCGAGCTGGATGAACAACAGGGGGAACGCCAGCACCAGGAGGACGAGGACCCCGCCGGTCAGGAACCACCAGGGGCGCCTCTCGACCCGCTGTGCGTACCGGTGCCAGGTGCCGTGCGCGGGCGCTCCGGGTTCGGCGTCGGTCTCCGCGACGGGTTTGCGCACGTGGTACCGGTCGATGCGTCTGCCGACGAGTCCGAGCATGGCCGGGACGAGGGTGAGTGCGGCGATGACGGCGGTGACGACCGTGAAGGCGGCCGCGAGGCCGAGTTTGCCGATGAAGGTGACGCCGGAGACCCAGAGGCCGGACAGGGCGATGATGACGGTGCAGCCGGAGACGAGGACCGCGCGGCCGCTGGTGGTGGTCGCGAGGGCGGCCGCGTCGGCGGGATCGTGGCCGTTCATGAGGTTCTGGCGGTGGCGGGTGATGAGGAACAGCGCGTAGTCGATGCCGACGCCGAGGCCGATCATGGTGGCCAGGGTGGGCGAGACGGTCCCGAAGGTGAAGGCGGCCGCCATCAGGCCGAGCAGGGCGAGACCGCAGACCGCTCCGAGCAGTGCGGTGACCAGGGGCATGACGGCGCCGATCACACTGCCGAAGCCGATGAGGAGGACGACGATCGCGACGGCGAAGCCGATGGCCTCGCTGCTGCGGTCGTCGGCCGTCGGGCGGGCGAGTTCACCGAGCGAACCGCCGTACTCGACGGTGACGCCGGCGTCCCGCAGGGGCTGTACGGCGGCGTCGACGCCGTTCAGGTAGTCGGTGCCCAGTGTGGAGGGGGCCACGCTGAAGCGGACGGTGATGTAGGCGGTCTTGCCGTCCGTGGACAGCGGTCCCACGTTGGGCGTCCCCGCCGGGAGCGGCGGCGGTGTGGTCCCGGGTGGCGGGAGCGGGTTCTGCGCGCCGATGACGTCGGGGAGCTTCGCCAGGGCGGCGACCGCGGAGTTGACCGCGGAGGCCTCCTGCGCAAGGGGTTTGGAAGGGTCGTTCAGGACGACCTGGGCGCTGTATCCGCCGGCCGCGGGGTCGTGGGCCTTGAGGACGTCGAGTCCGTCGGCGGACTGCACCCCGGGAAGCGAGAAGTTGTCCTCGTACTCGCCGCCGACGGCCCGGTCGAGGACCTGGAGTCCTGCGACGGCCGCCAGCCAGAGGGCGATGACGACGATGAAGTGGCGGGCGCACCAGTGACCTGTGCGGTAGAGGACGCCTCTGGACGGTGCTGGCCGGCCTGTGGCCGGGCTTCCTGCGTTCATGGCGTGGCCGTGTCCGGATAGGGAGATCCCCGAGCGGTTCCGGCACCCGCTGCACGCGGGCCTACGCCGTCCATGGTGCGCCTGCGGCGGCGCTCCGGCATCTCGGCGGGAGGACCCCCCGGAACAACGGGTTCAGGTGAGCAGGTGGTGCGTGTGGGAGGAGCGGCGTGCGGCGGCGAGGAGGGCGTGGATGCGGGGGCCGGCCTGGTCCGTCTCCGTGAGGGGGGTGGGGAACGGCAGCCGGGCGTCCTGGTGGTGGCCGGTGCGGTGTTCGAGGCGCAGGGTGATGCCGTACCGGTCCAGGGCGACGGGCAGGGCGCGGGTCAAGTCCCGTTCGGGGCGCGGCCGGACGAGGCGGAGGAGCAGGGGGACGAGTTCGGCGTGGCGGTCGACGAGGTGGGTGAGCATGGTCGCCTCGCGCGTGGCCATGGGGTCGGGTGCGGTGGCCCGGATCTCGTCGAGGGTGACGTACGTGCGTCCTTCGTCGTCCTCGATGAGGGCCTGGCCGAACTCCAGGCAGGTGCTCGTGGTCGCCTCCGAGGTGTACGGGGCGGCAAGGAGGCCGGTCAGGGTGACGCGGGCGCGCAGGCGTCGGCGTACGGGGGTGGGGGCGATGTCGGTGAGTTCGAGGCGGACGGGGATGCGGGCGGTCCGTCCGGTGGGGCAGTCCTCGGAGGGGTCGTGGAGGTGGAGGTGTCCCAGGGGCCCGGTGCCGTCGAGGCGGTGGACCTCCTGGTGGACTCCGTCGGTGACGACGGTCATCGAGTGGGCGGCGGTCAGGATCGACCGGACGCGTTCGGCGGGCGTGGGTCGCGCGGTGTGGGCGCTGAAGGGACGCATGCACGTACTCCCGGGGAGAAGGACGACGGAGACCTGAATACTTAGGCAAGCCTAACCTAACTCACCCTCTCGAAGAGAAGAAGGTCACAGCTGTACGCCCTGCTGTTCCTTTAGCGATCTCCCCTAGCATCCGAGCCATGACGGTCCTGCCTGACGACGGGCTCTCCCTGGCGTCCGAATTCCCAGACGCGCCACACGATCAGTGGCAACACCTCGTGGCGGGTGTCCTGCGCAAGTCGGGCAAGGAGGTCTCCGGCGCCGCCGCCGAGGACGCCCTGTCCACCCTCCTTGAGGACGGCCTCGGCACCCGCCCCCTGTACACCGCGCGCGACACCGCGCCCGACCCCGGCCTCCCCGGCTTCGCGCCCTTCGTGCGCGGCGGGCGGGCCGAGGGCAACACCGTCGGCGGCTGGGACGTGCGCCAGCGGCACCTGACGGCCGACAACGAGGCCGTCCTCGCCGACCTGGAGAACGGCGTCACCTCCCTGTGGCTCGGCGTCGGCGGCACGGGCATCCCGGTGTCCTCGCTCGACGGCGTCCTCGACGGCGTCTACCTCGACCTCGCGCCCGTCGTCCTCGACGCGGGCGACGAGACGGAGGCGGCCGCCGAGCGGCTGCTGCGGCTGTACGAGGAGCGGGGCGTCGCCCCGGAGGCGGCCCGCGGCAGCCTGGGCGCCGACCCGCTGGGCCACGAGGCCCGCACCGGCCGCGCGGCCTACGACCTGGCGTCCGTCGCCGGCCTCGCACGCCGCTGCGCCGACACGTACCCGGGCCTTCGGGCCCTCACCGTGGACGCCCTGCCGTACCACGAGGCCGGCGGCTCGGCCGCGCAGGAGCTCGGCTGCTCCCTCGCGACCGGTGTCGCCTACCTGCGGGGCCTGACCGAGGCCGGACTGAGCGTCACCGAGGCCTGCGGGCAGCTGGAGTTCCGTTACGCCGCCACCGCCGACCAGTTCCTGACGATCGCCAAGCTGCGCGCCGCGCGCCGCCTGTGGGCCCGTGTCGCCGAGGCCTGCGGCGCCCCGGAGGCGGGCGCGCAGCGCCAGCACGCGGTGACCTCGCCGGTGATGATGACGCGCCGCGACCCCTGGGTGAACATGCTGCGCACCACCATCGCGACCCTCGCGGCCGGTGTGGGCGGCGCCGACAGCGTCACCGTGCTGCCCTTCGACGACGCGCTCGGCCTGCCGGACGCGTTCGCCCGCCGGATCGCCCGCAACACCTCCACCGTCCTCATCGAGGAGTCCCACCTGTCCCGGGTCATCGACCCGGCGGGCGGCTCCTGGTACGTGGAGAAGCTCACCGACGAACTCGCGCACGCCGCCTGGGAGTTCTTCCGGACGATCGAGCGGGCGGGCGGCCAGGAGGCCGCGCTGCGCTCCGGCCTGATCGGCGAGCGGCTCGCCGAGACCTGGGCCGCGCGCAGCAGGAAGCTCGCCACCCGCCGCGAACCCATCACCGGCGTCAGCGAGTTCCCGCACCTCGCGGAGAAGCCCGTCGACCGCGCGCCCGCGCCCCAGCCGCTCTCCGGTGGCCTCCCCCGCGTCCGGCGCGACGAGGCGTACGAGGAGCTGCGCGCCCGCTCCGACGCCCACCTCGCGGCGACCGGTGCCCGGCCCCGCGTCTACCTGGCCGCGCTCGGCCCGGCGGCCGCGCACTCGGCCCGGCTCACCTTCGCCGCCAACCTCTTCCAGGCGGGCGGCATCGAGGCCGTCACCGAGGGCACGTTCGAGGAGAGCGGCGCCCGCGAGGCCTGCCTCTGCTCCAACGACGCGCTGTACGAGGAGCAGGCCGAGGCCACCGCCGGGGAGCTGCGCGCGGCCGGGGCCGAGCACGTCCTCCTGGCCGGGCGCCCCGCGTCGTACGCCGGTGTCGACTCGTACGTCTTCGCCGGCTGCGACGCCGTCGCCCTGCTCTCCACCGCCCTCGACCGCATGGGAGTGTCCTGATGTCCATCCCCGATTTCTCCGGGATCGAGCTCGGGGCACAGGCCGCCGGGGGCGGGTCCGACGAGTGGCGCACGGCCGTCGAGAAGGCGGCGGGCGGTGACGACCTGCTGTGGGAGACCCCGGAGGGCATCGCCGTCAAGCCGCTGTACACCGGGCAGGACCTGGAGGGCCTGGACTTCCTGGACACCCGTCCGGGCATGACCCCGTACCTGCGCGGCCCGTACCCGACCATGTACGTCAACCAGCCCTGGACGATCCGTCAGTACGCGGGCTTCTCCACGGCCGAGGAGTCGAACGCCTTCTACCGGCGCAACCTCGCCGCCGGCCAGAAGGGCCTGTCGGTCGCCTTCGACCTGCCGACCCACCGCGGCTACGACAGCGACCACCCGCGCGTCACCGGTGACGTCGGCATGGCCGGCGTGGCCATCGACTCCATCTACGACATGCGGCAGCTGTTCGACGGCATCCCGCTGGACAAGATGTCCGTGTCGATGACGATGAACGGCGCGGTGCTGCCCGTGCTCGCGCTGTACATCGTGGCCGCCGAGGAGCAGGGCGTACCGCCCGAGAAGCTGGCCGGGACCATCCAGAACGACATCCTCAAGGAGTTCATGGTCCGCAACACGTACATCTATCCGCCCGGGCCGTCGATGCGGATCATCTCCGACATCTTCGCGTACACCTCGCAGCGGATGCCGCGCTACAACTCCATCTCCATCTCCGGGTACCACATCCAGGAGGCGGGTGCGACGGCCGACCTGGAGCTGGCGTACACGCTCGCGGACGGTGTGGAGTACATCCGGGCCGGGCGTGAAGCGGGCCTGGACGTGGACGCGTTCGCGCCGCGCCTGTCGTTCTTCTGGGCGATCGGCATGAACTTCTTCATGGAGATCGCGAAGCTGCGCGCGGCCCGGCTGCTCTGGGCGAAGCTGGTCAAGCAGTTCGACCCGCAGAACGCCAAGTCGCTTTCCCTGCGGACCCATTCGCAGACCTCCGGCTGGTCGCTGACCGCGCAGGACGTGTTCAACAACGTCACGCGGACCTGCGTGGAGGCGATGGCCGCGACCCAGGGCCACACCCAGTCGCTGCACACCAACGCCCTCGACGAGGCCCTCGCGCTGCCCACCGACTTCTCGGCGCGCATCGCCCGCAACACGCAGCTGCTCCTCCAGCAGGAGTCCGGCACCTGCCGGACGATCGACCCCTGGGGCGGCAGCGCGTACGTCGAGAAGCTCACCTACGACCTGGCCCGCCGCGCGTGGAAGCACATCCAGGAGGTCGAGCAGGCCGGCGGCATGGCCAAGGCCATCGACGCGGGCATCCCCAAGCTGCGCGTGGAGGAGGCCGCGGCCCGCACCCAGGCCCGCATCGACTCCGGACGGCAGCCGGTGATCGGCGTCAACAAGTACCGGGTGGCGTCCGACGAGCAGATCGAGGTCCTCAAGGTCGACAACTCCTCCGTCCGCGCCCAGCAGATCGAGAAGCTGCGGCGGCTGCGCGAGGAGCGCGACGAGACCGCCTGCCGGGACGCGCTCGACGCGCTCACCCGCGCCGCGGGCGGCGACGGCAACCTCCTGGAGCTCGCCGTGCGCGCGGCCCGCGCGAAGGCCACCGTCGGCGAGATCTCGGAGGCCCTGGAGAAGGTGTACGGCCGTCACGCGGCGCAGATCCGTACGATCTCCGGTGTGTACCGCACCGAGACAGGCGAGTCCCCCTCCGTGGAGCGCACCCGGACCCTGGTCGACGCCTTCGGCGAGGCCGAGGGGCGCCGGCCGCGCATCCTGGTCGCCAAGATGGGCCAGGACGGCCACGACCGGGGCCAGAAGGTGATCGCCACCGCCTTCGCCGACCTGGGCTTCGACGTGGACGTCGGCCCGCTGTTCCAGACCCCGGCCGAGGTGGCGCGTCAGGCCGTCGAGGCGGACGTGCACATCGTCGGGGTCTCGTCGCTGGCCGCGGGGCACCTCACCCTCGTGCCGGCGCTGCGGGAGGAGCTCGCGGCGGAGGGCCGCGAGGACATCATGATCGTGGTCGGCGGCGTCATCCCCCCGCAGGACGTGCCGACGCTCCTGGAGATGGGCGCGGCGGCCGTGTTCCCGCCGGGGACGGTGATCCCCGACGCGGCCCACGACCTGGTGACGCGGCTGGCGGCCGACCTCGGGCACGACCTGTGATCGGTCTCGACACGTATGTGAAGGGCGTGCTCGACGGGAAGCGGGCGGTGATCGCGCGTGCGATCACCCTCGTCGAGTCGACGCGCCCCCAGCACCGTGCGCTCGCGCAGGAGCTCCTCACGGAGCTCCTGCCGCACAGCGGGAAGGCCGTGCGGATCGGGATCAGCGGGGTGCCCGGGGTCGGGAAGTCCACCTTCATCGACGCGTTCGGGACGATGCTGACCGGGCTCGGCCACCGGGTGGCGGTGCTCGCCGTCGACCCGTCGTCGACCCGTACGGGCGGCTCGATCCTCGGCGACAAGACCCGGATGGAGCGGCTGGCCGTCGACCCGGCGGCCTTCGTCCGCCCCTCCCCCAGCGCCGGCACGCTCGGCGGCGTCGCGAAGGCGACGCGGGAGTCGATGGTCGTGATGGAGGCCGCGGGCTACGACGTGGTGCTCGTGGAGACGGTGGGTGTCGGCCAGTCCGAGACCGCCGTCGCCAACATGGTCGACTCGTTCCTGCTGCTCACCTTGGCCCGGACCGGCGATCAGCTCCAGGGCATCAAGAAGGGCGTCCTGGAGCTGGCCGACGTGGTCGCCGTCAACAAGGCGGACGGCCCGCACGAGCGCGACGCCCGCGCCGCCGCGCGTGAGCTGGCGGGCGCGCTGCGGCTGATGCACGGCGCCGACGCGGCCTGGACCCCGCCGGTGCTGAGCTGCAGCGCCCGGGAGTCGGCAGGCCTCGACGAGGTCTGGGACCGTCTGAAGCAGCACCGGGCGCTCCTCGACTCGACCGGCCGCCTCGCGGCCAAGCGCCAGGACCAGCAGGTCGACTGGACGTGGTCGATGGTCCGGGACGAGCTGCTGCGACGGCTGAGCGCCGACCCGGCGGTCCAGGACGTGACGCCCTCCCTGGAGCGGCGGGTCAGGGACGGCGAGCTGACGGCGACCCTGGCCGCCGAGGAGATCCTGAGGGCCTTCGGGGAGCGCAGGGACTGAGCCGGGCATGGAGAAGGGCGCCTGAACGGGGTTTCCCGTCAGGCGCCCTTCTCCGTGCCCGGGCGCAGCCACACTCAGGCGTTGTTCTCCATGCCCGGTCGCAGCCGCGCGAGCAGGCCGTACAGGGTGGCGCTGTCCTCCGCGCCGAGGGTGTCGAGGGCGCCGTGGGTCGCCTGCATCTCCTCGCGGACCCGCCGGATGACCTCCCGGCCCTCGTCGGTCGCCACGACGTTCTTCACGCGCCGGTCGGAGGCGTCGGGCTCGCGGCGCACCAGGCCGCGCCCCTCCAGGCGGTCGATGATCCCGGTGACGTTCGACGCGTCGCAGACGAGCAGGGTCGCGAGGGCGCGCATCGGCAGCGGACCGTTCAGCTGGGCGAGGACCTTGGCCTGCGTGGACGTCAGCCCGTGGTGGGCGGCAGCGGCGGCGAAGTCGCGCCACTGCGCCGTGCCGATGGCGGCGAGGAGCTCGAGCAGCTGGAGCTTGGTGGGCGTCTCGGGGGTCGTCGCGCTCATGGTTCGAGCATACTCACGATCCTTGACATTATCAATTGTTTACTTAAGGACCTCAAGCATTTACTTGACCTCCTCAAGCATCGGGGCCTACCGTCGTCGTATTACTTGATGACATCAAACATCTACGACGTGAAGCACCGAGAAGGTCCCCACACATGAGTCACGAGACCACCCCGCCCGCCGCCGATCCCCGGCGCGAGACGCTCGTCGTCTTCGCGCTGAGCCTCGCCGCCATGGTCGTGTCGATGATGCAGACCCTGCCGGTCCCGATCCTCGGCCTCATCCGCGCCGACCTGGGCACCTCGGCCGCCAACGTCAGCTGGGTCACCACCGCCACCCTGCTCTCCGCCGCCGTCTTCACCCCGCTGCTCGGCCGCTTCGGCGACCAGCACGGCAAGAAGCCCACCCTGGTCGCCGTCCTCGGCGTCATGGTCGCCGGCTCCGTCGTCGCCGCCCTGGCGACCTCGCTCCCCCTGCTGATCCTCGGCCGCGTCCTCCAGGGCGCCGCCACCGCGATCTTCCCGCTCGCCCTGTCCGTGCTGCGCGAGGAGGTCCGCCCGCAGAAGCTGCCCGGCGCGATGTCCCTGGTCAGCGGCACCCTCGCCTTCGGCAGCGGTCTCGCGCTCGTCGCCACCGGCCTGCTCACCTCCGGCTCCGACGCCGACTACCGCAGCGCCTTCTGGATGGCCACCGGCTTCGCCGCGATCGCCCTCCTCGCCGTCGTGTTCCTGGTCCCCGCGACCCGCCACAAGACCGGCGGCCGCACCGACTTCCTCGGCGCGCTCACCCTCGGCGCCACCCTGCTGCTCCTCCTGCTGCCGATCTCGCAGGGCCACGAATGGGGCTGGACCTCCGGCCGCACCCTGGGCAGCTTCGCGGCCGCGGCCGTCATGACCGTCGTCTGGGTCTTCACCGAGCTCAAGGTCCGCGAGCCCCTCGTCGACATGCGGATGTTCGTGCACCGGCCGGTGCTCATGGCCAACCTGGCCGGCATCCTCGTCGGCTTCGGCATGTTCGCGAACTTCCTGGGCGTCTCGTACCTCGTCCAGATGCCCGAGGCCCTCACCGGCTACGGCTTCGGCGCCTCCATCCTCCGCGCCTCCGTGGAGTTCCTGCTGCCCGGCGCGATCGTCTCCCTGCTCGCCTCGCCGATCGGCGGCCGCCTGGTCCGCCACCGCGGCCCGCGCACCGCGCTGACCCTGGCCGCCGCGTTCGGCGCCGTGGGCTTCGGCTGGCTCGCCCTCGACCACGGCCACACCGCGTCGGTGATCGGCGCCGGCGTGATCGTCGGCGCGGCCGTCAGCTTCGGGTACGCGGCCATGCCCGCCGTCATCATGGCGAGCGTCCCGCACCACCAGAGCGGCATCGCCAACGGCATCAACTCGATCTCCCGCTCCACCGGCAGCGCGGTCGGCAGCGCCGTGGTCACCACGATCCTGGCCTCGCAGACGATCGAGCACCTGCCCGCCGGCGTCCCGGCCCTGCCCGCCGAGTCCGGCTTCACCCTCACCTTCTGGATCGGCGCCGCCGCCTTCGCGCTCGTCGCGGTCATCGCCCGCCTCGGCCTGCGGACCGGCCAGGCGCCCCGTACCGAGCGGGTGAGCGCACCGGCCGCCGAGACCGCCGAGGCCTCCGAGAAGGAGACGGCCGCGGCATGACGCGAGGGGCGGGTCCGTCGGAAGACGGACCCGCCCCTCGGCCGTGGGGGTGGGCGGTACGTCAGACGCGGTCGGCCGCGATCAGGACGTACTGGAAGGAGCCGTCCTTGTACGACTCGATGAACGCCTCCTCGATGCCGGTGACCAGCGAGGACGTGGCCCGCAGCTCCCAGTAGGGGAGGGTGTCCGGCGTCAGGTCGATGACGGCCTGCGGGACGAGGCGGTTGTCGGCCATCGCCTTCAGGTACTCACGGCGCGAGTGGATGTTGCACTCGAAGTGCGCGTTGATCTGGGAGACCCACTTCGAGGGCTGGCCGTACTTCGGGTTCCAGCAGCCGGTGATGGTCACGTAGCGGCCACCGACCTTGAGGAACCGGGAGTGCTCGGCGAACAGGTCGTCCAGGTCGACGTACATGCTCGACTCGTTGTTCCACGAGCCGGCGATGCTGCCCTTCTCGAAGGGAGTGTCCAGCATGTTGCAGACCTGCGCGCGGACGTGGCTGTCGATCTCCAGCTCCTTCGCGCGCCTGTTGCCGAACTCGGCCTGCGTGGAGGAGAGGGTGACGCCCTCGACCTTGCAGCCGAAGCGCTGGTGGGCCATGACGCTCGAACCGCCGCGGCCGCAGCCGGCGTCGACGAGGGTGTCCTCGGGGCTGATCGGGCCGAGGTGGTCGAGGAGCACCTCGGCCTGCGCCGACTCCAGGCGGTGCAGCTCGGAGATCAGCTTCTTCTCGTACTCGCTGTCCTCGACGTCCCCGAGGGCGGCGTGGTCCACGGCACCGATGCCGTAGTGGTGGTGGTACAGCCCGTCCACGTCACCCAGGCGCAGGTTCACGGGCCTGGCCTCGGCGTTCCAGTAACGGGCGATGTCTCCCTGGTACGGCGTCGCCGGGGCGGGGACGAACGCGGAGGTGCCGTTGACGGTGGGGAGCTCGGTGTTGGTCACAGATGAAATCCGTTCTTACCAGAAATCGGGCAGGCTGTAGCGGTAGGTGTTGGTCTGGTGCCAGTAGTGGTTGCCGTCGACCCACACGGCCACTCCCTTCAGGAAGCGGAGCACGCTCGGGACGGGGCAGGCGGCGGCCAGTTCGGCGGACGCGGCCTCGAAGTCGCGCATGAGGTCGTTGTGGACCTCGACCGCCTTCAGGTACGCGTCCTTCTCCGAGAGGGACTCCCGGTCGGCGAGCACCACGGGCAGGTTCATGTGCCGGCCGGGGCTGGCGAGTTCCTTGGTGTACGAGTACAGGTCGTTGACGATGGTGCTGGCGTTGCCGGCCAGTGCCAGGACCCGCTGCATCGCCGGCTGGGCGTGCAGATCGGTGGGGAGTTCGTAGCCGCCGACGGTGTCGGTGATGGTGGGA
Source organism: Streptomyces vietnamensis (assembly GCF_000830005.1). Lineage (NCBI taxonomy): Bacteria > Bacillati > Actinomycetota > Actinomycetes > Kitasatosporales > Streptomycetaceae > Streptomyces > Streptomyces vietnamensis. Next base: position 7,308,681 of record NZ_CP010407.1, on the reverse strand, counting down.
CAGGGGCGGAAGTTGTTGAACTGCCGCATCGTGAGGTACTCCCACACCTCCGGCACGTGGTTCGTCTCGTCCCACGCGGCCTCGGCGAGATAGCCCATGTGCAGCCGGGCCATGTCGTGCCGGAACCGGTCGGCCTGGGACGGGGTCGCCAGGCGGACGAAGTACTCCATGGCGGAGCGATAGGCGCGCCGGGGCGCGTCCGCGTGGAGCGATTCCGCCCACTGCGGCTGGTACTCCGCCGTCGAGTGCAGCGGGTCCAGGGCGGTGTGCGCGAGGAGGAGCCGTCCGCCCAGCCCGATGGGCGAACCGCCGAGGTCCTCGCAGTAGCAGTCGTCGACGGCGTTCTCGGCGACCATCAGCCGGGCGGCGACCATGAGGTGCTCGATGCTCGGGGCGTCCGGGTGGCAGGCCACCATGTAGGGCCCGACGCGGAACCCGTCGAAGTCGCCCTCCCAGTCCTCCGGGTAGAGCTGGATCTCGTCGAGCGCCCAGGACTTGATCCGGCGGCTGACCTCCTCCATCCGCACCGGATCGGGCTCCGGCACCGGGTGCCAGTAGAGGCCCGGGATGATCAGCGCGTCCGCCGGCGCCGCGAGGGGCTCCGCCGGGAGCGCCGGGTGTTCTGCCGGGAGCGCCGGGGGTTCCGCACGCGGGACCAGGGACAGCCCCGCCGTACCGAGACCACTGGGACCGCGCAGGACCCACCCCGGATCGGGCTGGGACCGCGTGGTCGCGGGGGCGGGTTCGACGACGGGGGCCGCGGCGGCCCCGACGGCCATCCCGGCAGGGGCCCCGGCGGGGAGCCCAGTGGGGATCCCGGCAGGGGCCTCGGTGGGGGCTCCGGCAGGGGCTTCCGTGGGGAGGGGCTGCGTTTCGGCGGCGATGTGCGGTACGGCGAAGCCGTGGGCCGCGGCGTCGGCGAGGACCCTGGCGGTGAACGAGGCCGCGGCGCCGGGCAGGCTGGACTGCAGAGGGGAAAGCCCGGGATCGGGCATCCGTGACTCCTTGGAGAGGTGGGCGGGCCGTCCCGGATTCCGGGCACGCGGGCCCGGCCCGGATGGTCCGGGTGGAGGTGGCCTGCGGGGAGGGGCCCTAGTCGCGCCGGCGCGCGATCTGCACGTTCTCCAGGACGCCGAGCGCGTTCGGGACCAGGACGGCGGCGGAGTAGTACGTCGTGACGAGGTACGACATGATCGCCTGCTCGCTGATGCCCATGAACCGCACGGACAGGCCCGGCTCGTACTCCTCGGGCAGACCGGTCTGGCGCAGACCGATGACGCCCTGGTTGTCCTCGCCGAGACGCATGGCGAGGATGGAGCTGGTGTTCTCCTTGCTGATGGGGATCTTGTTGCAGGGCAGGATCGGGACCCCGCGCCAGGCCGGGACCTGGTGCCCCTGGAGCTCGATGGTGTTCGGGTAGAGCCCCGCGCGGTTCCACTCGCGCCCGATCGCCGCGATCGTCTTGGGGTGGGCGAGGAAGAGCTTGGTGCTGCGGCGGCGGCAGAGCAGCTCGTCGAGGTCGTCCGGGGTGGGTGGGCCGGAGTGCGGCTGGATCCGCTGCTTGAAGTCGGCGTTGTGGAGCAGGCCGAACTCCGGGTTGTTGATCAGCTCGTACTCCTGGCGCTCGCGCAGCGCCTCGATGGTGAGCCTGAGCTGCTCCTCCGTCTGGTTCATCGGCCCGTTGTAGAGGTCGGCGACCCGGGTGTGGACCTTCAGGACGGTCTGGGCGACGGAGAGTTCGTACTCGCGCGGCTTGAGCTCGTAGTCGACGAAGGCGCCGGGGATCTCGGCCTCGCCCTTGTGGCCGGCCGACATCGCGATCTCGGCCTCGCCGTACTTGTTCTGCCGCTGGTCGGGCAGCGAGCTGAACTCCCGGATGTGGGACTGGAGGCTCGGCGCCGAGTTGAGGATGTTCGCGAAGTCGGCGCGGGAGAGGGAGAGCAGAGTGCCGGAGGTCTCGGCGGTCGCGGTGTAGTCCCAGCCGGCGTCGCCGTCGAGGAGGGCGTTCTCGCCGAAGCGGTCGCCGTCGGCGAGCGTGGCGACCGCGACCTCGTCGCCGTACTTGCCGACGGAGGTCTGGCTGACGCGGCCGTGGGCGATCAGGTGGATCTGGTCGGCGGGCGCCCCGCGCTGGACGAGCACCTCACCGGCGCTGAAGTCGCGCTGGACGCAGCGGTCGGCGAGCGCGTTGAGCACGTCGACGTCCTCGAAGCCGCGCAGCAGGGCGAGTTCGCCGAGCTCGCGGGGGATGACGCGGACGCGGGAGCCGTCCTGGACGAACTCGATGCGTCCGTCGCCGACGGTGTAGCTCAGTCGGCGGTTCACCCGGTAGGCGCCGCCCTTCGTCTCCACCCAGGGGAGCATCCGCAGCAGCCAGCGGGAGCTGATCTCCTGCATCTGCGGAGCGGACTTGGTCGTGGTGGCGAGGTTGCGGGCGGCCGCGGTGCTCAGACTGGACTGCTGGGGCGGTCCCGTCTGTACGTCCGGGCGGTCGTCAACGGTCATCGGGCGAGCTCTCCTTCGCAAGGGCGACTCTCGGCGCACGGGCGCGCCGAAAACCGGTGAAAGAAGATAAAGGGGGGCGAAGATCCGGGAATCCGTCCAGATCTCGGGGAACAGTAACGGCCGCCGAGCCCGCCTCGCTCGATGAGTCCGAGAGCATTACCTCCTTGTGGTGATCTTGCTCGAAACAATGTTTAAGTCGGTGACCAGCAGGTTTCCGGCCAACCGATCGAGAGTCGGCCAACGACGCGCGGAGGACCCGCCCGTTCGGTCGCCCGTTCGGCCCCCGGCTCAGGGGGCCTGCGGGCCCGATCGCGCGCGACTCGTCCGTTCGGATGAAGCGTTCGCCTCCGCGTGCGTCGTGTTGACCGGGGGTCAACGTCCCAGCTGTGCGTCCAGCCACTGGAGGACCTCGGGGGTCACCGGGTCGGTGATGTCGGCGAACTCCTCGTGCTTCTTCAGGAACTTCGCGACGTAGGGGCAGACGGGGACGATCCGCATCCCGGAGGCGCGGACGTCGGTGAGGGCCTGCTCGACGAGGATCGCGGCCAGGCCCTGGCCCGCGTAGGCCTCGTCGACCTCGGTGTGGAAGAAGACCCGTCGGTCGTCGCGGTCGCGGTAGGCGGTCAGGCCGGCGCGCTCGCCGTCGACCAGGATCTCGTACCGGTGCCGGGGGTCCACGCGCCGGACGACGGGGGCGGTGGCGGTCTGCTCGGTCATGGGGAGTGCCTTTCGTGAATGCGTGAATGCGTGAATGCGTGAAGAGGAGGGAGAGGGGTGGGTCAGGTGCGTGCGGGGTTCTTGCGGGGCGCGATCCGGGCGTTGGGCAGGGCGGGGGCCGGGAGGCGGTCGCCGGGGTAGCCCTCGACCTCGCCGAAGCGGTCGGAGGCCTTCTCCCACTCCTCGCGGGCCTCGACGATGTCCTCGTGGCTGCGGCCGATGAAGTTCCACCACATCACGATCTCCTCCTCGAACGGGGTCCCGCCGAGGAGGACCGCGCGGGCGGGGGCGTCCGACTCGTTCACGAGGGTCAGCGAGTCGGCCCCGGTGGGGGCGTACCCCAGTTCGGCCGGGCGCAGAAGCGTTCCGGCCAGGCGGACCTCCCCCGTGTCGACGAGCAGGCCGTGTTCGAAGGCGGGGTCCACGGGGAGGGTGACGGTCGCGCCCGGCTCGATGAGGAGTTCGGCGCCGAGGAGCGGCGTGAAGGTGCGGACCGGGGAGGTCGAGCCGGCGAGCGTCCCGAGGAAGACCCGGAGGTCCGCGCCGTCGACGCGGACGGTCTCCGGGGCGTGGTGCTGGAAGTCCCGGGCGGTGTTCCGGTGCTCCTCGGGGAGGGCCACCCACAGCTGCACGCCGTGCAGGACGGTGGTGCGGGCGGTGGAGACCTCGGTGTGGCTGATGCCGTGGCCGCCCGTCATGAGGTTGAGCTCTCCGGGGCGTACGTACGCGTGGCTGCCCAGGCTGTCGCGGTGCTCGATCTCGCCGCTGAACAGCCAGCTCACGGTCTGCAGTCCGATGTGCGGGTGGGGGGCGACGTCCATGCCGCCGGACTCGGCGACGTCGTCGGGGCCGTAGTGGTCGGCGAAGCACCAGGCCCCGATCAGCGTCCTGGCCCGCTGCGGGAGCGTACGCCGTACGGTCATCGCCCGCGGCCCGCCCAGCGGGACGTCCCGCGAGGTCAGGACCTCGATCTCTATGGTGCTCATTGCCGACCCCTCCATGGAAGTAGTTCCATTTTCAACAATCATGGACGATGATAGCTCCTACGACGGTGACACGCACGGTCGACGGACGAGGTCATCGGGCCTCGGGAAGGAGCGCACGGTGAGCGACACGGCAGGAGCCCCGGCGGACGGGCGGGTCTACGTCGACAAGCAGAGTCCCATGGCCTACCACGCGCTGGTCCAGACGGCCGAGGCCGTGCGCACGACGGCCGCCGCCGCGGGGCTCGACCGCATCCTGGTGGAGCTCGTCAACCTCCGTGTGTCCCAGATCAACGGCTGCGCGTACTGCCTCGACGTGCACACCAGGGCCGCCCTGCGCGCCGGCGAGACGACCCGCCGCCTGGGCGTGCTCGCCGCCTGGCGCGACACCGAGCTCTTCACGGCACGGGAGCGCGCGGCCCTGGCCCTCGCGGAGGCCACCACCGCCCCCGCCGACGTCCTCGCGCAGGAGCGTGCGTACGACACCGCCCGCGGGTCCCTGAACGACGACGAGATCTCGGCGGTCATCTGGGTGGCGATCACCATCAACGCCTTCAACCGGGTCTCGATCCTGAGCAGGCACCCCGTGCGGGAGACGGCCGCCAGGCCCTGACACGGCGAAGGTCCGGCGCCCTCGGGGCACCGGACCTTCGGAGCGGGTCGTATCGGGTCGGTCAGGTGGAGATCTCGGGGAGCAGCCCGGTGGCCGGGGCCGCGAGGTCGGTCAGCTGGCGCAGCTGCCCCAGCTCGTTCACCCGGCTGAGGCCGCTCAGCTGACTGGCCACGCCGGGGAAGCGCCCGCGGGACTCCTCGGGGATGCCGGTCATGGTGAGGGCGTCGAGCTCGCTGACCGGGTTGATCTTGGGGCCGAGCGGTCCGGTGGCTTCGGCGGCGTTCGCGGCGGAGGCCCCGGCGGCGCCGAGACACGAGAACGCGGCGGCGACGGCGAGGATCGAGGAGATGCGTCGTGTTGAGGTCACACCCTCACAACGGGCCGACCTGCCGTGGGACACGGTCGGCCCCCGCTCTCACCGTCCGAACGGGGGTCCCTCCGTACAAGCAGAGGGGCGAGGAAAGCGAAGAGGCTATTTCAAGGGGTTTTGAGAAGGAAGCCTCTTCATGGCCTCGCCCGGGACGACCGTAGCAGTCAGGCGGGGATCAGGTCGCGCAGATTTTCGGGCGTGAGGACGCGCGAGCCCGGCGGCAGGCCGGCGGGCCGCTCCAGACCGATGTACGTGACGGGTCCGTCCGGCGGCGTCGAGCCGTCCCACCAGGTCGTGGCGGTGGCCTCGGGGCCCATCAGGTCGACGAGGTGGCGGACCGTCAGCGGGGTGCGGGCGAGCAGCCCCCGGAGCAGTACCGCCACCGACACCCGGTTCTCCTCGACCCGGTTCGCGGACGGGGCGCCCCGCAGGTACAGGTGCAGCCAGCGTGCGCGCCAGCCGCCGTCCTCGCCGCGTTCGAAGGCGAGCGGCAGCGCGACCCGGCCGGGACCGCGCAGGTCGGACTTCATCCGGACCGTGCGCGGCTCGAACGGGCGGCCCTTCTGCTCGGTCTCGCGCAGCATGAAGCCGAAGAACGACTCCTCGACCTCCTCGAAGTCCTCCCCGGAGTAGAGGTTCACCTGCGGGACGATGTAGCTGCCGCGGACGGCGCCGAGCCGCAGGTCGATGAACTCCGAGGCGCCCTCGGGCGCGTCGGTGATGTCGCCGGAGTGCGCGCCCTCGACGGCGGTGAGGGCCGTGTACGAGAGCCAGGTGACGGTCGCGTAGTCCTCGTCCAGGACCAGCGCCGACAGGTCGTAGTCGGTCCTGCGCGCGGTCTGCTTCCAGTACGTGAAGAAGCGCAGCAGCTCGCCCTCGACGGGCGAGACGGAGCCGCGCGGCAGGACGCCGAGCCCCGCCGCGGTCGCCCGGCCGCTGAGCGGGAGCGCCACGTCCAGGACGGCGGGGTCGACGAGCAGGTGTCCCGGGGCGGGGAGGCGGCGCCGGGTCTCGGCGTCGAGGACGGCGCACAGCCGCTCCCGTACGGCGGGCGGCAGCGGCGGCCGGGTGTCGGCGGTGACCCAGGCGGCGCCGACCCGGTTGACGAAGACCCGCCGCTCCCCCGCCGTCCCCGTGCGGTTCTGGACGTGCTCGCGGAGGGAGAGCACGACGCGGCCGGAGGCATGGGGGACGGCGCTCTCGAACGCGGTGAGGACGGCGTCGAGTTCCTTCCGCCCGTCCGCCGCGCGCAGGAGCCGGTCCAGGGCGCGCAGCAGCCTGCCGGGGGCGGAGGTCAGGAGTTCGGCCGCCCCGATGACGTCGCCGCGGCCGAGGAGTTCCTCGACGCGGCTGTCGAAGGAGGGTGCCTTCTTCTCGCCGCGGGCGACGGCGAAGACCTCGGCCGCGTGCGGCCACCGCGGGTACTCGTGCGGGTGCAGCCGCTCGCCGAGGCGCTTCCACGCCTCGCGGTGCGCGGCGACGTCGGCGAGCTTGGCGGGGGCTTCGGCGACGACGGCGTCGAGGCTGCCGAGCAGGGCGCGGCGGACGGGCCGGGACAGCGCGCGGAACCGGGTCGGCTCGCGCAGACCGACGTCGCCGCCGGAGAGGGCGCAGGCCAGGCGCAGGACGTCGGTGACCGTGTCCAGGAGGAGGTCCGCGCCGGCGTCGAGGCGGGCCCGGTTGACGACGGCGCGGTGCTCCCGGACCGGGATCGCCTCGGGCTGGGGTCCGTCTGCCCGGTGGGCGGCGAGGAGCGCGAGGTCGCGCAGGTGCTCGTCGCCGAGCGGGGTGGTGCTTCCGGCCAGGGACAGATAGAGGGCGGTGGTCTCCTCGTCGGGGGTGCCGCCGGGGTGCAGGACCGTCATGCGGTCGCCCGCCGCGGCGATCAGTTCGTCGTGCGCGGCGAGCATCTGCTCGTACGTGTGGCGGTAGGTGCCGTACGAGGGGAGGGTGAGGAGGTCGAGCACGCCGGCGCGCAGCCGCTCGATCACCCCGGGGCGCACGGTGTCGTCGCCGAGGGCCTCGGCGACGCAGCACCTCCAAAAGTCGAAGGTGTCGGGCACGTTGGCCGGGAAGTCGACGAAGTACACGTTGTGCCGGACGTGGTCGCCGACGATCTCGCGGACGGTGTCGAGGGTGCGGGCGGCGACGGCGAGGACCGTCTCCTCCGGCAGCCGGGACAGCTTTTCGAGCAGCCCGGCCGACAGCTTGAACCCGACCGACATCAGGGCGGCGTCGAACCGCCGCGCCGCGACATCGCCGCGGCCGCCCCCGGCCGTTGCCGTGGGGAGGGGAAGGCGATGGGTGTGCCGGACGACCAGATGTTCGAGAGCGTGGACCATTCGGGCATGCTGCCAGCCCCGCACGGCCCGGTGCATGCGGATTTCGGGCCGTGGGGCAGGCGTACGGGTCTCAGGGGGTCGTCACGACCGGGAAGCTGAAGGCGTGTCCGTTCTCCTTGAGCCACGGCAGCACCTGCCGCAGGGCCGCGACGCTCTGGCTGCGGTCGCCGCCGCCGTCGTGGAAGAGGATCGTGGGCCCGTTGGACAGCTCGTTCTTGACGGTGTTGACGATCGAGGCCGTGCCCGGCTGCTCGAAGTCCTTCGTGTCCACGTTCCAGCCGAGCGGCCGCATCCCCAGGCCGGCGGCGAGGTGCCGGCTGGCCGGGGTGAACGCGCCGCCGGGCGCCCGGTAGTAGTCGATCCTCGCTCCCCCGGACGCGTCGTCGATCATCTTCTTCGCGTCGAGGATCTCCTGCTTCTGGTACGCGAAGGGCTTCTTGTCCATCGTGGTGTCGTGGGACACCGTGTGGTCGCAGAGCTTGTGGCCCTCCGCGACGACCCTCTTGACGATGTCGGGGTGCGCCTTGGCCATCGGGCCGACCATGCAGAACACGGCCTTGACGTCGTTCTGCTTGAGGATGTCGAGCATCTGCGGCGTCCACCGCGGGTCGGGGCCGTCGTCTATCGTGATGTTCACGGCCGAACCCCCCGCCTCGGCGGCGTGCGCGATGCTCTCGGGCACCTTCCGCGGTGTCACCCGGGCCGGTGCCCCGGGCTTCGCGTCGGGCGACTGCGAGGTCGGTGCGCCCCCCATCCCCGCGGCGGCCTCATTGTCCATCAGCGCCGCGGCACCCCATACCGCCAGGCTCAGCCCGACCGCCGAAGCCACCACGGCTATGTGCGCGGTGTACTTGCCCTGCCCCATGGAATCCCCCACTCCCCGTCTGCTGTCCATCTCCCTGGTGAGAGGACGGTACGAGGAGCTGCAAGGTTTCACCGAATCCCGACCAACTGGCGGAACGGGCGGAACACGGCTTCCTGACGGGCGATCGGCTTTCGACGGGCGGGAGGCGGCGCGGGGCGGGTGCCCTGCCGGTGGCGGGCCGGGCGGTCAGTCCTCCAGGGGGCGGGTGGCCGGGCCCTGGAGGACCGTGCCGTCGGAGGCGAAGCGCGAGCCGTGGCAGGGGCACTGCCAGGTCTGCTCGGTCTCGTCGAAGCCCAGTTCGCAGCCCATGTGCGTGCAGCGTCGGCCGTGCCGCAGGCCGGCCGCGTAGTGGCGGGCCACACCGGCCTGCCGGCGGACGACCTCGGGGAGTTCGCGGACGGGCAGGACGCGGCGCGGGTCGAAGAGTTCCGTCCAGGCCGGGCGCGGGGCGCCCGTCAGGTGGGCGGTGAGCAGGCGACCCGCGGCGACGCCGTTGCTGAGGCCCCAGCCGCCGAATCCGGTGGCGACGTACACGTGCTGGGTGTCGGGGTGTTCATGGCCGACGCAGGGCAGTCCGTCGGTCGTGTGGACGTCCTGGGCGGCCCACCGGTGGACCGTCGGCGCGTCGGCGAAGCCCGGCAGCCGGTCGCGCGCCCAGCCCTCCAGGCGGGCGTACCGCTCGGGGACGCCTCCGCTGCCGGGTGTGAACCCCTCTCCCGCGACGATCAGCAGCCGCCGGCCCTCGCCGAGCGGGGCGGTCCGCACCGACCGGACGCCCTGGTCGACCGTCAGGTACATCCCGTACGGGGCCTGGTGCTCCTCCACGGGGGCGGCGACGACCAGCTCGCGGCGTACGGAGAGCCGCATGAGGAGGGTGGTGTGACAGTGGATCGGGAAGTGGGTGGCGAGGACGACGTCCCGGGCGTGGACCGTGCCGCCGCCCTCCAGGGCGAGGCGGCAGTCGGCGCCCTCCTGCAGGCCGGTGACCCGGGTGAACTCGTGGACGCGGCCGCCGAGCGCGACCAGGTCGTCCGCCAGGGCGAGCAGGAAGCGGCGGGGATGGAACTGCGCCTGGTCCTCGACCCGGACGGCGGCGGCGACCGGGTACGGCAGGTCCGTCCGGGTCACCGCCGTGGCCCGCAGGCCCGCCGCGGCGGCGGCCGCCGCCTCCGCCCGGATCGTCCCGGCGCGCGCCTCGTCGAGGGTGTACGTGTACGCGGGCCGGCGCTCGATCTCCGCGTCGATGCCCCGCTCCCCGCAGAAGCGCGACACCTCGCGCAGGGCGTCCTCCTGGGCTGCGGCGTACGCCGCGGCCTCCGCCTCTCCCCGGCCCTCGCGCAGGCGCTCGTAACACAGGCCGTGCAGGGAGGTCAGTTTGCCGGTGGTGTGTCCGGAGACCCCGGCCGCGATCCTGTCCGCTTCGAGGACCACGACGTCGCGCCCGGCGCGGGCGAGCTCGCGGGCGGTGCAGAGTCCGGCGATGCCGGCTCCGACCACGACCACGTCGGCGGTGAGGTCGCCCTCCAGGGGCGGCCGGACGACGCCGGGCGGCGCGGACTCCATCCAGTACGAACGAACGTGCATGATCGCTCCTCTCGGCGGCCGCCCGTGGGGCGACCGTCCGGGGCCGCCGGGCGTACCACGCGGAGTTCCGGCGCGGGAGGCGCGCCGGAACTCCTCGGCGGCGGGTCAGGCGTTCCAGCGCAGGACCGCGCCGAGACCGCCGGCCGGGCCCGTCGTCTCCTCGGGTACCAGGAGGGCTTCGGAGTCGGCGGCGACGCAGGCGCGCAGCAGGGCGTCGTCGGCGCGTGCCTCCTCCGGGCGGCGGATCCCCCAGTTCTTCGCCTCGGTACGGCCCACGGCGATGTCGTACGCGCCGGGGCCGACCCAGACCGGGCGGCCCGCCTCCACGGCGTCGTGCCCGAGCAGCAGGGTGGCGATCCGGTGCTCGCGGACGGCCTCCACCACCGCCGGAACGCCTTCGGCGGCCGGACCGGGGGCGCCGTCCATGGGGCCCGGACGGTGCTCACCGGGCCGTCCGCGTCCTCTGCGGAACTCGTCGAGGGCGCTGCGCACGCGTTCCCGTGCGTACCGTGAACGCGCTTCCTCGATCTCGCGGTCGAGGAGTTCGGCGGACGCTCCGGGGGCCCGGCTGCCGTGCTCGACCTCGACGGCGTTGCTCCGCAGCTGCTGCGGGAGCCGGTCCCGTACCGCCTTGCGCTCGCGGGCGTCGCCGGCCAGGACGAGGAGGGTGCCGGCGTCCGGCGGGCAGCGCCGCACGAGCTCGGCGGCGATGATGTCGGCCGTCTCCTCCCAGGCGTTCTCGACCTTGTTGTTGTAGTGCCATTCGTACCGGTCGGCGGGGAGGCTGCGGTGGCCCCGGCCCTGCCACTGCTTCCCCTCGGCCCGGCCCGTGTCCTCCGTGCCCAGGGGACCGCGCAGTTCGAGGTCGGCGCCGGTGCGGTCGATGAGGGCCACATGGCAGGCCGGTTCGTCGCTCCGCAGGTACAGGAGCGGCGCGATGTGCGGGAGGCTCGACCACGTCGCCTCGACGCCGGGCGGGGCCGCCGTCAGGGGAAGGTCGAGCACGATCTCCCCGGCCGCGGCGAAGAGGGCGCGTCCGGGCGGTGCTCCGGAGGTCGGCTCGGCGCGGAGCCGTTCGGCGACCGCGCCGACGGTGGCCGGATCCGCGCCCTCCTCGACGAGCTGCCGGGCGACGGCGCGGTCACGGAGCTTCTGCATCTGTGCCCCGTCCTCGGTGTCCCGGCGGGTCTCGACGAAGACGGAGGCCCAGGGGCCGGGGCGTTCCAGGAGGGGTTTGAGGAAGTCGAGGTCCATGGTGTCCACCAAGGGAGTGGGAAGCGGATCATGGGAGGCGGTCAGCGGTCGCTGCTCCGTTCCTCGCCCTGTTCGGGCGAACGGCGGGAACCGCTCGTGCCCGGCCGCTCCGCCGGCGGGTGCACCGGGTCGTCGGAGGGGTGGTCCCTCAGCTCCTCCCTGCTCGCGAGCACGCTCGCGCGCTCGGCCACGGGCTCGTTCCTGCGTGCGTCCATCGGTTCGCTCCTCCCGAGAGGTGCGGCATGGGAGGGTGCGCGGTCGGCACGGTCCTGCGGGATCCCGGGCACCCGAAGCGCCTTCAGTGGGCGGCGGCACCGAACTCGGCGTGCTGGGTGCGCAGGGCGAGTTCGGGTTCGGTCCGGGGTGGCCGGCCGATGAAGCGACGCCGCGCCTCGGCGTGTGCCTCCCTCATCAGCGACCGGAACTCCTCGTCGTCGAGTCCTCGGCCCCGTACCTTCCTCCTGTCGTCGGCGTGCCCACGCATGGGATCCGCCTCCCTTCCGGTCGTGCCCCCTCCCGTCGCGACTGCCCGCTGCCGCCGGGCCGAACCGCGTGCGTGCGTTCACAGGGCGTCCGCCGCGGTACGGAGGTCGGCGACGAGTCCCGCGTACATCTCCTGGCGGTCCGGGGCGCGCAGGACGGCCGAGGGGTGGACGGTCGCGAGGACCCGGGTGCCGTCCCCGGCGCCGGGCAGCGGTCTCGGCACGCCCCGGTCCGTGCCGACGCGGAAGTCCGGGCCGAGCAGGGCCCGACCGGCGGTGGCCCCGAGGGCGACGATCAACTCGGGTGAGACCAGGTGGAGTTCGGCCATGAGCCAGGGCCGGCAGGCGCGGGTCTCGCGGAGGGTGGGCGTCTTGTGGATGCGGCGCCCGCGGGTCTCCTCGCGGGTGAACTTGAAGTGCTTGACCGCGTTGGTGACGTACAGGTCCTTCTCGTCGATCCCCGCCTCCGCCAGGGCGCGGTGGAGCAGCCGTCCGGCGGGCCCCACGAAGGGGACGCCCTCGCGGTCCTCCTGGTCGCCCGGTTGCTCGCCGACCAGCATCAGCCGCGCGTCCGGGTCGCCGCGGCCGAAGACGGTCCCGGTCGCGTCGCGGTGGAGGGGGCAGCCCCGGCACTCCGCCGCCGCCCTGCGGTGGGCCGGGAGTCCGCCGCGGCTCGGCAGGTAGGGGGTGGCGTCGTACGCCTCGGGGGAAGCCCCCCGGTCGCCGGTACCGGTCATCACGCACCTCCCGACAGCGGCCCCGCCCGGCCCGTGCCGACGCGTGCCGGTGCCGGTGCCGACGCGTGCCGGTGCCGACGCGTGCCCGGGGGCGTAGCGTGTCCGGTGCGTGCCGCTGACGCGCGGGCGTGTGCCCGCCGGGCGCCGCCCCGAAACGGCCGCGCGGCCGCCGGATGGACGGGATGACGGCCCGCGGCGGTCGGGCGGGCGGCGGCATGGCGGGCCCGGGGGCGGGTAGTCGCGCGCCGAGGCGAGGAGGAGCCCGAGATGAAGATCCTCACGATGGGTGTCGAGGAGGAGTTCGTCCTGGTCGACCGGGCGACGAGGGCCCCGGTCAACCGGGCGCCGGAGGTCATCCGGCGGGCGGGCCGCGAGCTCGGCCCACAGCTCCAGACCGAGTTCTTCAACGCACAGGTCGAGATCTGCACGCGGGCCACGGCGAGCCGCCGGGACCTGCGCGACGAGCTCTCCCGGCTGCGCGCGACGGTGGGCGCGGCGGCCCGGGACGTGCACTGCGTGCCGATCGCCTCCGGCACTCCCGTACTGCCGCCCGAGGAGCCCCTGACGGTGACCGACACCGAGCGGTACCGGCTGATGGCCCGCCGCTTCGCCTCCCTCGTCACCCGCCCGGACGGAATCGCCCGCGACGACGGGCTCGTCTGCGGATGCCACATCCACGTCGGCACCCTCGACCGCGGACGCGCCCTCGCGCTCGCCCAGCACATGCGGCCCTGGCTGCCCGTGCTCCAGGCGCTGGCCGCGAACTCGCCCTACGCCCGCGGGTACGACACCGGCTACCAGAGCCGGCGCGCCGTCGAGCACGCGAGGTGGCCGACCGTCGGCCCGACGCCGATGCTCGACGAGCCCCGGTACCTCGCCCATGTGGCGCGCCTGGTCGAGGACGGGACGCTCCTGGACGACCGCATGGTGTACTGGCACGCCCGGCCCTCGGAGCACGTGCCGACCCTGGAGATCCGGGTCGCCGACACCAACGCCGACCTGGACACGGTGGTGCTGCTCGCGATCCTGGTCCGCGGTCTCGCCGCCACGCTGCTGGACCGCGTCGACGCCCGCGTCCCCCCGCCGCCGGTACCCGACCCGATCCTGCTCCGGGCCCATCGGCTCGCCGCCGTCCAGGGCATCACGGGGAACGGTCTCGATCCGGTCGACGGCCGGGAGCGGCCCGCCGCGGAACTCCTCGAAGCCCTCCTCGTCCTCGCCCAGCCCGGCCTCGACTCCGCCGGCGACACCGACTGGGCCTGGGAGCAGTGGGAGCGGATCCGCGCGGACGGCGGCGGCGCCGCGCGTCAGCGCGCGGTCTTCCTCCGGCACCGCCGGTTCGGCGCGGTGGTCGACGCGCTGGCCGCCGCCACGACGGGGAGCTGACCGGCGTGGGTCACGCCGTCCCGCTCGCCCCGGCGCCCGGCCGCGGGGACTCCGCGGGCACCCTGCGGATGTGCCGTCTTCCCGGCGTGTACGCGCCCCAGGCGGACACCGCGCTCCTGGCGGCCCGGCTGCGGCGCGAGGAGCTGCGGCCCGGGATGCGCTCGCTCGACCTGTGCACGGGCACCGGCGTCCTCGCGGTCCTCGCCGCCCTGCGGGGCGCGCGGGCCACCGCCGTCGACATCTCGCGCGCCGCGATCGCCGCCTCCCGGCTCAACGCGCTGTTGCACGGCTGCCGGATCCGGACGCTGCGCGGCGACCTGGACGCGCCGGTGGCGCGCGAACGCTTCGACCTCGTCACCGTGAACCCGCCCTACGTACCCAGCGAGGACCCGGGGGCTCCCGTGCGCGGCGCGCGGCGGAGCTGGGACGCCGGCACCGACGGCCGGCTGCTCCTGGACCGCGTCTGCGCACGGGCCCCGGGCCTCCTGGCGCCGTCCGGGGTCCTGCTCCTCGTCCAGTCCTCGCTCTCCGGGGTCGCCGCCACCCTCGACGCGCTCGCGCGCGGCGGGCTGCGGGCCCGTGTCGTCGAGCGGCGCACCGAGCCGTTCGGGCCCGTGATGGCGGCCCGGGCGGACTGGTTCGCGGCCCGGGGGCTGATCCCTCCGGGCGCGGGTGCCGAGGAGCTCGTGGTGATCCGCGCCTGCCGGGCGTGATTCGGAACCGGGAGCCGGGGCAGTCGCGACGTACCGACGCGGTCCGAGCCGATGGGTGGTGTGGGTGATGTCTGCTTCCCCGAACGAGAGCGCCCCGCGAGTGAGGGTCCCGGAGGCCGGCGGCGCCGCCGGCCTCGGGAGCGTCCGGCCCCGGACGTCCCCGCCACGGTTCCGTCCGCTCCCCGAGGGTCCGCTGCTCGTGGAGGGACCCGCGGAGATCGTCATGCCGGACGGGTCGGTGATCCTCTGCGAGCGGCCCGTGATGGCGCTCTGCACGTGCCGGCGGAGCCTGCGGGCGCCGTTCTGCGACACGAGCCACCGTCCGCGCCTCCGGGACCCCCGCCCGCGAGGTGCTCGGCGCGCACCGCGGGACCCGGCCGAGGAGGCGGAGACGTCATGACCCTGCTCACTCCGGACGTCGCGGCCCAGCCGGAGGCCCCCGAGGCCCGCGGCGAGGTCTCCCGGGGGGTCCGGAACCGGCTGCTCGGCGGCGGCCCCGGCGATCTGCCCCGGGCCGCCGACATCGCGCGCTGTTCACCGTACGGGGAGGATCTCCAGCTCGCCCTCCACCTCTGCTACGAGCTCTGTTACCGGGGCTTCGCGGGCGTCCCCGACACCCTGGAGTGGGATCCCGACCTGCTCAGGGTCCGGGCCCTGCTCGAGCACCGCTTCGAGAGCGCGCTGCGCCACGACTGCCGCCACCGCCCGAACGTCGACGAGGCGCTGGCCGTCCTGCTCATGGAGCCGGTCGACGGCACGGGCGTCTCCCATTTCCTGATGTCCTCGGGCGAGTCGTGGCACCTGCGCGAGTACGTCGCGCTGCGCTCCGTGCACCAGTTGCGGGAGGCCGATCCGCACCTGTGGGTGGTCCCCCGGCTGCGGGGCCGCGCCAAGGCGGCGATGGTGGCCGTCGAGTACGACGAGTACGGGTGCGGGCGGGCGGAACGGATGCACTCCCGGCTCTACGCGGAGCTGATGGCCGACCTGGGGCTCGACCCCGCCTACGGCCGCCATGTGGACATGGCCGGCGCCGAGGTCCTCGCGGCCTCGAACCTCATGTCGCTGTTCGGCCTGCACCGGAGGCTGCGCGGGGCGCTCGTGGGGCACTTCGCCGCCCTGGAGACGGCCTCGCCGCCCGCCGCCTCCCGCATCGCCGCGGCGATGCGCAGGACCGGCGCGGGACCGGCCGCGGAGCGGTACTACGAGGAGCACGTGGAGGCCGACGCCGTCCACGAGCAGCTCGTGCGCCGCGAGGTCGTCGGCGGCCTCCTCGACGACGAACCGGACCTCGCTCCGGACGTCTCCTTCGGCATCGCCGCGACCTGCCTCCTGGAGGAGCGGCTCGGTGACCGGGTGATGGACGCCTGGTCGCGGGGCGAGAGCGCCCTGCGCGCGCCCCTGCCGCGGCCGTGAGGACCGGCCCGGCCTTCCGGTCCGCCGGTGGTCGGATCCGCCCGTGACAGGTCCGCCGGTGCCAGATCCCCCGGTGCCAGATCCCTCGGTGCCAAGTCCGTCGGTGTCAGGTCCGTGCCGCCCGGGTGCGCAGCGCACGGGCCGTGACCAGTGCCGCACCGGCCGCCGCCGACAGCAGGAGGCGGTGCCGTGCCGCCACGGTGTACGGCGACCGGTCGGCGGCCTCCTGGTCGAAGGAGCCGTGGGTGCCGTAGTCCCGGCCCCGGGGGCCGTCGAGGGGCTCCCACAGGTTGTGCGGGGCCACGGCCCGTGCGCGCTCGTCGGTCTGCTGGGCGTCGTATCCGGTACGGGCGAGGTAGCGGTCCAGGAGGGCGGGGGCGAGCCGGTGCGCGAGCACGGTGCCGGCCGTGGAGGCCCCCACCCGGTACTCCGCGCGGCGCGGATGGCGGGCGGCGTACACCACGGCGCGGGCCGCCACCTCCGGCTGGTAGACCGGCGCCACGGGGCGCGGGCGGCGGGGCAGCCGCGAGAGGGCCCAGGAGAACTGCGGGGTGTTGAGGGCGGGGAGCTGGACGACGGTGACGGCCACGTCGCTGCGCTCGTGCCGGAGCTCCATCCGGACGGCGGCGGTGAAGCCGTTGATCGCGTGCTTGGCCCCGCAGTAGGCCGCCTGGAGGGGTACGGACGCCTCGCCGAGCGCGGAGCCGACCTGGACGACGACTCCGGAGCCGCGCGGGCGCATGCGCCGGAGGGCGGTCCGCGTGCCGTTGACGCAGCCGAGGTAGGTCACCGTGGTGACCCGCGCGTACTCGTCGGCCGTGACGTCCGGGAAGCGGGCGAAGACCGAGGTGAAGGCGGAGTTCACCCAGACGTCGATGGGGCCGAGGACCTTCTCGACGCGTTCGGCGGCCTCCTCCACCCGAGTGGCCAGGGCCATGTCCACCGGTATCACGAGGGCCCGTCCGCCGGCCTCCTCGACCTCGGCCGCCGCGGCGTCCAGACCGCGGCGGCCGCGGGCGAGCAGCGCGACGCTCGCGCCCTGCTCGCCGAAGGCGCGGGCGACGGCGCGGCCCACCCCGGCGCTCGCGCCGGTGACGACGACGGTCCGGCCGGCCATCGGCGGCCGCGCGCGCCGGTGCGCGTGGAGGACGAACAGGCCCTCCACGAAGGTCCCGAGGGCGGGGCCCTCGTGCCGGCGGCGGGGGGCGTGCCGGGCACGTCGCGCGGGCGTCATCGGCGTGCGGGTGTCATCGGCGTGCGGGGACCATCGGTGTGCGGGGATCATCGGTGTGCGGGACTCAGGAGTCCGCGGAGACCGTTCCGACGAGGTCGCCCACCTGCGGGTCGGGCATCGCGCGGGCGACGTCCGCCTGGGCGATGATGCCGACGAGGACGTGGTGGTCGATGACGGGGACCCGCCGGATCCGGTGCTCGCTCATGACGCTCATCACCTGCTCCGCGCTGTCGTCCGCGCCGACGGTGACGATCTCGTCCTGGGCGAGCTCGCCGGCCGTGCACCGCGCCGGGTCCTTGCCCTGGGCGATGCACTTCACGACGATGTCGCGGTCGGTGAGCATGCCCATCAGCTTCTCGTCGGGGCCGCAGATCGGGAGCGCCCCGACGCCGAGGTCGGCCATCTTCCGTGCGGCGTCGACGAGGGTCTCGGACCAGCGGACGCAGGTCGCTTCCGGGGTCATGATGTCTCGTGCGGTGGTCATGGCCATCACCTGTCGTGTCACTCGGGTCGTGGTGCTGTCTCACGGCGCGGCTGCCCGGTTCCGACGCCGTCAATCGCGGACGGGCGGGGGCGGTGCGAGCGGGGCGGGCCCCCGGCGGGAAGGGGATCCGCCGGGGGCCCTGTACGGCCGCGTGTGCGCGTGGCCCGCGGATTCTCGTACGGACCTCGTACAGCCCGCGTGCGCACGAACCGCTCGTTGTCGTACGGTCCCTCCGTCCGGCCTAGGAAGCGCGCCGCTTCGTCGCGTCGCGGGTCTTCTCGGTCGCCTCGTGGACCTTCTCCATGGCCTCGCGGGCCTTGCCCTTCGCCTGGTCGGTCTTGCCCTCCGCCTCCATCCGCCGGTCGCCCGCCGCCTTCCCCACGGCCTCCTTCGCCTTCCCCTTGCCCTTCTCCATCCCACTCTTGCGCATGGGTCGAGCTCCTTCCTCTCTCGTCATGCCGGCTTCCCGCCGCCGTCGAGGACGTCGACGATCGCCGCGGCGAAGGCGTCGAGGTCGGCCGGTCGGCGGGAGGTGATGAGGGGGTGACCCGCCGAGCTGTCGACCACGACCTCCCGGTCCAGCCAGGTTCCGCCCGCGTTCTCCAGATCGGGTCGGAGGGAGGGGTACGAGGTCAGTTCGCGGTCCCGGGCCAGGCCGCTGTCCACGAGGAGCCACGGTCCGTGGCAGATCGCGGCCACCGGTTTTCCGGCCTCGGCGAAGGCGGAGACGAGGCGTCGTGCCTCGTCGTCGGTCCGCAGCCGGTCGGCGTTGAGCGTGCCGCCCGGCACGATCACGGCGTCGAAGCCGTCCGCCGTCGCCCGTTCCAGGGTCGTGTCGGGCTGGACGACGGCGCCGGGGTGCCGGTCGCCGACGAGGGTCCGGACGGGCGCGTCCTCCTGCGCGGCGACGGTGACCCGGGCGCCGTTCTCCCTCAGGGCGTCCACCGGCTTGCGCAGCTCGTCCTGTTCCGTCCCGTAGTTCGTCGTGAGGACGAGCACGTTCTTTCCGTCGAGCTTTCCGTCGGACGACACGATGCGTTTCCTCTCAGACGTCGCTCCCCCGTCACTTCTGCGGCTCACCCGCCTGCGCCGCCTCAAACGTCACAGGTGCCCTCGCATGTTCTCCGGGAAAGGGGGCACGCGCGCTGGTACCGAATTTCCCGAGCCGGAACCAGTCGGCCGGCCGGGCCCCGCAGGCAGCGGAGGTGCAGCCGTGATTCCCCTACTTCTCGTTCTGCTCGTGATCCTGTTGCTGTTCGGCACGGGATTCGCCGTCCATGTGCTCTGGTGGGTCGCCATTGCCGTGCTGGTCCTGTGGCTGCTCGGCTTCCTGATGAGGAGCGGCAGCGGCCGCTGGTACCGCTGGTGAGCGGAGCCGCAGCCCAGAGACGCCACCGCCGCCCCGGATGTTCCGGGGCGGCGGTGCGCGTGTCCGGGCCGGGGCCCGGCTCCTCACCCGTCCGTCCGTGATCGCGCCGCCCGGCGCCGCGCCCAGCGCACGACGAGGGTCAGCAGGGTGACCAGGGTCAGCACCCACACGGCGGCGAACGCCCAGATGAGCGCCCGCGCCTCGGTGGCGACCGCGAGAACGAGCAGGGCGAGGGTCGTGGCGCCGAGCGCCGCGACGCCGAGGAAGGGAAGGTGCCGGCGGGCCCGGGCGATCGAGGGCACGGGCAGGCGCGGGGCCCGTCGCATCGTGCGCAGGCTGCGCGCGAGCGACGCCTCCTGCTGGTTCAGCTGCTCCTCGATCTCCGCCAGAACGCGCCGCTCGTGCGCCGAGAGCCGGGCCTCGTCCATCGCGGACACCTCCTCCCGATCCCTGCGCGCCGACAGGGGCGCGTCGTGTCTCTACGGTTTCCCCGGGGATTCGTGTCAAACCGCCACAAGACGGGCATCCTTTCCTCAGGATGCTCGACCGACGGACCCCCGCCGCCGCTCCGAATACCGCGACGCAGGGCCCATCGCCCCCCGTCGAAGGAGCACGCATGTCCACCGCCGGAGAACGCTCCGACACCACGCTCACCACCGCCGCCGTCCCCGGCCCGGGGCCCGACACCACGGGCGCCACGACCCGGCGGGCGGCACTGGACGGTATCCCCGAGCCGGCCTGCCCGACCGCCGTCTCCACGGACGACGCCCGAACCCTGTCCGTCGCACTGTTCGCACGACTCCGGGCCCTGGAGGAGGGGACCCCCGAGTACGCGTACGTCCGCAACACGCTGATCGAACTCAACCTCAGCCTCGTCAAGTTCGCCGCCCGGAGGTTCCGGAACCGCGCCGAGCCCACCGAGGACATCATCCAGGTCGGCACGATCGGCCTGATCAAGGCCATCGACCGCTTCGACCCCGACCGCACCGTCGACTTCTCCGCCTTCGCCCTCCCCACCATCGTGGGCGAGATGAAGCGGTTCTTCCGGGACACCAGCTGGGCGGTACGGGTTCCCCGCCGGCTCCAGGAGCTGCGGATCGACCTCGCGAAGGCGGCCGACGTCCTGGAACAGCGCCTCGGCCGCCGCCCCACCCGGGCGGAACTGGCCGCGGAGCTGCACCTCACGGAGGAGGAGGTCTCCGAGGGCCAGCTCGCGGCCCACGGTTACGCGGCCCGGTCCCTGGACGTCCCCGCCGGTGACGAGGAGTCCACCCCCGGCGCGGGCGCCCGTCACCTGTCCAGCTCGGAGCCCTCGTACGAGCTGATCGAGTCGCTGACGGCGCTGCGGCCGCTGCTCGCCCGGCTCGACGACCGCGACCGGCGCATCCTGGAGCTCCGCTTCGGCGAAGAGCTCACCCAGGCGGAGATAGGCCACCGGATCGGCCTCTCCCAGATGCACGTCTCGCGCCTCCTCACCCGCATCCTCGGCGAACTCAAGGACGACCTCCTCGGGGAGGGCACCGCGGCGGGCGACTGACCACCGAATCGTCGGGCCGTCCGAGGAGTGGCCGAGGGGATCCGGGGCAGCCGCCACCACGTGGTGAAGCAGCACGGCAACGACGAAGCCGACGGCTCCCAGGAATCGCCCGAGGAGTCGATGGACGAGGTGGCGACCAGGATCCCGGACGAGGTCGGAGAGGCGGGCCGGCGCCTGCGCAGCGGCGCGGCGCGGTTCGGGAAGGATGCACCGACCGACCGGGAGCCGCCGCCCGACGGGGGGAACGAGGCCGGGGCCGACCACACCTAGGGACGTCGCCCGGGGACGGGAGCGGGCGAAAAGGCAGGAACGAGGTAGGAGCTTCCGGCCACGGAGGGATCCGGCGGGAGGGCCCGGAGGCGTCCGGAGCCCGAGATACGCGGAACCGTACGCGAGGAGGCGGGTGAGCCCCATGGAGACTCCGAGCCGGACGGGAGAGGCGAGGACTTCACGGGCGGACCGTCTCCTGGTGGTGAGCCGCCACGGCGGACGTCCCGGGACCGTCGTCCTCGCGCTCGACGGCGAGCTCGACCACGACACGGTGGAACCCCTGCGGAACGCGCTGCGGGAGTACGCGGGGGCCATGCGCGTCGTCGTCGACTGCGCGGGACTGCGGTTCTGCGACTCGACCGGTCTGAACGTGCTCCTGCGGACACGGCTGCGGCTGCTCCCCGAAGGGGGGCACCTGGATCTGGCCGGGCTGCGGCCGCCGGTACGCCGGATCTTCGAGATCACCGGAGCCCTGAAGGTCTTCCGGGCGTACGCCGACGTCGACGCCGCGCTCGCGGACACCGGCGCCGGGGACTGACCACCGGGGAGCCGCCGCACCGCGCGGTTCCCCGGACCGCGGGGGGGTAGCAGCAGCGTATGACCGGCCCACGCGTACGGCGTGCGTCCGCCCGTCTCCGCCGCTATGAGCTGGCAGAGGGTGCCGGAGTGGTGCGCGAGTGCCGTGACCTCGCCCAGCGGGCACTGAGCGAATGGTTCGGGTCCGCCGGACAGCCCGGCCTGATCGCCGTCGAGGACGCCCTGCTGCTGGTCTCCGAGGTCGTCACCAACGCCTTCGTCCACGGAGGCGTCCCGTACGAACTGGGGCTCGACCGCACCGACGGCCGGCTGTGGGTCCAGGTCAGCGACACGAACCCGGTACGGCCCCGGCCCCACGGGCGGCACCACGCCGGCGCCCCCTCCGGACACGGGCTCTACCTGCTCGAACGGCTCGCGGCGGCCTGGGGCTGCGTCCCCCGGGCCCGCGGCAAGGCCGTCTGGTTCGAGGTGGAGGTGACGGGCCGCCCCGACGTGCCCGATGCGACCTAGAGTGGAGTGGTATGCGGGACCCCGTGCACCCCGCGCCCGGGCCCGTGGCACTCACCCTGTGCGAGGTCGTTCATGACAGAGCACGGTTCCACCCCGGACGCGGCGGTACCGCAGACGGAACTCGGCGAGGACGGCCTCGGACAGCTGCTCGCCGGGCTCACCGCCGTACGGGAGGGAGACCTGTCCGTCCGGCTCCCCGTCGCCGCGGACGGCATCCTCGGCGAGATCGCCGGCGTCTACAACGACATGGTCGGCCACCTCTCGCTGGTCACCTCCGAGGTCACCCGGGTCGCCGACGAGGTCGGCGCCCAGGGGCTGCTCGGCGGCCGGATCCGCGAACCCCGGTCGCGCGGGGTGTGGCGCGAGCTGACCTCCGGCGTCAACACGATGGCCGACAACCTCACCTCCCAGGTCCGGTCCATCGCCCAGGTCGCCACGGCCGTCGCCGGTGGAGACCTCACGCGGAAGATCCGGGTGGACGCGAGCGGCGAGATCCTGGAGCTGAAGGAGACCATCAACACGATGGTCGACCGACTGTCCTCGTTCGCCGAGGAGGTCACCCGCGTCGCCCGCGAGGTCGGCACCGAGGGCAAACTCGGCGGCCAGGCCACCGTCCACGGCGTCTCCGGCACCTGGAAGGACCTCACCGACAACGTCAACTCCATGGCCGACAACCTCACCAACCAGGTGCGGAACATCGCCCAGGTCACCACCTCCGTCGCCCAGGGCGATCTGACCAGCCGGATCGACGTCTCGGCGCGCGGCGAGATCCTCGAACTCAAGACCACCATCAACACGATGGTCGACCAGCTGTCCTCGTTCGCCGCCGAGGTCACCCGCGTCGCCCGCGAGGTCGGCACCGAGGGCAAACTCGGCGGCCAGGCCGAGGTGGAGGGCGTCTCCGGCACCTGGAAACGGCTCACCGAGAACGTCAACGAACTCGCCGGGAACCTGACCCGCCAGGTCCGCGCCATCGCCGAGGTCACCAGCGCCGTCGCCGAGGGCGACCTCACCCGCTCGATCACCGTCGACGCCCCCGGCGAGGTCAGGGACCTGCGCGACAACATCAACTCGATGGTCGAGTCGCTGCGCGCCACGACCCGGGCCAACGAGGAGCAGGACTGGCTCCAGACCACCCTCGCCCGGATCACGGGCCTTCTGCAGGGCACCCGGAGCCTGCCCGAGCTCGCCGAGCTGATCATGGCCGAGGTGCCGCCGCTGGTCGGCGCCCAGTACGGGGCCTTCTTCCTCGCCACGGACGGCGAGAAGGGCACCGAGCTCGTCATGACCGCGGCCTACGGCTCCCCCGACGACCCGGACGACCCGCCGCGCCGCTTCCGGCTCGGCCAGTCCCTCGTCGGGCAGGCCGCCCAGGACCGGTGCGCCCTCGTGGTCGAGCACGTGCCCGCCGGATACTCCACCATCGCCTCCGGGGTGGGCTCCGCCGACCCGGGCGTGCTGATCGTCCTGCCCGTCGTGGTCGAGGAACAGGTGCTCGGCGCGGTCGAGTTGGCCTCGCTTCGCCCCTTCACGCCCCTGCGGCGGGAGTTCCTCGACCGGTTCGTGGTCAGCGCGGGGGCCGTGCTCAGTTCGCTCGTCGCCAACCTCCGCACCGACGCGCTGCTCGACCAGTCGCGTCAGCTGGCCGACGAACTCAGGTCACGCACACAGGAGTTGCAGAACCGGCAGCAGGAACTCCAGCGTTCCAACGCCGAGCTGAAGGAGAAGGCGGCGCTTCTGGCCGAGCGCAACAGGGACATCGAGTCGAAGAACCTGGTCATCGAGCAGGCGCGCCAGGAGCTGGAGGCCCGGGCCCAGCAGCTGTCCCGTACCTCCATGTACAAGTCCGAGTTCCTCGCGAACATGAGCCACGAACTGCGCACCCCGCTCAACAGCCTGCTCATCCTCGCGCGGTTGCTCAGCCAGAACGCCGAGGGGAACCTGACGGAGAAGCAGGTCGACTACGCCGAGGTCATCCACTCCGCCGGCTCCGACCTCCTCCAGCTGATCAACGACATCCTCGACCTGTCGAAGGTCGAGGCCGGCAAGATGGAAGTCCGACAGGAGCCGTTCCGCCTGCGTCAGCTGACGGAGTACCTGGAGGTGACCTTCGGCCCGGTCGCCGACGAGCGGCACCTGCAGTTCACCGTCACCCTGGCGGACGACCTGCCCGAGACGCTGACCGGCGACGAGGCACGCATCCGCCAGATCCTGCGCAACCTCCTGTCCAACGCGCTGAAGTTCACCGACGAGGGCGGGGTGTCGCTCACCGTCGAGCTCGCGTCCTCCGCCGAGACGCCGCCGAGCCTGGCCGGGACCGGGCCCGTCCTGGCCTTCCGGGTCACCGACACCGGCATCGGCATCCCCGCCGAACAGCTCCGGCACGTCTTCCAGGCCTTCCAGCAGGGCGACGGCACGGCCGCCCGGCGCTACGGGGGCACCGGTCTCGGACTGTCGATCAGCCGGGAGGTGGCGGGCCTCCTCGGCGGGACCATCCAGGCGCGGAGCATCGCGGGCCACGGCAGCACCTTCACGTTCTACCTGCCGGTGCCGCTGCCCGCGGAGCTCGCCGCGCCCGGTACGGCCTCCACCGCCCGGCCCCGGACCGCCGTCGGCCCCTCCTCCGCAGGCCGGCCGAACGGGGCCGGACCACCGGACGGGCTCGCGGGCCGGACGGTCCTCGTGGTGGACGACGACCCCCGCAACGTGTTCGCCCTCACCGAGGTCCTCGAGGGGAACGGGCTGCGCGTCCTCACGGCCGACGGCGGCCGTGCCGGTCTCGACGCGCTCGCCGCGCACGACGAGATCGCGCTCGTGCTGATGGACATCATGATGGCCGGGATGGACGGCTACTCGGCCATCAAGGCCATCAGACGGCTGCCGGACCGTGCGGATCTCCCCGTCATCGTGGTCACCGCGAAGGCGATGCCCGGCGACCGCGCCCGGGCCCTGGCGGCGGGTGCCGACGACTACGTGGCGAAGCCGGTCGACGAGGCGGAACTGACCGACAAGATCCGTTCCTGGCTCGCCGACTGAGCGGTTCAGTCGGTTGAGCGGTTCAGCCGACCGAGCGGTTCGGCCGGCTGAGCGGTTCAGTCGGTTGAGCGGTTTCGGTCCACCGGCGGCCGGCCCCGGACCCGTACGGCGACGATGCTGGTGTCGTCGTCGGTGTCCCCGGCCGCCGCGCCGAGCAGGGAGTCGACGAGCGTGTCCGGCGCGTGGCCCGCGAGCCGCTCCGCGTCGGCGGCGAGCCGTGCCACGCCCTCGTCGAGGCCGTCGTGGCGGCGCTCGATCAGCCCGTCGGTGTACAGCAGCAGGGTGTCCCCGGGACGCAGCCCGATCCGCTGCTCGCGGTAGGAGTAGCCGGGCACCGCGCCGAGCAGGAGGTCCTGGGGCGGTTCGAGCAGCCGCGCCCTGCCGTCCCTGAGCAGCACCATCGGCAGGTGTCCGGCGCTCGTCCAGAGCAGACCGCGGTCCTCGGGGTCGTACAGGGCGCAGACGGAGGTCGCCGTGATGCCGCCGCCCGTGCGCAGGGTCACCTCGTTGAGCCACTCCATCAGCCGTCGGGGCGAGTGGCCGGTGAAGGCGAGCGCCCGCTGGGCGTTGCGGAGCGCCACCATGCCGGTGACGGCGTCGATGCCGTGTCCCGCGATGTCGCCGACGGCGACGAGGATCCTGCCGCTCGGCAGCGCGAGCACGTCGTACCAGTCGCCGCCGACCCGGTACTCCGCCGCCGCCGGCCGGTACCGGGCGGCCACCACCAGGTCCCCGGGCATCTCCTGGAGTCCGGGCACCTCGGGCACGATCGCCTGCTGGAGCTGGAGCGCCAGCTGGTGGCGCAGCTCCGCCTGGTCGTGCAGCGCGGTGAGGTGGTTGAAGGTCGCGGTCAGCGCGGCCTCGGTCCTGCGGCTGTCCGACACGTCCTGGTACACCCCGGCGAGGCCGGTGACGGTCCCCTCCGCGATCAGCGGCTCGGCCGCCACGCGCACATGGCGCACGGTCCCGTCGGGGAGCACGATCCGCAGGACCGTCTGCCCGCCCGTCTGCCGTTCGGTCACGGTCGTCACCAGGTCGGCGAGGGCGTCCCGGTCGTCCGGGCGCACCCGCTCGCGCAGCTCGGCGAGCGGGACCGGCGGCTCGTCCGGCGCCATGCCGAAGATGCCGTACGCCTCCGGTGACCACACCGTCCCGCCGCCGGTCAGGCTGTCCTGGAAGGGGGCCACGTTCTGCAGCCGGGAGACCGCCCGGGCCGCGGCGAGGCCGGTGGCGCCCACGGTGTGCCACATCACCACGGCGTGGCCTCCGCCGGCCGGCAGCACGCGCACGTCGAGGAGCGGCGGCGGATCCCCGGGGCCCGCGGACGCCGGCAGCCGGGCGGCCCGCTGGGTGCGCCCGGTGCCGGCGGCGCGCCGTGCCATCCGCGCGAGGTCGGCGTGGACGAGGGGGAAGGCGCGGGCCAGGGAGGCGCCTCCCCCGGGGGAGACGCCTCCGAGCGCGGCGGCCGCCTCGTCGTTGAGGTGCTCCACGGCCGGCTCCCCCGACGTGCTGGGCACGGCGAGCAGCATCGCCGGCTGCGCGAGGGAGTCGAGTACGTCGACGAGGACGGGGACGGCGGCCGGCGCCGAGCCCGCGGCGTCGAGCACCGTGCCCGCCACCTCCATGAGACCGGTGACGACCCGGCGTGCCGTGCCGTCGAGCGCCGTCGGGCCCGGCCAGCCGACGAGCGCGACTCCGACGGTCGTGTCGCGCCGGCGCAGCGGGAGCAGGGCGCGGGCGGCGCGGGCGGCGGGTCCCGGGAGGGGATCGCCGGGGGGCGGCCCGCCCTCCAGCCAGACCGGTGCGTTCTCGGCGAGGACGGTGCGGAACGGCTCGGGGGCGGCGGGCGGGATCCACTGCCAGGCGGCGGCCTCGGCGGCTCCCACCCCCGCGCAGCCGGCGAGCCGCAGACAGTCGCGGTCGACGCGGTGCCACAGCCAGAGGCTCTCCGCCCCGAGCGGGGCGAGTCCCTCGCCCAGGAGGGTCCGGGCCGCCTCGCCGACCGTGTCGGCGGCCTCCGCCGCCGCTGCCGTGCGGCGGGCCCTGCGGGCCTCGCCGGGGTGCCCGGAGGGCGCGTGTCCGGGCTCGGGGCCGTCGTTCTCCGCGCCGCCGCTCTCCGGGGGGACGGTGACGGCGGGCCCGCCGTCGCCGGCGGCGGCGTTCACGATGTCCGCGGCGAGGTCCTCCGGGGACAGGCCGGTCGCGTGCGCGAGGGCGGAGAGGTACTCGGCGGCTTCGGAGGGGGGCAGCCGCAGCTGTGCGGCGAGCACACCGGCGGCGAGGTCCAGCAGATGGCGTCGGGCGAGCCTGTCGCGCAGCCAGCGGTTCTCGGCGGCGAGCTCGGCGAAGCCACGTTCCGCGCGGGCGACGGACGGGGGCCCGGCGGAGTCTGCAGAACCTGTCAAGTCGACCTCCGTCCCGCCTCGAGCGGACGTCCGGAGCCCGTGTGGGACCCGATCCGGATTTTACTCGCCCGCGCCCGCCCGCGACCGCTCGCGGCCGGTGGCCCGGGCGGCGAGGGCCTCGCCGAGCCGGCCGCGCGGCAGGGAGGGACGGCCCGTGCCCCGGCACTCGCGGCCTTGCGGCCTCGCCGTACGCCCCGGCCTTCTCCACGGTCCCACCGGCCCGACGGTCGGCCGGCCCGCTCGCCCGACGGTCGGCCGGCCCGCTCACCCGTCGGCCGGCCGGCCCGCCCGTCAGTCGGCCGGCCCGCTCACCCGTCGGCCGGCCGGCCGTCAGTCGGCCGGCTCCTCCGGAGCGGGGTGCTCGGGATGGACCGTGCCCTCGCGCACCCGGCCCCGGGGGCCCGTGCCGGCCACGTCGGTGTCCGGCGGGCCGCCCTTCCCGGCCTCCTCGGGGAGGGGAACGGCCAGCGGGTCCTCGCCCGTGGCCTGCTGGTCCTCGGGATCCCGGGGCAGCGGCTCGTCCGGGCGTCGTGGGTTCTTCCGCTCGCTCATCCTGATCACCTTCCGTCGAACCCGTCCTCTCCCCCGCCGCTGAGCGGCAGGAGCGCGATGCACTCGGCGTCGATCCGGTCGGCGACCTCCGTCAGCGAGCAGACCAGCGCCTCGACCGTCTCCGGTTCGAGGCCCGAGTCGTAGTCGTCGGCCGATTCCAGCCAGCGGGAAGCGAGTTGCCGCAGGAGGAGGGTCACCTCGTCGGCGGGGAGCAGGAGGGGACCACCGGGGACGTGGACGAGGGACATCGACGCGTTCATGGGAACCGACCTCCGCGGTACGGGACGGGCGTCAGGGAGTCGTCTCCGCGGAGCCCGCCTCTTCCATGGTGTCCTCGCGGACGATGACGACGGGGCAGTGCGCGTGCACGGCGCACTGCTGGCTGACCGAGCCCAGGAGGAGGCTCGCGAAGCCGCCCCGGCCCCGGCTGCCGACGACGAGCAGGTCGGCGCCCTCCGACGCCTCGATCAGCACCTCGGCGGGGTTGCCCCGGACGACGTGCTGTTCGAGGGGCGGTACCTCGCCGCTCCGGGAGAGCACGGAGCCGAGTTCCTCGGACAGGGCCTTCGTGGCCTGTTCCGCGTCGAACGCGGCGTCCACGGGTGGCGCGGACCATCCCGTCGCGCCGGGCACGTCGTAGACGCCCACGACGTCCAGGGTCGCGCCTGTCTGCCGTGCCTGCCGGACCGCCCACCGCAGCGCCGCGTACGACGCCGGGGAGCCGTCGACACCCACGACCACATGGGATCTGCCGTCATTAAAGTTCATGATCGCGCCCCTTCTCCCCCCTTCTCCCCCCTCCCGATCGACTACCCGGTGCCCCGTCCCGTACGCGTGAGTGCCGGACGCGCGGGTAGACGCGGCCCAAGGAGGGTGGGTCGGCCGAGGAACGCGCCGGAGGCGGGGGAGGTCAGCGGAAGGACGTACGGCCATGCTGTTCCTGCTGGGTCTGCTGCTTCTCGGGACGACGGGCGCCGCACGGGCCCGGCGCCGCCGCGCGTACGGGTCGGCGGCGCCGCGGTTCCGTGAGCGGGGTGGCGAGGCGTACGAGGGGCAGGACGCCGCGCCGCGTACGGAGGGCGACGCCGCGGCCGTCGCCGGGCGGCGCCCGCACCATCGCTTCCGCTTCGGGCACTGACGGCCCGCGGAGGAGGCTGCGGTGGGCACCGCCGAGGTGATCGCGCGGCTGCTGCGCGCGTACGGGCGGACCTACGCCGACGAGGCCGGGATCACCCTGCGGGACGAGCCCGCCCCGCTGTACCGGCTCCTGGTCCTCACCGTCCTGTGCTCGGTCCGGATCAGGGCCGACATCGCCACCGCCGCCGCGCGCGAGCTGTTCGCCGCGGGGCTGCGGACCCCCCGCGCCATGGCGGACTCCTCCTGGCAGGCACGCGTGGACGCCCTCGGGCGGGCGCACTACGTCCGGTACGACGAGAGCACGGCCACCGCCCTGGGCGACGGCGCGGCGCTGGTCCTCGACCGCTACCACGGCGATCTGCGGGAGCTCCGCGAGCAGGCCTCCGGCGAGCCGGAGAAGCTCCGCGAGCTGCTCCGGGAGGTGCCCAGGATCGGCCCGGTGGGCGCCGGCATCTTCTGCCGCGAGGTACAGGCCGTCTGGCCCGAACTGCGCCCGTACTTCGACGAACGCGCCCTCGCGGCCGCCGCCGCCCTCGCCCTCCCGCACACCCCGGCGGGCCTCGCCCGCCACGTCCCGCCGAAGGACCTCGCCCGCCTGGCGGCCGCCCTCGTGCGCGCCGACCCGAAGGGGGAGGCGGCGGCGGACCTCCGCGCCGCGTGAGGCCCGCGCGCCCGGTCGGAAAGGAATCGGTCATGACCGCTCCACCCCTCACCCCCACCACCCTCGGCCCGCACAGCGACCTCTCCCGGGTCTTCGAGCTCGCCCAGCAGCTCCGGGTGGACTCGGTGCGCGCCAGTACGGCCGCGGGCTCCGGGCACCCCACCTCCAGCCTGTCGGCGGCCGACCTGATGGCGGTCCTGATGGCCCGCCACCTCCGGTACGACTGGGCGGCGCCCGACAACCCGGCCGGCGACCACCTGGTCTTCTCCAAGGGGCACGCCTCGCCCCTGCTGTACGCGATGTTCAAGGCGGCCGGGGCGATCGGCGACGAGGAGCTGATGACGACGTACCGCCGCTCCGGCCACCGCCTCCAGGGCCATCCCACGCCCGAGCTGCCCTGGGTGGACGTGGCCACCGGTTCCCTCGGCCAGGGCATCGGCTACGCCGTCGGGATCGCCCTCGCGGTCCGGGACCTGGAGCGGCGGTCCTCCCGGGTGTGGGTGCTGTGCGGGGACAGCGAGACGGCCGAGGGCTCCGTGTGGGAGGCCTTCGACAAGGCCGGACACCACCGGCTCGGCAACCTCACCGTCCTGCTCGACGTGAACCGTCTCGGCCAGAGCGGGCCCACCGAGCTGGAGTGGGACACCGAGGCGTACGCCCGCCGCGTCGAGGCGTTCGGGTGCCGGGCCATCGAGGTCGACGGCCATGACCTCGAAGCGATCGACCTGGCCCTGACGACGGCCGCGGACGGCCGGGAGCCCACCGTCGTCGTCGCCAGGACCGTCAAGGGCCGTGGCGTGGCGGAGGTGGCCGACAAGGACGGCTGGCACGGCAAGGCGCTGTCCGAGGACCAGGCCGAGCGCGCGGTCGCCGAACTCGGCGGCGTACGCGACCTGCGGGTGCGCGGCCCGCGTCCGCCCGACGAGCAGGCCACCCACCCCCACGCCCGGCAGGCCGGCCACGTCGAGCTGCCCCGGTACGAGGTCGGCGACGAGGTCGCCACCCGGGTGGCCTTCGGTGCCGCGCTGGCCGCCCTCGGTGCCCGGCCGGAGGTCGTCGTCCTCGACGCCGAGGTCGGCAACTCGACCCATGCCGAGGACTTCGGGAAGGCGCACCCGGAGCGGTACTTCCAGACGTACATCGCCGAGCAGCAGATGATCGCGGACGCGGTCGGCATGGCGGTGCGCGGCTTCCGTCCGTACGCCGCGACCTTCGCCGCCTTCCTCAGCCGCGCGCACGACTTCATCCGGATGGCCGCCGTCTCGCGGATCACGATGGCCCTGTGCGGGACGCACTGCGGGGTCGAGATCGGGGCGGACGGCCCTTCGCAGATGGGTCTGGAGGACCTCGCCATGATGCGGGCCGTCCTCGGGTCCACCGTGCTGTACCCCTCCGACGCCACTTCAGCGGCCGCCCTGACCGCGGCCATGGCCGATCTGGACGGGATCTCCTACCTGCGGGCCACCCGCGGGGCCTATCCGGTGCTCTACGACGGTGACGAGACGTTCCCCGTCGGCGGGTCGAAGACCCTGCGGCAGAGCCCGGACGACCGGGTCACGCTCGTCGGTGCCGGTGTCACCCTGCACGAGTGCCTGGCGGCCGCCGAGGAGCTGGCCGCCGAGGGCGTACGGGCCCGGGTCGTCGACCTGTACTCGGTCAAGCCCGTCGACGTGGGCACCCTCAGGCGCGCGGCCCTGGAGACCGGCGCCGTCCTCGTCGTCGAGGACCACCACGCCGAGGGCGGGCTCGGCGAGGCCGTCCTGTCGGCCCTCGCGGCGGACGCCGGGCGGCCCGCCTTCCCCCACCTCTCCTTCGGCCATCTCGCCGTCACGGAGCTGCCCGGCTCCGGCACCACCGAGGAGCTCCTGGACGCGTGCGGCATCTCCCGTACGCACATCGTCCGGGCCGCCCGGGCGCTGATCGTGCGATAGGGGCGGGAGACGGGAGAGAAGACGGGAGAAGCGAGAGAAGCCCGGCTGCCCTCTGATGTGAAAGTCCCTCCTTCCGATGATTTCTGTCGGTTGGCCGGGCCCTGCGTGTTATCGCCTCCGCGCGGGTCGCCGTAGGCGACCATGACGGACGCCGAAACCGTCACAGATGAGCGGAAGAAGGACCCACGTGCCCGGCAGCGACAGCGAGAACCCGGCGATCGCCTCCCCCACCCCCACCGAGACCCGGCCCATGACCAACATGGACTGGTGGCCGAACCAGCTGGACCTCCAGGTCCTCCATCAGCATTCGCCCCTGTCCGATCCGATGGGCGAGGACTTCGACTACGCGAAGGAGTTCGCCGGCCTCGACGTCGAGGCGCTGAAGCGGGACGTCATCGCGCTCATGACGGACTCCCAGGAGTGGTGGCCCGCCGACTACGGCCACTACGGGCCCCTCTTCATCCGGATGAGCTGGCACGCGGCGGGCACGTACCGCATCGCCGACGGCCGGGGCGGCGGCGGTCAGGGTGCCCAGCGGTTCGCCCCGCTCAACAGCTGGCCGGACAACGCGAGCCTCGACAAGGCGCGCCGGCTGCTCTGGCCGGTCAAGCAGAAGTACGGGCGGAAGATCTCCTGGGCCGATCTGCTGGTCTTCGCCGGCAACTGCGCCATGGAGTCCATGGGGTTCAAGACCTTCGGGTTCGGCTTCGGCCGCCCGGACATCTGGGAGCCCGAGGAGATCTACTGGGGCCCCGAGGACACCTGGCTCGGCGACGAGCGCTACAGCGGCGACCGGCAGCTCACCGGCCCCTTCGGGGCCGTGCAGATGGGCCTGATCTACGTCAACCCGGAGGGCCCCAACGGCAACCCGGATCCGCTCGCCGCCGCCCGGGACATCCGGGAGACGTTCGGGCGCATGGCGATGAACGACGAGGAGACGGTCGCGCTGATCGTCGGCGGCCACACGTTCGGCAAGTGCCACGGCGCGGTCGACCCGCAGTACGTCGGCCCGGAGCCCGAGGCCGCCCCCATGGAGCAGCAGGGCCTCGGCTGGCGGAACTCGTACGGCACCGGCACGGGCGACGACGCGATCACCAGCGGCCTCGAAGGGGCGTGGACCAATGAGCCGACGAAGTGGGACAACGGCTATCTGGACAACCTGTTCCGGTACGAGTGGGAACTGACCACCAGCCCCGCCGGCGCCCAGCAGTGGACGCCGAAGGACCCGTCGGCGAAGGACACCGTGCCCGACGCGCACGACCCGTCGAAGCGGCACGCCCCGATGATGCTGACGACGGACCTCTCGCTGCGGCTCGACCCGGTCTACGCGCCGATCGCGAAGCGCTTCCACGAGAACCCGGACCAGCTCGCGGACGCGTTCGCCAAGGCCTGGTACAAGCTGCTGCACCGCGACATGGGCCCGCTCTCGCGCTACCTCGGGCCGTGGATCCCCGAGCCGCAGCTCTGGCAGGACCCCGTCCCCGCGGTCGACCACCCGCTGGTCGGCGAGGCGGACATCACGGCCCTCAAGGCGAGGATCCTCGACTCGGGGCTCTCCGTCTCGCAGCTGGTCACCACCGCCTGGGCGTCGGCCGCGAGCTTCCGCGGCACCGACAAGCGCGGCGGCGCGAACGGGGCGCGGATCCGGCTCTCCCCGCAGAAGGACTGGGAGGTCAACGACCTGCCCGAGGTGGCCCGGACGGTCGAGACCCTCGACGGGATCCGCGCGGACTTCGAGGGCGCCGGCGGGGCCCGCATCTCGCTCGCGGACCTCATCGTCCTCGGCGGGTGCGCGGCCGTCGAGCGGGCCGCGAAGAACGCCGGGTACGACATCACGGTCCCGTTCGCGCCGGGGCGCACGGACGCCTCGCAGGAGCAGACCGACGTGGAGGCGTTCGCGGTGCTCGAACCCCGGGCGGACGGGTTCCGCAACTACCTCCGGGCGGGCGAGAAGCTGTCCCCGGAGACCCTGCTGCTCGACCGCGCCAGCCTGCTGACGCTGACCGCGCCCGAGATGACGGTGCTCGTCGGCGGCATGCGGGTGCTCGGCACCGGGTTCCGGCAGTCTCCGCACGGGGCCTTCACCGACCGACCGGAGTCGCTGACCAACGACTTCTTCGTCCGGCTCCTCGACATGGGCACGGAGTGGAAGACGTCGACGGCCGACGAGAACGTCTTCGAGGGCCGCGACCGCGCCACGGGCGAGGTCCGGTGGACCGCCACCCCGGTCGACCTCGTCTTCGGTTCGCACTCCCAGCTGCGGGCCCTCGCCGAGGTGTACGCGTCGGCCGACGCGGGTGAGAAGTTCGCGCGTGACTTCGCGGCCGCGTGGGACAAGGTGATGAACCTGGACCGGTTCGACCTGCGCTGAGCACGGAGAGGGGCCGGCCGGCTCGTCCGGCCGGCCCCTCTGCGTACCCGTCCGGAGCCTGGTGGTGTCGACACCAGGAGCGGCACACACTGCCCGGGGCCGCCGCGTCCTGCCACCGTGGTCGCCATGACCCAGCGCACCACTCTGATCACCGGCGTCACCCAGGGCATGGGACGCGCGCTCGCGCTCGACCTGGCCCCCCTCGGCGGCACCCTCCTCCTGCACGGCCGGAACGCCGAACGACTCGACGCCGTGGCCGCCGAGGCCCGGGCCGCCGGCCCCGGCACCACGGTCCGTACGTACCTCGCCGACCTCTCCGACCTCGACCAGGTGCACGCGATGGCCGCCCGGATCCGGGCTGCGGAGCCGCACCTCGACGGCCTGATCCACAACGCGGTGGCCGGGGGCGGCGCGCAGCCGCTCGTCCGGGAGTTCAGCAGCCAGGGCCACGAACTCCGCTTCGCCGTCAACCACTTGGCACCGTACGCGCTCACCCGCGCCCTGCTCCCGCTGCTCACCGCCTCCGCTCCGGCGCGGGTCGTCAACGTCGCCTCGATCGGCCAGGAGGCCATCGACTTCGACGACGTGATGCTGGAGCGGGACTACGAGGGCCTGCGGGCCTACTGCAAGAGCAAGCTGGCCATGATCATGGCGACCTTCGAGCTGGGCGCCGAGCTCGAAGGCACCGGAGTCACGGTGAACGCCCTCCACCCGGCCCATCTGATGGACACGTCCGGCGTTCGCACGTACGGCCTCACGCCCGTCACCACCACGGAGGAGGGCGTCCGCCCGACCGTACGCCTGCTCCTGGACCCGGAGCTCGCCACCGTCACGGGCCGCTACTTCGACCGGTTCACCGAGGCGCGGGCCCACGAGCAGGCGTACGACACCGGGGCGCGCGAGCGTCTGATGAAGCTGACGCACGAACTGGTGGGAACGGCCTGAGCGGCCACTCGTCCGGGGGACCGACTGGCGGGTCGTCCACACGCGAAGGGTTCCGCCGTCGATCATGAACGGCGGTACGTCCCCGTGCGTGAAGGAAGATCCGGCATGTCGCTCCCCCAGGCCGCACCCCAGGCCCCCACAACCCCGAAGGCCCGCATCTACGCGATGCTGGACACGGACGGGGACGGAGTCGCCTCGAAGCACGACTACTTCGTCCGCATCGAGCGCGCCCAGAAGGCGACCGGCCGCGCCGACGACGACCCGCTCGTCATCGCCGCGCGCGCCACGGGCGAACGCGCCTGGGCCGCGATGGACGCCAACGGCGACGGCGTGATGACGTACGAGGAGTACATCGCCTGGGTGGACGCGGAGAAGTTCGACAACATCTGCCAGTACGCCCTGGGCGCCCTGTTCGACCTCGCCGACGACGACCAGGACGGCGCCCTGGACCGGCCGCAGTTCACGATGCTGCGCCAGGCCCTGGGCAACCGCGCCGACAACGCCGACGCGGCCTTCGACGCGCTGGACGGCGACGGGGACGGACGCGTCGGCCGCGCGGAGTACCTGGCGTCGATCCGCGCGTACGTCACGGGCGACGAGTCCCCCATGGGAGCCGCCCTGTACTGAGCACTGTCACCCCCTTGGACCGCGTGCCGCGCCGCGCCGGGCGCGGGACAGCAGACTCGCTCACGGTGATACCCCCCACTCAAGGAGCCTGCATGTCCCCGCTCGCCTCCTCCCGGCGTGCCGCCGGCGCCCTCGCCCTCCTCATCGCCGCCGCGGCCGCGACCGCCCCCTCCGCGACCGCCGCCGAGAGCAGCCACGGCGCCAAGCCGACCGTCGTCCTGGTGCACGGCGCGTTCGCGGACGCCTCCGGCTGGAACGCCGTCGCCGAGGACCTCCGGCGCCAGGGCTACGAGGTCGTCGCGCCCGCCAACCCGCTGCGCGGCCTGAGCAACGACTCCACCTACACCGCCAGCGTCCTGAAGAGCATCGAGGGCCCCGTCGTCCTGGTCGGGCACTCGTACGGCGGGGCCGTCATCAGCAGCGCCGCGGCGGGCACCCCGAACGTGAAGGCGCTCGTCTACGTCGCCGCGTTCATGCCCGACACGGGCGAGTCGCCCGCCGAGCTGTCCGCCAAGTTCGCGGGCAGCGAGCTCGGGACGGCCGTGCGCCCCGTCCCGTACACCGACAACGCGGGCAGCGGCATCGACCTGTACATCCAGAACGACAAGTTCCGCAGCGTCTTCGCCGCCGATCTGCCCGAGCGGCAGACGCGGCTCATGGCGGTCGAGCAGCGCCCGATCACGGCCGCGGGCTTCGCCGAGAAGGCCCGGGCGGCGGCGTGGAAGACGATCCCGTCCTGGTTCCTCGTGGCCCGGCAGGACAAGGCGATCGCCCCGGACCTGGAGCGCTTCGAGGCCGAGCGGGCGGGCTCACGCACCGTGGAGATCGACTCCTCGCACGTCGCCATGATGTCCCACCCCAGGACGGTCGTCGGCCTCATCGACGAGGCCGCCGAAGCCACCTGCTGAAGCCGAGGGAAGAAGAGCCATGAGCGACAAGCCCACCATCGTCCTGGTCCACGGATTCTGGGGCGGAGCCGCCCACTGGGCCAACGTCATCGTCGAGCTGAACAGGCGCGGTTACGACAAGATCCGCGCCGTCGAGAACCCGCTCACGTCCCTCGCCGACGACGCCGAGCGCACCCGCAAGATGGTCAAGCAGGTCGACGGCCCGGTCGTCCTCGTCGGCCACTCGTACGGCGGCGCCGTCATCACCGAGGCCGGCGACCTGCCGAACGTCACCGCCCTCGTCTACATCGCGGCCTTCGCGCCCGACGCCGGCGAGAGCCCGGGCCGGATCAGCCAGGAGAAGCCGCCGGCCGCCTTCGACAACATCGCGCCGGACTCAGACGGCTACCTCTGGATCAAGCCCGAGAAGTTCCGCGAGAGTTTCGCGCAGGACCTGTCCGAGGACGACGCCCTCGTCATGGCCGTCACCCAGAAGGCCCCGCTCGCCTCCACCTTCGGCGACGACGTCACCGCACCCGCCTGGCGGAACAAGCCCTGCTGGTACCAGGTCTCCACCCAGGACCGCATGATCCACCCCGACAACGAACGCCGCATGGCCCAGCGCATGAACCCCCGCAAGACCGTCGAACTCGACGCGAGTCACGCCTCCTTGGCCTCCCAGCCCAAGGCCGTCGTCGACCTGATCGAGGACGCCGTGAACGGGACCACCGGCTGACCGGATCCCCTCGCGGACACCCACGTCGCCGCCGCCGCGTTCCCCCGCGTCGGCGGCGTCGGCCCGCTCGACGGCTCGTCGGCCCGACCTGACGGACCGCCGGCCCGGCCTGACGGCTCGTCGGCCCGGCCTGACGGGTGATGTTCGTGCGGGTCGGCGGCGTCCCGGCCGCCGTACCGGCCCTCCCGGCCAATACTCCGGCCATGAGACCACCCCGCCCCACCCCCGGGTCGCGCCGCGCCGCGGCCGCCGCCCTCGCCGCGCTCCTCGCCCTCGGCGCCCCGGCCACCGCGTCCGGCAGCGGCCCGGCGGGCGAGCCCGGTCGTCACCGGCCCTGTGTCGCCTCGCGGCTGCCCGACCGCGGCCCGGCGCGCGACGTCCTGCGGATCGCCGAGCAGGCCAAGGCCGACCTGGGCCTCAAGTCCGTGATCCTGCGGGTCACCGTCGACGGCCGCGAGGTCGTCACCACCGCGCTCGGCGAGTCGATGACGGGAGTGCCGGCCACGCCCGCCATGCACTTCCGGAACGGCAACATCGCGATCGCCTACATGGGGACGGCGCTGCTGCGCCTCGTCGACCAGGGCAGGGTGCGCCTCGACGACCCCGTCGGGCGCTGGCTGCCGGACCTCGAGGACGGCGACAGGATCACCCTGCGCATGCTGGCCGCCTCCACCACCGGTCTCGTCGACTACGTCCGCCTGCCCGCGTTCCAGCGGGCCGTCGTCGCGGACCCGTTCCGCCAGTGGACGGCCGAGGAGGTCGTGCGGCTCTCGACGAGCCAGGACCGCTGGTACGAGCCGGGCACCAACTGGAGCTACTCGCACGCCAACTTCGTCCTGCTCGGCGCCGCCCTGGAGAAGATCACCGGGACCCGTCTCGACGTCCTGCTCCAGCGGCAGGTCCTGGGCCCGCTCGGACTGCGCGAGACCAGTAACAGCTTCACCCCCGAGATCCCCGAACCCGTCCTGCACGCCTTCACCTCGGACCGGGGGACGTACGAGGAGTCCACCTTCTGGAACCCCTCGTGGACCACCGCCCCCGGCGCGGTGGAGACCACCGACATCTGCGACCTGGCGAGCTCGGCCGCCGGCATCGGCTCGGGTCGGCTGCTCTCCCCCGCCTCGTACCGGGAGCTGCTCAACCCGGGGACGGTCGGCCTGGGCCACGCCACCCACACGTGCCCGGCGACGGTCTGCATCACGCAGACGAAGGCCACCCACTACGGCCTGGGGCTGCTCGTCCTGGGCGACTGGGTGTCCCAGCACCCGCTGTTCTTCGGCTACTCGGCGTCCCAGGCGTACCTGCCGTCGGAGCGCCTGTCCATCGCGGTCTCGACCACGAACGACCCGGACGCCGCGGCCGGCCACACGGCCCATCTGATCGCCCAGCGCATCGCCGCCGCGCTGGCCCCGGCGCACCCGATCCCCGACTTCGGCTGATCCGGAAGCGCGGGGCACTCCCCCTCAGACCGTCGCCGAGTCCCCGTCCGGCGCGTGCCCGGCGGCCTCGGCGGCGGTGTAGGAGGAGGCGAAGGTGAACGCGCGCGGGGACGGCCCGTGCGCCCGCAGGTCCGCGAGGCGTTCCAGGGCCTCGCCGACGGTCGGGACGTGACCGGCGGGGACCCACCAGAGCACCAGGTGCGCCTCGACGTGCCGGTGGAACCAGTCACGGCGCCGCCGCATCACCTCCAGGTGCCCGCTGCGGTACGCGAAGTCCCACAGCGCCTCCTGGGTCTCCCACACCGACAGGTTGACGATGACGTCCTCGCCCAGCGGGCGCAGTCCGGTGGCGTCGGCCTCTCCGTCCTCCACGAGCCGCCACACGAAGCCGGGGGCGTCGTCGGCGGCGGCGTTGACCGGGTCGAGCATCTCGACGAAGTGCGCCACGCGCGGGTCGTCGATGGGGAAGCGGAGCCTGGCGACGTTGAGTTGGGCGAGGTGGCGGGCGTGCGGGGATGCGGTCATGGCCTCATCCCAGCACGACCCGCTTTTCTATGTCAATCAGCATTGTTTTTAGAAGCTTCGACCACCACGCAGCACTCCCCGGGCCGGGCGTCCATGCGGGCACGGACCGGCCCGCCCTCCCCGAGCAGCCCTTCGAGGAGGGCGAGGTTCATGCCGCAGACGAGCGGCGGAAAGCTCTCGGCGACGGCGTGGAAGGGGCAGTTGCCCATCCGGACGGCGCCGTCCTCCAGGTACGGCTCGTAGCCGCGGGCCGCCAGCGCCTCCACGGCCTCTTCGAGCCCGCCGCAAGGCCCCGCCGGACCGCGCAGCGCCTCGCCCCGGCGGCGCGCCGCCGCGCAGAGCCCGGCGTCGAGGCCGGCCTCCTCGGCCGCCTCGGCGAGCAGCTCGGCGGCGGTGCGGTAGTCGCGGGCGGGCAGCGACACCGACCGCTCGCCCCGCGCCCGCGTGTACACCTTTGCGGGACGGCCCGCCCCCGGCCCGGAGCGCCCCGAAAGACGGCGGCTGCCGCTCTCCAGGAGTCCGGCCCCGGTGAGCTTGTCCAGGTGGTGCGCGGCGAGCGTGCGCGCCACCCCGGCCGCCTCCGCGGCCTCGTTGCGGCCGACCTCGCGGCCTTGTGCCACCACGTACTCGTACAGGCGGCGCCGTACAGGATCCTGCAGCACCGCGATCGCGTCGATGTCCTCCACGAGCCCATTCTAGGAACAATGCGGATTGGCGATAGAAGGTACGCTTCCCCGCACGAGGACCGCCGGACGACCGGGAGCGCGTGATGACGGAAGCGACGGAGCCGGACTCGCGGCCGCGACTGCGGAGGCAGCCGCAGCAGGCGCGCAGCCGGGCCCGGGTCGAGGCCATCCTCGGCGCGGCCGACCGGATCCTCTCCCAGGAGGGGTACGAGGCGCTGACGATGCGGCGGATCGCCGAGGGCGCGGGCGTCCCGGTCGGCAGCATCTACCAGTTCTATCCCGACAAGGGCGCGGTGGTGGACGCGCTCGGGCGGCGGTACCTGGAGGCCTTCAAGGCCGCCATCGACGAGCTCGTCGAGCGGGCCGTCGCCGGTGGACTGACCGACCTGGTGGGCACGATGGTCGACGTCTACAGCGAGCTGTTCCGGTCCCAGCCGGGCGGCATGGCGCTGTGGGCCGGACGGCACCTCAGTTCCGAGCTCGCCCGGGCCGACGAGGCGAGCAACGCGCTCATCGCCGAGGGGCTGCAGCGCATCGTGGAGCACCTGACCGGCGGGCCCGGCGGCGAGCGGGCGCGCCGGGCGACGCGGATGGTGGTGTGGGCCGCCAACGCCGTGCTGCACGAGGTCTTCAAGGGCGGGGGCGAACCGGACCTGGAGACCGTGGACGAGCTGAAGCGGATGCTGGACGGCTACTGGGAGGACCTGCGGGACCGACTGACGGCCGCACAAGGGTGAATCCGATCGCGTCCCACCCATAGAACGTGAACAAGTGTTCATGTTACGGTGCGGCCCACCTCGGACGGCGAGCCCAGCAGTGAAGGCGGTGCCCGTGACAACCAGCCCCACCGATCCCACCCGAATCCCCCGGCTCCCGGCCGGCTTCGTCTGGGGCGCCTCGACCGCCGCGTACCAGATCGAGGGCGCGGCCGACGAGGACGGCAAGGGCGCGTCGATCTGGGACACCTTCGTACGGCGCCCCGGGACCGTCCGCGACGGTCACACCGGTGACGTCGCCTGCGACCACTACCACCGCCTCGACGAGGACGTCGCGCTGATGCGCCGGCTCGGGCTCGACGCGTACCGCTTCTCGGTGTCCTGGCCGCGCGTCCTGCCGACCGGCGCGGGCAAGGTCGAGCCGCGCGGCCTCGACTTCTACGACCGGCTCGTCGACGCGCTGCTCGACGCCGGGATCGAGCCCACGCCCACCCTCTTCCACTGGGACCTGCCGCAGGCCCTGGAGGACGAGGGCGGATGGCTGAACCGCGACACCGCGCACCGGTTCGCCGAGTACGCGGCGGTGACGGCCGAGCGGCTCGGCGACCGGGTCAAGCGGTGGATCACCCTCAACGAGCCCTTCGTGCACATGTCCTTCGGCTACGGCTTCGGCGTCCACGCCCCGGGCCGCGCCCTGATGCTGGACGCGCTGCCGGTCGCGCACCACCAGCTGCTCGGCCACGGCCTGGCGACCGCGGCGCTGCGGGCCGCCGTCCCGGACGCCCAGGTCCTGATCGCCAACAACTGCACGCCCGTACGGCTGCGCCCGGACGCCCGGTCGGACGGGGACGCGGCGGCGGCCTCGGCGTACGACGTCCTGCACAACCGCCTCTTCAACGACCCGGTCCTCCTCGGGAGCCACCCCGACCTCTCGGCGTACGGCATGACCGACCCGAGCTGGGGAGGCGTGGTCCGCGACGGCGACCTCGCCACCATCGCCGCGCCACTGGACGGCCTCGGGATCAACTACTACAACCCGACCTGGGTGACCGCCCCGGCCGATCCCGCCGCGGGCCTGCCCTTCGACCTGACGGAACCTCAGGAGACGTACCGGCGCACC
This sequence comes from Streptomyces vietnamensis, assembly GCF_000830005.1. Lineage (NCBI taxonomy): Bacteria > Bacillati > Actinomycetota > Actinomycetes > Kitasatosporales > Streptomycetaceae > Streptomyces > Streptomyces vietnamensis. The sequence continues at coordinate 7,267,002 of NZ_CP010407.1, read as the reverse complement.
GCGTTCGACTGGCCGGTCGTCCCCGACGGGCTCACGGAGCTGCTCACCGGCCTCAAGGCCCGCTACGGCGACGCCCTTCCGCCGGTGTGGATCACCGAGAGCGGCTGCTCGCAGCCGGCCGGCACGGACGACCGGGAGCGCATCGACTACCTCGACGGGCACATCACCGCGGTCGCGGACGCCGTGGCCCGAGGGGTGGACGTGCGCGGCTACTTCACCTGGTCGCTGCTCGACAACTTCGAGTGGGCCGAGGGCTACCACCAGCGTTTCGGTCTGGTCGAGGTCGACTTCGCCACCCTGCGCCGCACACCCCGGGCGAGCTTCGACTGGTACCGCGCCCTGATCGCCGCGCAGCGGGCCTGAGCGACGAAGCCACCGTGGCCCACGCTCCGGAAGAAGCCGCCGAGGACGTCGCCGTCTTCGCCGAGCCCACCGTCCCGGTCAAGGCCGGGTGGACGGCGAGCCTCTCGCTCTCCACCCTCGCCGTCTTCATGGCGTTCATGACGCCCATTCAGATCCTGCTGCCGCTCCAGCTGGAGCAGATCGACCCGCACGACAAGAACACCGCGCTGTCGCTCGTCACCGGCCTCGGCGCGCTCGTCGCGGTGCTCGCCAACCCGATCGCCGGCGCGTGGTCGGACCGGACGACGAGCCGGTTCGGCCGCCGCCGGCCCTGGATCCTCGGCGGCGCGCTCGCCGGGGCGGCGGGCCTCGCGATCACCGCCTCCCAGCACACCGTGGCGGGGGTCGCCGTCGGCTGGTGCCTCGCGCAGGCGGGCCTCAACGCGATGCTGGCCGGTGTCACCACCCCGATCGCCGACCGCGTGCCGCTCACCCAGCGCGCGGTGGTCTCCGGCTGGACCGGCCTCATGCAGTCCATCGGCCTGGTCCTCGGCGCGCTGATCACCACCCTCCTGGTCACCGGCGTCCGGTCCGGCTACGTCACGCTCGCCGTCCTCACCGTCGCACTCGCCCTGCCCTTCGTCCTGCGCCAGACCGAACCGGCCCTGCCCCGGGAGCTGCGCCCCGCCTTCGAGGCCCGCGCCTTCGCCCGCTCGTTCTGGGTGAGCCCCCGGCGGCACCCGGACTTCGGCTGGGCGTGGCTCACCCGGTTCCTGATCAACCTCGGCAACGCCCTCGGCACCCTCTACCTGTTCTACTTCCTCGCCGACGCCGTCCACTACGGCGACCCCGGCACCGGCGTGCTGATCCTGACGGTGGTCTATACCCTCTGCGCCGCGCTCACGGCCGTCCCCGTGGGCGTGCTGTCCGACCGCGCCGGACGCCGCAAGGGCTTCGTCGTCCTGTGTTCGCTGGTCATGGCCGCCGCCGCGCTGCTGCTCGCCCTGCTCCACACCTGGCCGTCCGCCCTCGCCGCCGCGGCCGTCCTCGGCGCGGGGTACGGCGTCTACCTCGCCGTCGACCAGGCCCTGGTCACCCAGGTCCTGCCCGAGGCCGCCGACCGCGCCAAGGACCTGGGCGTCATCAACATCGCCAACTCCGGCCCCCAGGTCCTCGCGCCCGCCCTCGCCTCGCCGGTCATCGCCCACCTCGGCGGCTACACCGGCCTGTACGCCACGGCGGCCCTGGTCATCCTGGCCGGCGGCCTCCTCGTCCACCGCATCCGAGGCGTGGCCTGACACCGCCCCGCACGCGGGCCCCGTCCCACTCCCTGAAATTGTGCATTCAGAGCCTTGCTCACTGTTGACCTCTATGCGAGATTCGGCGCACCGCAGTGCGACTCGACGACTGCGGTACGTCCGGACACACAGGAATCGCCGCAGGGAGGGGTCGCAACATGCCGGTCCAACTGGAGAGGCGCACCATCGAGGTCGTTCCCGACGCGGAACGGCACGGCACGCCGCGCAGTCAGTTCACGCTGTGGTTCGGCGCGAACATGCAGATCACCGCGATCGTCGACGGCGCACTGTCCGTCGTCTTCGGCGCCGACGCGCTGTGGGCGATACCCGCGCTGCTCATCGGCAACGTGCTCGGCGGCATCGTGATGGCGCTGCACTCGGCGCAGGGCCCGCGGCTCGGCGTACCGCAGATGATCTCCAGCCGCGCGCAGTTCGGCGTCCACGGCGCCGTCCTGCCGCTGCTGCTTGTGATCCTCATGTACCTCGGCTTCGCCGCGACCGGCAGCGTGCTGGCCGGCCAGGCGCTGGCCGAGCTGCTGCACATCGACAACACGCAGGTCGGCATCCTCGTCTTCGGCGTGCTGACCGCCGTGGTCGCCGTCACCGGCTACCGGCTCATCCACGCCGCCGGCCGCGTCGCCACCGTCGTCGGCGTGCTCGGCCTGGGCTATCTCCTCGTACGGGTGTTCACCCAGTACGACGTCGGCGCGCACGTCGGGGACAAGGGCTTCGAGACGGCGACCTTCCTGCTCGCCGTCGGACTCGGCGCCGGATGGCAGCTGACCTTCGGCCCGTACGTCGCCGACTACTCGCGCTACCTGCCGCGCGACACCAGCACGCGTGCGACGTTCTGGTCGACGTTCGCCGGTTCCGTCATCGGCTCCCAGTGGGCCATGACGCTCGGCGCGCTCACCGCGGCCGTCGCGGGCAAGGCCTTCCTCACCGACCAGGTGGGCTTCCTCGGCGACCTGGCCGGACCCGCGGCCCTCGCCTTCCTGATCTACCTGGTGATCGTCGTCGGCAAGCTGACCGTCAACTGCCTCAACGCGTACGGCGGTTTCATGTCGATCCTCACCACCGTCACCGCCTTCGACGGCCGCTCGCGGATCTCGGCCGCCGCCCGCGCCGCCTACATCGTCGGCTTCACCGCGGTGTCGATCGGCATCGCGCTCGCCGCCAGCGCCGACTTCCTGAACAACTTCAAGAACTTCGTGCTCCTGATCCTGATGGTGTTCACCCCGTGGAGCGCGATCAACCTGGTCGACTACTACCTGGTCTCCCGGGAACGCGTCGACATCCCCGCCCTGTACGACCCCGCCGGCCGCTACGGGCGCTGGAACGTCACCGCGCTGAGCTGCTACGTCGTGGGCATCGCCGTACAGATCCCGTTCCTGGCCACCAAGCTGTACACCGGCGCGATCACCAAGAAGCTCGACGGCGCCGACATCTCGTGGATCGTCGGCCTGGTCGTCACCGGGGCCGTGTACTGGCTGTGGGTGCGGCGCACCGCCGACCCGCCGGCCGAGACCATCCACCCGGCCACCGCCGAGGACGACGACCGTACGACGGCCCCCGTCGGCTGACCCGTACTCACCCCACGGGCACGGCGCGGTCACCCTCAGGAGTGATACATCGAGCGATCGATCTGCGGCGACAAACCACGAGTGAGCGGGCCGAGGAGCGCTGCCGGGCCCGTTCGCGCCGAGTCCGTATGCACCATCCCAAGTGGCAGGCGGCCCGACGGCAGCTGACGGTGAGCCATGTCGCCGCGTATCGAGAGCCGACAGAGGGTCAGCTGACGCGGCGTACGGAAGGAAGTTCAGCGATGCGCTCTGCCCGCATTCTCTTCGCCGCGGCCGCCACCGCCGGCACCCTGGCGCTCGCCGCACCCGGCGCCTACGCGATCACCGCAGGTGACTGGGACGGCTCCTCCCACAGCGACAGCTCCTCCCACAGCGACAGCTCTTCCCACAGCCAGGAGAGCGACCACGACAAGGGGAGCGACCACGACAAGGGTGACCACGAGAAGGGTGACCACGAGAAGCCGAAGGGCGGCATGCACACCGGCTCCGGCGCCCTGTCCCTCGTCAGCGGCGACGACTGGTCCAAGGAGCACGACAAGGGCGACAAGGGGGACAAGGGCGACAAGACCGAGAAGGAGCACGACAAGGGCGGCCAGTACGAGAAGGGTGACCACGAGAAGCCGAAGGGCGGCATGCACACCGGCTCCGGCGCCCTGTCCCTCGTGAACTCCGACGACTGGACCAAGGACAAGGACAAGGACGCGGAGAAGGACAAGCAGAAGGACTGGACGAAGGACAAGTCGGAGGACGAGAGCGGCTACAAGTCGGAGAAGCCGAAGGGCGGCATGCACACGGGCGGAGGCGGCCTCGCGAGCAGCACCACGAACGTGACCGGCGCGGCCCTGGTCGTGGGCGGTCTCGCCGCGTTCGTCCTCCACCGCCGCAGGAAGGCCGCCGGCGCGGCTGCGTGAGGAAGCACGGACGCGGGGGTCGCCTCCTGGACGGCGGCCCCCGCGTCCGGCCCCCACGCCTCCGTACCCCGATCCCGGATCTTCCGCCCCAGTCCGAAGGAGCCCCTGGTGACGACCCGACCGGATCCCGCTGACGCGGGAGCGCCCCGGCGTATCCCTCGGTGGGTGGTCCCCGCCGTGTTCTGGACGCTGGTTCTTGCCGTGCTTCTCCTCGTCCTCCGGCCGGGCATGTCCGACCAGGACACGGAGGCGCCGGCCCGACCCGCGGCCGCCGCCGAGTCCGGTCGCGCTTCGACCCCCGTCCCGTCCTCCCTCCCCGGCTCGGCGCGCCATGCCCCGCCGAGCGCCGTCCCGGCGGCCGGTCCGTCGATGCCGAGGTCGGCCCCCACCCGTCTGAGGATTCCCCGGATCGGAGTGGACGCGCCCTTCACCGACCTGAAGATCGGCCCCTCCGGTGCGCTCGAACCGCCGCCGGCCGACGACACGAACCTGGTGGGCTGGCAGGCGTCCGGCATCTCCCCCGGTGAAGTGGGGACCTCGATCATCGCGGGCCACCTGGACACGGCCACCGCCCCCGCCGTCTTCGCCCGGCTCGACGAGCTCAAGGCCGGAGACACCTTCGAGGTGAGTCGCGCCGACGGGACCACCGCCACCTTCCTCATCGATTCCGTGGAGCAGTTCGACAAGGACGACTTCCCGGATCGGCGCGTCTACGAGGACACCCCCGACGCACTCGTCCGGCTCATCACCTGCGCGGGCCCCTACGACCGCAAGGCGAAGGACTACACCGAGAACCTCGTCGTCTTCGCCCACCTGGAGCCCACCCGCTGACCCGGCGCCGGCCCGGCGCCCGCGTCCGGCCCGCGCCCCACCTCCGGCCTCGCGCCCCGCGCCCCACGCCCCACGCCCGCCCCACGCCCCACGCCCGGCCCGCGCTCGCGCCCGGCCCGCCCCCGGTCCCGGGGGTTCAGAGGGCGACAGTGGCCCGCACCAGCGTTCCCTCGGCGGAGCCGAGCACCGACGTGGTCGAGGAATACGCCTCGACCAGAGCGAGGCCCCGGCCGAACGAGGCGTCCATGTCCGCGTCCTCGCACCGCGGTTCCGTACGCGGCTGCCAGCGGCCCCCGTCACGCACCGCGACGGTCACGAAGGCGTCGTCCGCCTCGAACATCACCGCGAGGTCGGGACTGCCGCTGTGCAGGACCACGTTGGTGGCCAGCTCGGTGACGATCACGGTGAGCGCTTCCTCCGCCGCCTCGGACAGCCGCCGATGGCGGGCCACCGATCGCGCCAGCCGGCGCAGGAGCGGCACCGAACAGGGCGTCGCCGCCACCACACTCACGGCCAGCAGCCGCCCGGTACCGGAAGGCGCCGTCGGCGCGAGTTCGCGCCGCGGCGCCTCGACGGTGCCCCGGGGCGCCCTGACGGGGCTCGAACGGGTCATGCCTCTCACGCCGGACTCCTGCCTGCGCGGCCGATCTCATCGGAAGCGGGCCCCGTCGCACCCGACGGCCGAGGGGCCTTACCGCGTCCACGCTGCCCGCGGACCGGGGCACGCGGCAATCAGGGCAGACTGAGTACGGATACCCAAACAATTGGGCGAAGGTCCTGAAGACAGGGTGACGCGTCATGTCCGACACCGCCGGAACCGCCGACGAGGCCGAGGTCGCACTCCGTGGCAGGCTCATGGCGGCGCTCTCCCCCGAGGCGCCCGGCCGCCCCCTGTTGATCCTGGTCGAGGGCCCCGCCGGCACCGGCAAGAGCCGCCTGGTGGAACGGCTCCGGGAGGCCGCGCCCGACACGGCCCGCCGCGTGGTGCTCGGCGAGCCCATACCCGTCGACCGGCCGGTTCTGCTCGTCGTCGAGGACGTGCACCGGGCGTCCGCCGAGCACGTCGCCGCTCTCCACGCCCTGCTGTCCGACCCGCCCGCACGCCTGGTGTGCCTCCTCAGCTGTCGCCCGGAGGAGCTGCCCGTACCGGGGATGGTCCTCGGGCCGGACACGGAGTTCCCGGCGCGTCTCACGGTGGTACGGCACGTCGTCGGCCCGCTGGACCTCGCCGCCGTGCGTCGGACGGCCGTGGACGCACTCGGCGCGGACCGGTGTCCGGCCGGCCTCGCCGAGGCCCTGCACCACGCCTCCGGCGGTGTCGCCCAGACCGTCGCCGATCTGCTGGACCTGCTGGCCGCCCGGGGCCCGGCCGCGGGGCAGCCGCGCCCCGCCGAGGTGGCCGAGCTCGGCACACCACCCCGTCTCGCGGCCCTCATGCTGCGCCGCGTGCTCTCCGTGCCCGAGGAGCAGCGCCCGATCGTGCTCGCCGCCGCCGTCCTCGACGAGCCCGCGACCGCCGGGGAACTCGCCGCGGTGGCCGGGCTCGCCACGGCGCCGGGCCGGGACGCGCTGCTCACCGCCCTGCACCGGGCCGCGCTCGACCCCCGGGGCGAGGGCCGGTACGGCTTCTCCTCACCGCTCGCCGCCGACACCGTCCGCCGCTGGACGCCCGGCCCCGTCCTGGAACTGCTGCACCGGAGGGCCGCGCGTCTGCTGGCCACGCGCCAGCCGGTCCCCTGGGAACGGCTCGCCGGCCACCGCCGTGCGTGCGGCGACGAGCGGGGATGGCTCGTCGCCGTCGAGCGCGCCGCCCAGCGGTTCGAGGAGGACGGTGAGCAGCAGCGCGCCGCGCGCCTGCTGGAATCGGCGCTCGCGACCGGTCCGGTCCCCCCGCACGCCCGCCCCCGGCTCGCCACGCTCCTCGCCCGCTGCGCCGTGGTGGGCCTGCGTTCCGACCAGACGCACGACGTACTGCGGCACATCGTGGCCGATGCCGGCCTTCCGCCGGCCGTCCGCGGTGAGATCCGTCTGGACCTCGGTCTCCTGCTGTGCAACCAGATGGGCCAGGTCGTCGAGGGGAGGGCCGAGCTCGCCCGCGCGGTGGACGACCTCGCCGGCCGGCCGGTGCCCCTGGCCCGGGCGATGGCGGCACTCGCCATGCCGTACGGGCCGGACGCGCCGTTCGCCGAGAACATCGCCTGGATCGAGCGGGCCGTGAAGGTCGCCGCCGAGTCGGGGGACCCCGTCATCCAGGCCGCCGTCGCGGCCAACCACGTGAGCGTCCTGCTGAACACCGGCGATCCGGCCGCCTGGTCGCTCATCGACGGCCTCCCGCGGGACAGCGAGCTCGTCGGGTGCCGGCAGCACGCGGCCCGCGGACTGTGCAACGCCGCCGACGCGTCGGTGTGGCTCGGCCACTACGAGAGGTCGCGTGACCTGCTCGCCGAGGGCGTGGCCCTCGCGGCCCGCAGCGGCGCCGCGTACGCCGAGCAGACCGGGCACGGCTGCACCCTCGTCCTGGACTGGGCGACCGGTCACTGGCCGGGGCTCGCCGGCCGGGCCCGCACCTTCGTCGACGAGGCCGGCACCATGCCCTACCTCGTCGCCGACGCGCGGCTGGTCCTCGGCCTGCTCGCCCTCACCCGCGGTGAGTGGGCCGACGCCGTCGACCACCTCACCGGGCCGGGGGCCGCCGACCTGGACAGCGGCCCGGTCCCCATCTCGGCGGCGGCCTCCGGCGCCCTGATCAGGCTCGCACTCGCCCATGAGGACATCGACGGTGCCGCCTCCGAGGCCGCTGCCGCGTGGGGTCGGCTGCGCACCAAGGGGATCTGGCCCTGGGCCGCCGAGCTGGCCCCCTGGGCGGTCGAGGCGACCGTGCGCGCGGGAGCCGTGGACACGGCCCGCGAGATGGCCGCCGAGTTCGCGGGCGGTCTGGACGGCAAGGACGCCCCGTCGGCGGCCGCCGCCCTCGAATGGACCCGCGGCGTCCTCGCCGAACGGACGGGGAGGGCGGCCGAGGCCAAGGCCTGCTACGAGAGGAGCGCCGCCGCCTACCAGGCCATCCGCCGGCCCTATCAAGCAGCCCTCACCCGCGTGGGCGCCGCCCGCTGCGCCCTCGCCCATGACGGCGACAGCGGCTCCGCCGTCGCCGTGCTCGCCGACTGCGCCACGGCCTTCGACGCGCTCGGCGCGACCTGGGACGCCGCGCGCACCCGCTCCGAGCTGCGCCACCTCCGTCCCGTCGCGGAGCCCCGCTCGCCCGGCCGTCCCCGGTACGGCGACCTGCTGTCCCCCCGCGAGGCGGAGGTCGCCGAACTCGCGGCGGCCGGCATGACCAACCGGGAGATCGCCACCACCCTCCATCTGTCCCCGCGGACGGTCGAGCAGCACGTGGCCCGCGCCATCCAGAAAAGCGGCGCGCGCTCGCGGCAGGGGCTCGGGCGGGCGCTCAAGGGGGCCGGGAATTGATTGCGTATCCGTGATGATGCGGTTCCGGACAGACCGGGAGCTGCTTTAGCGCCATGATCGTCTCGGGCGGCGCCGCACTCACACCCCGTGCGGCGCCGCAACGGGCTTGTCCTCCGCACCGATTCCGCCTGCCTTCGCGCACCTCCTGCGGGCCGGGCTCGGCGGTCAGCCGGACGCGGGGGTCCCGGTCGGTTCGAGGAGGCGCCGCCGGAAGAGGTCGAGGACCTGGTCGAGTGCCTGACGGGTGGGCTGGCCGGGTTCGTCGACGAGGTGCTCCGTCAGGACGGAGTGGGGCGGCATCAGGCCGTCGGGGTTGGCCGCGTCGTCGTCGAGCTCCACACCGACGAAGGCGTCCCCCAACTGCTCGCGCAGGTGGGCGAATCGCGCTCCGGGGGCGAGGCGGTCGCCGCGGAAGCGCAGCCCGAGGACGGTCAGGCCTTCGGCGCAGCGCCGCCGGACGGTCCGCAGGTCCTCGGGTGAGATGTCGATCGAGCGGCGGTTGCGGTCCGTCACGGCCAGCGGGAGGGACGGCTGGCAGAGCACGGGCGCGAGGAGGCGCTCGTCCGTCGCCATGGCCAGGGCGAAACCGCCGGTCAGGCACATCCCCAGGGCACCGACGCCCGGGCCGCCGCACCGTTCGTGCTCCTGGGCGGCCAGGGCACGCAGCCAGTCCACGACCGGAGAGGTCCGGCCCGCGGCGAGCAGGGTGAACTCCCGGCTGACACACACCTGGACGGCCGCGCGCAGGCCGGTGCCCGCGGCCCCCGCCCACCCGTGCGCCTTCGGGTCGGGATCGCGCCCCGCGGTGCCGAACAGGTCGGGCAGGACGACGGTGCAGCCGATGTCCCGGACCCGGCGCGCGAACCGGGCGACCTTCGGGGTGATGCCCGGGATCTCGGCCATGACGATCACGGCCGGGCCGGTGCCGGAGCGCAGCACCCGGTGCGTACTCCCCCGGTGCGTGAAGCGTTCACGGGTGAAATCCGACAAGGCGTCGTCGGGCACGTGTCCTCCAGTTCCCGGAAGGGGATCGCCGTCCGTGCGGGCATGCCGGCACGCGACACGTTACCCGCCGGTAGCCGCCCCCACCCCTTTCGAACGGGCGGAGTTCGTCGGCGGGCGATTGTGACGTGCGCCTTGCAGTCACATGACAGGCACCTGCGAATACTTCCCACGGTGCGGATCATGACAACAAAATGACTCGAAGTCGGGATCGCCCTCCTCCGATTCAGAGGCATTCAGAGGCATCGAGCCCGCATCGCACCGCGAGCGCAGCGCCGCCCGGATCGGCTGCGCCTTTCCACCCCCCTCAGAAAGCACGTCGAGCATGCCCAGAACCGGCACACCCCCGCCGGCCCTCCGTACGGCCCACACCGCCGCACCTCGTACCGCCGCCCTCACTCCGGCGCGCGGGAAGGCGGGGTCGTGCTCCGTCACGTGATGCGCAAGACGGCCGGCTGGCTGGCCATGATCGTGGTCGCCACCAACGTCACGTACGTACTCGCCGCCTGGTTCCTCGACCCGAGGTCCAACTACAAGGACACCCGCCCGGTCCGCACCGAGGCGGAGATCGACCAGGCCCTGGCGCCCTACAACCTCGACCCCCGGGTGCCGCTGGTGGACCGGTGGTGGCACTGGTTCAGCGACGTGGTGCTGCACTTCGACTGGGGGAAGTCCCCGGTCGGGGCCTCGGTCAACGGCGAGATCGGTTTCCGGGTGCTGGTCAGCGGCCAGCTGGTCACCGCCGCCACCCTCCTGTCGGTGCTCGTCGGTGTCGGTCTGAGCGTGTCCACCGCGTCCCGGCAGTACGGCTGGTGGGACCGGATCACGCAGCTGGTGTCGGTGTTCCTGTTCAACATCCCCACCGCCGTCGCCGCGTTGGCCGTCGTCCTCCTCGGGATCTGGCTCAACCAGAGCCTCGGGCTGCGCTTCCTGTACGTCGCGGGCGAGAAGTCCCCGACCGTCGAGGGCCTGCTGCCCACGGTGGTCGACCGGGTGCAGCACCTCGTCCTGCCGACGCTGAGCCTGACGCTCCTCGGGTACGTGGGCTATCACCTGACCCAGCGCACGCTGCTGCTCGACGCCATCGGCTCGGACTACGTGCGCACCGCGCGCGCCACCGGCCTCACCCGCGCCCAGGCGATCCGCCGCCACGCGCTGCGCGCCTCGCTGATCCCGACCGCCACCTCCGTGGCCTTCGGCATCCCCGCCGTCTTCACGGGCGCGGTCATCACCGAGACCGTCTTCGGCTGGAACGGCATGGGCCAGTACTTCATCCAGACCATCGGCAAGAACGACGTGCACGGCACCGTCGCGGTGGCGGCGTTCGGCGCGGCCATGACCGCGATCGGCGCGATCCTCGCCGACATCGCCGTCGTCCTCCTCGACCCACGGGTGCGGGTGAGCTGACGTGACGCTGTACCTGCGGCGCTTCGGCCGCAATCGCGGGGCCCTGCTCGGCGTGGCGCTCTTCGTGCTCCTGGTGCTGTTCAGTGTGCTCGGCGGCCTGTTCTCGCCCTTCGCGTACACCGACGCGGACTTCACCGCGCTCACCCAACCGCCGGGCGCGGCCCACTGGTTCGGCACCAACCAGGGCGGGAACGACGTGTACGCCGAGGCCGTGCACGGTCTGCGGCGTTCGCTGGTGATCGCCGTCAGCGTGTCGGTGCTGACGATCGTCCTCGCCGCGTTGATCGGCGCGGGAGCCGCGTACCTCGGCGGCAGGGTGGAGAAGCTGACCCTGGCGGTCATCCACTTCCTGCTCGTGGTCCCGTCGTTCCTGATCCTCGCCCTCGTCTCGCACCGGCTCGCCGGCGACTGGCGGGTGCTGATCCTCGTACTCACCGTCTTCGGCTGGATGACGACCGCCCGCGTCGTCTGGTCGCTGTCCACGTCGCTGCGCGAACGCGACTACGTGCTGGCCGCCGAGTTCATGGGAGTACGGCCGTGGCGGATCGTGCTGCGGCACATCATCCCCAACCTGGGCTCCCTCCTCGTGGTCAACCTGACCCTCGGGATCGTCGCCACCGTCCTCAGCGAGACGGCCCTGTCGTTCCTCGGTTTCGGCGTCCAGACCCCCGACGTGTCGCTGGGCACCATGCTCGCCGACGGCTCCGGCACCATCACCAGCGCCCCGTGGCTGTTCGCGTTCCCCGCCGGCCTCGTCGTGCTGCTCACGGTGTCGATGACGCTCGTCGGCGACGGGCTGCGGGACGCCCTCGACCCCACCTCCGTATCGGCGGCCTCGGGAGGCGCACGATGACGTTCACCCTTCCTCCTGCTCCTGCCCCCGAGTCGCCCTCGCGCGACACCGCGCTGACGCCCGTCCTGTCGGTGCGGGACCTGCGGATCTCCTTCCCGTCCGAGACGGGACCCGTCGAGGCGGTGCGCGGGGTCAGCTTCGACGTGCTGCCCGGCCGGACCCTCGGCATCGTCGGCGAGTCCGGGTCGGGCAAGTCCGCGACCGCGATGGGCATCATGGGGCTGCTGCCGCCGACCGCCCGGGTGTCGGGCGAGGTGCTGCTCGGCGGCCGCGACCTCGTCGGTCTGGACGACCGCCGGCTGTCCCGGGTGCGCGGCAAGGAGATCGGCATGGTCTTCCAGGACCCGCTGTCCGCGCTGACCCCGATCCACTCGGTCGGCCGGCTCCTCTCCGACGCGCTGCGCGTGCACCAGGACCTCACGAAGCAGGCGGCGTGGAACCGTGCGGTCGAACTGCTCGACCTGGTCGGCATACCCGAACCGCGGCGCAGGGCACGGTCGTTCCCGCACGAGTTCTCCGGCGGGATGCGCCAGCGCGTCGTCATCGCCCTGGCCATGGCGAACGCGCCGTCCGTCATCGTGGCCGACGAGCCCACCACCGCCCTCGACGTGACCGTGCAGGCCCAGATCCTGGACGTGTTGCGGACCGCGCAGGCCGAGACCGGCGCGGGGGTCGTGCTGATCACGCACGACCTCGGTGTCGTCGCCGGATACGCCGACGAGGTCGCCGTGATGTACGCCGGGCGGATCGTGGAACGGGCGGGCGCCGACGAGCTGTTCCGGCGGCCCACCATGCCGTACACGATCGGCCTGCTCGGCGCGGTGCCCCGCCCCGACGCCCCGAAGGACCGCCCGCTGGTGCCGATCGGGGGCGAACCCCCGTCGCCGGCGTCGCTTCCGACCGGCTGTCCCTTCGCGGACCGGTGCCCCGCCGTGCTCGACGCCTGCCGTACGCGGGAACCGGCGGCGACACCCGTCGCCGGGCACGGGGACGTCGCCTGCCTGCGCGCGGACGAGATCGCCGACGGCCGGCTGACGGCGGAGGCGCTGTTCCCCGCGCCGGAGGCCCCGGACACCCCGGAGGCCCCTCCCGGGGAGGTCGTCCTGCGGGTGTCGGGCCTCGGCAAGACCTTCCCCGTCACCAAGGGCGCGTTCCTCAAGCGCCGCGTCGGCACGCTCCACGCGGTCAGCGACGTCGACTTCGAGCTGCGGGCCGGCGAAACCCTGGGCCTAGTGGGCGAGTCCGGCAGCGGCAAGACCACCACGCTCCTGGAGATCCTGCGGCTCAGGCCGCCGGAGAGCGGCCGGATCGAGATCGCGGGCACGGACGTCGCCGACCTCGGCTCGGGCTCCCGTTCCCGTTCCCGCTCCGGCTCCGGCTCCGACTCCGGCTCCGGCTCCGCCGAGCGGCTGCGGGAGCTCCGCGGCGCGGTGCAGATCGTCATGCAGGACCCCATGGGGTCCCTCGACCCGCGGCTCCCGGTCTTCCAGCTGCTCGCCGAACCGCTGCAAGCGGTCGGCGTCGACCGGACGGCGATCCGGGCCCGGGTGGCCGAACTCCTGGGCATGGTCGGTCTCGACGCCTCGATGGCGGACCGCTTCCCCGGGGCCCTCTCCGGCGGGCAGCGCCAGCGCGTCGGCATCGCCCGCGCCCTGGCGACCCGACCCCGGATCGTGGTCCTGGACGAGCCCGTCTCGGCCCTGGACGTGTCCGTGCAGGCGGGCGTCGTCAACCTGCTCGCCCGACTGGGGCGCGAACTCGGCCTGGCGTACCTGGTCGTCGCGCACGACCTGGCCGTGATGCGGCACTTCGCCGACCGCATCGCGGTCATGTACCTCGGGCACATCGTCGAGACCGGCAGCACCGAGGCACTCTTCGCGAACCCCCGGCACCCGTACACCGAGGCCCTGCTCTCGGCCATCCCGGTGCCCGACCCGCGGCACGAGCGCTCCCGCGAGCGGATCGTGCTCGAAGGCGACCAGCCGAGCGCGTCGAACCTCCCCCAGGGCTGCGTCTTCGTCGACCGCTGCCCGCTGTACCGGCTGCTCGACGACGGGCTGCGGGAGCGATGCCGTACGCAACGGCCCGCCCTGGGCCCGGCGGCACCCGGCACCGGCCACCGCCACGCCTGCCACGCCCGCTGACATCGGGCCCCATCACGCCGACACCGCACCCCATGGTGTCGCCCCCCATGAAGGAATGAGGATCCACTCCGCCATGCGATCGAGCATGCGATCGAGCATCGCCGTCCCCGCAGCCGCCCTCACCGCGGCCCTCACGCTCGCCGTCTCGGCCTGCAGCGCCTCCGGGCCCGGCACGCCGGGCGCCGGAAAGGCCTCCGAGAAGGGCGCGGCCCCCGCCGCGGCCTCGGCGAAGGTCGACTACAACCCCCAGCCCTACGACAGCGTCAAGGAGGGCGGCACCTACACCACCGCCGGCACCATCGACGACCAGGGCAACCCGTTCAACGCCAACGCCACGCTCACCGCCAAGCGCGTCTGGTTCTGGTACAACCCGGACGTCATCACGTACTCCCCCACCGGCGAGACGCAGTACAACCCCGACTACCTCGCCGACGTCAAGGTGAGCGTCACCGGCGGGAACCAGCGAGTGGTCCTCACCCTCAACCCCAAGGCCACCTACAACGACGGCACCCCGATCGACTGGACGGCCGTCAGGGCGACCTGGCAGGCCAACAACGGCGCCGACAAGAAGTACAACGCCACCGACACCGAGGGCTACAGCCACATCACCTCGGTCACCCGCGGCAAGGACGACAAGCAGGCGGTCATCGACTTCAAGGGCGTCGCCCCCTGGTGGTCGAGCCTGTTCACCACGTTCCTGCACCCCAAGGCCGCCACCGTCGCCGGATACAACGAGGCCTACGTCAAGAAGGTCCACCCCGAGTGGGGCGCGGGCCCGTACACCGTCGGGAAGTTCGACGCCAAGGGCGGCGACCTCACCTTCGTGCGCAACCCCAAGTGGTGGGGCAGGAAGGGCAGGCTCGACAAGCGCGTCTACGTCAACCTGGAGTCGGACGCCGCGGCCAACGCCTTCAAGAACGGCCAGATCGACTACACCTCCGCCGGCGACGCCGAGGGCCTGAAGCGGCTCTCCGGCGTCCAGGGCACCGAGATCCGCCAGGGCGGCAGCCCGTTCGCGTACTCCTTCTACGTCAACGCCAAATCGCCCCACCTGCAGGACATACAGGTGCGCAAGGCGCTCCTGGAGAGCATCGACCGGACCCAGATCGCCAAGATCCAGTTCCAGGGCCTCGGCGACTACAGCGAGCCCCTGCCCGGCTCCCTGCTGCTCTTCAGCTTCCAGAAGGGCTACTCCGACAACGTCGGCGCCGTGATCAAGCACGACCCGGAGGGCGCCAGGAAGACCCTGGACGCCGCGGGCTGGAAGCCCGGCGCCGACGGCATCCGGGAGAAGGACGGCAAGAAGCTCACCGTCACCTACACCCTGCGCGGCGACGACCCGCTGGAGAAGGCCACCGCCGGCGCCCTCGTGCAGATGCTCAAGCCGGTCGGCATCCAGGTGGACCTCAAGAACTCCACCGAGGCCGACTTCGCCAAGATCCTCACCGACCGCAGCTTCGACATCTTCCTCGTCGGCAACCGCGCCGGGGACCCGTTCGGCACCCGCTACCTGTGCGAGTTCTACTGCACCGACAGCGCCTCCAACATCGTGAGCATCGGCTCCCCCGCACTCGACAAGGAGATCCACGCCGTCTCCGCGATCGCCGACCCCACCCGGCAGACGACCGAGGCCAACGCCGTCGAGCGCAAGGCGCTGGCACAGTACGGCTACCTGCCCCTGTTCAGCGGCCCGTCCATCTACGGCGTCAAGAACGGCCTGGCCAACGTCGGCGCCACCATCTTCGGCACGCCCCTGCCCGAAACGGTGGGCTGGCAGAAGTAAACCTCTCCTGCGTCTTCGGCCTGTGCCCCCGGATCAGTCCGGGGGCACAGGCCGAAGGTGTGTCGGTCGACTCGGGAGTGCCGGTTTCCTGGGCTGGTGGGCGGACACGTGTGGGGCGGTGCCCGGTAGTCCGAGCACCGCCCCTCATCCACCCGTGTTCACCGCCGTACGGCTCAGGCCTTGACGTTCACCCCCGCCCAGGCGGCGTCCACGGCCCGGACCTCGGCGCTGCCCGCGCCGTAGAGGTCGGCGGCCGCCTTCAGGGTGCCCTCACGGGCGCCGTGGTAGTCGGTGGTGGAGGTGAAGTACGTGGTCAGCGCCTTGTACCAGATCTGCACGGCCTTGTCGCGGCCGATGCCGGTGACCGTGGAACCGTCGACGGTCGGGCTGTCGTAGTGCACGCCGTTGATGTCCTTCGCGCCGCTGCCCTCGGACAGCAGGTAGAAGAAGTGGTTGGCGACACCGGAGGAGTAGTGCACGTTGAGGTTGCCGACGCCGGCGCTCCAGTAGTCGGCCGAGCCGCGGCCGTCCTTGCTGGGCTGGTCCTGGTAGCGCAGCGGCTTGCCGTTGCCGAAGATGTCGATCTTCTCGCCGAGCAGGTAGTCGCCCGGGTCCTGGGCGTTGTTCGCGTTCCACTCCACCGCGGTGCCGAAGATGTCCGAGGTGGCCTCGTTCAGGCCGCCGGACTCGCCGGAGTACTGCAGACCGGCGGTGGCGGAGGTGACTCCGTGGCTGAACTCGTGGCCGGCCACGTCGAGCTGGGTCAGCGGGTGCTGGTTGTTCGCGCCGTCGCCGTAGGTGATGGTGAAGGACTGGTCGTCCCAGAAGGCGTTCTGGTAGGCGTTGCCGTAGTGGACCCGGGAGACCGGGGCCCGGCCGTCGTTCTTGATGCCGTTGCGGTGCAGGACGTCCTTGTAGAAGTCCCAGGTCTTGGCGGCGCCGTAGGCGGCGTCGACGGCGGCGGTCTGGTTGTTGCCGGGGGTGCCGTCGCCCCAGACGTTGTCCGCGTCGCTGAACAGGACGCCCTTGCCGCCCGTCCGGTGCTGGAAGTCGACGGTGCTGGAGCCGCCGCGCACGGTGTCGACGAGGTCGAAGCCCTTCGACGACGTGGTGGTGTTGACGTTGACGGTGCCGCTGTACTGGCTGGCGCCGGTGCCGACCGCGCCGACCTGGGGGCTGCCCGGCTTGGCGGCCGCGGAGCCGCCCCTGGCGGTGATGCCGTCGGCTATGTCGTCGATCAGCTGCTGCTCGTACAGCTTCTTGCCGGTGTCGGCGTCGGTGACGACGCGCAGCAGGCTCGGCGTGACGCCGTCGTCCTGGGTGCCGCTGACGACGGTCTCGTAGGCGAGGACGGGCTTGCCGTCGGCGGCCCAGATGACCTTGCGGGGGGCTTCGCCGGTGGCGGCACCCGCGGTCCGCGCGACCTTGGCGGCCTTGACCGCGGCGGACTTGGCGGCGGTCGGGGTCTGCTTCGGGGTGAGCGAGGCGACCTTGATGGCGGCCTTGACGGCCTTGGTGACGTCCTTGACGGCGCCGTCGGCGGCGCGGTGGACGATGAGGTCGCCGCCGAGGACGGGGAGGCCGGCGTAGGTGCGCTCGTAGCGGGTGTGGACCGTGCCGTCGGCGTCCTTGACGACGTCCTTGACGACCAGCTTCTCCTTGGCGCCGAGGCCGAGCGACGAGGCGGTGGCCGCGGGGGACGTGTCGCCGGAGGGCTTCGGGGCGGCACCCGCCGACGCGGTGGCGGCGCCGGCGGCGATCAGGGTGCCGGTGAGGACGACGGCGCCGGAGGTGAGGGCGAGACGTCGCGCCGTGCCGCCTGTGGGGGAAAGCGAGGACATGTGGTTTCTCCAAAGAGTCATGGGGAGTTGGGCGGGATCGCCGCCCACCCGTTCAAGGAGGACTGCCTTGATGGGCAGGGACACTCGCAGCCCGTCGCGCACATGTCACGTGACATAAAAGGGGGTCCGGGTACTCGTGCCGGATTTGCCCCCTTGCTCTTCATGGGAACGACAAGGCCCCGACACGCACCGACACGGATGACACAGACATCCGCAACACTCGTGAAAAAGTCCTACGGCGTGCCGGGGAGCCGGACCGTGGCGACGAGGCCACCGGCGGGGCGGGGGGCGAGGTCGAGGGTGCCGTCGTGGGCGCGGACGATGCTGTGCACGATGGCCAGGCCGAGGCCGACACCGGCGTGCTCGTCGGTGCGGGCCCGTTGCGTTCCGCGCTGGAAGGGTTCGGTGAGGGTCGGCACCAGTTCCGGTGGGAGTGGATGCCCCGTGTTCTCGACCCGCACCACGCTCGCCCCGCCCCGGGCTTCGGTGTGGACCGTCACGGTGCCACCGGCGGGGAGGTTGTGGACGACGGCGTTCTGGACGAGGTTCGTCACCATCCGCAGCAGGAGCTCCGCGGAGCCGCCGGTCCGTGCCGCTCCGCCGGTGACGTCGAGCGTGATCCCTCGCTGTTCGGCGAGGGGAAGGAGGGTTTCGGCGGCCTCTTCGGCGACGAGGGAGAGGTCGACGCTCTCGCGGTGGATGTTCCCCCGGTCGCTGCGGCTGAGCAACAGGAGGGCCTCGGTGAGGTCGATCGCGCGCGTGTTCACCACCTGCAGGCGTTCCAGGAGTTCGTCCCGGTCCCGCGTGGGGTCCCTGCGGGCGACGTCGAGCAGTGTCTGCGAGATGGCCAGCGGGGTGCGCAGTTCGTGGGAGGCGTTCGCGGCGAACCGTTGCTGCTCGGCGACGTGCGACTCGAGTTGTTCGAGCATGGTGTCGAACGCGTCGGAGAGTTCACGGAACTCGTCCTGCCGGCCTTTCATACGGATCCGGTGGGACAGCGATCCCTCCCCGGCCGCCCGTGCCGCGGCCGTGATCCGGGTGAGCGGTGCGAGCATCCGGCCGGCGAGGAACCATCCCCCGACGAGGCCGAGGACGAGCAGGACGGCCATCGCCACGGCCGCGGCGGGGGCGAAGGTGTGCACGAGGAGGTAGCGGTTGGGCGAGATCCCGAGAAGGCCCTGCGGCTTGTCGGGTACGTAGCGCAGCAGGAACCCCCACACCACGGCCAGCAGGAGGGCGCCGGCGACGGCGAGGAACCCGGCGTAGCTGAGGGTGAGTTTCAGTCGGACGCTGAGCCCTGGGCGTCTAGGCATGCGTACTGCCGCCGTGGACGGAGTCCGGACCGGTGTCGATGCGGTAGCCGACACCCGGCACCGTGGCGATGATCCAGGGTTCACCGAGCCGTTTCCGCAGTGCGGAGACGGTGATGCGCACGGCGTTGGTGAACGGGTCGGCGTTCCCGTCCCAGGCCCGCTCGAGGAGCTCTTCGGCGCTGACGACCCCGCCGTCGGCGGCGACGAGGACGTCGAGGACGGCGAACTGCTTGCGGGTGAGCGCGACGTAGCGTCCGTCGCGGAAGACCTCCCGGCGGAAGGGGTCGATCCGCAGGCCGGCGATCTCACGGACCGGGGGCCTGGCGTACGCGCGCCTGCGGTCGAGCGCCCTCAGCCGCAGGACGAGCTCCCGCATCTCGAAGGGCTTGGTGAGGTAGTCGTCGGCGCCGAGCCCGAACCCGGACGCCTTGTCGTCGATCCGGTCGGCGGCGGTGAGCATGAGGATCGGGATGCCGCTGCCGGAGGCGACGATGCGCCGGGCGACCTCGTCGCCGGAGGGGCCGGGGATGTCGCGGTCGAGGACCGCGAGGTCGTAGGAGTGGACGCCGAGCAGCTCCAGGGCGGTGTCGCCGTCGCCCGCGATGTCGGCGGCGATCGCCTCGAGACGGAGGCCGTCACGGACGGCTTCGGCCAGGTAGGGCTCGTCCTCCACGATCAGTACGCGCATGCCCGAAGCCTAAGCACCACGGCATGCGGCCGGCGTGTACGGGGACGTGCGCGAGAGCGTGTACGGGGGCGTGTACAGAGACATGTACGAGGACGCGTACGCACCGGACACCCGGCTCAGCCCGCCGGTGCCGGCGCGGGGCGGGGCCGGTCCGACGGCTCCGTCGCCGCACTGCGCCACCAGCGGCGCGAGGCCAGTGCGGCCAGCAGGGCGCCGGCGGCGTTGACCAGTACGTCGTCCACGGAGGACACCCGGTCGAGGCGGAGGACGTACTGCGCGGTCTCGACCAGGACCGAGCAGCCCGCCCCGAGCGCCAGGACCCGCGGCACGGACGCCACCGCCGCGAACCGCATCGGGGCGAAGAACCCCAGCGCCGCGAAGACCAGCAGGTTGCCGACGATCCCGAGCGCCCCCATGGTGGCCAGGTCCCGCAGCGGGACCAGGCTCACCCGGCCGGGGACGACACCGGCCCCGGCGCCCGGCATCAGGGTCAGCCACAGGAACGGCACCGTCCCGTGGACCATGCCCACCTCGGCCAGCGACCTCCGCCACGCCCACGGGACGCCGTCGGCGCGCCGACGGTGCGCCAGCGCCCACACCACCAGTAGGGCCAGCGGCAGCGCGACCAGCGTCATGAGCACCACGCCGTTGAACGTGTCGAAGCAACCGTGCCACCGCCCGGCCATGCACCTCGGGGCGGACATCAGGAGCGGCCCCCGCAGGACGAACGCGGCGCCCGCCGCACCGAGGACCGTCAGGGCGAGGACCGCGATCCCGCGCGAGCGGCGGGGCGGCACCGGCAGGGATGCGTCGTGGTTCATACCCCCAAGGGGAACCGGAGGGCCGTTGCGGCGGCGTATGCGATTTTCGATACGCCCGCGATACACGCCCTCGCATCGGGGAACCGGCGCGAGCCGGAGGGCGGCGGCCTTCCCGGCGGCACGGTGCCGCGCCTGGCCGTGGACGGTGACGCGGCGGTACGGGCGAGCCCGTACCGCCGCGGAGACGAGCGGGGTGCCGTGCCGTCAGGAGACGGTGATGAACCGGGCGACGCTCGGCACCCCGTGGGCGTCGAGGGCGAAGAGCATGTAGGTGCCCGGCAGGACCACGCCCTTGTCGGCCGGGACGGACACCGTGTACGCCCCGGTCCCCGTGGCCGTGGAGGCCAGCGGGACCCGCCGCTGGTCGTTGTCCGTGGAGTGGGTCGCGGCCGCGGCCCGCATCAGGACGAAGGAGGCCACCGGCCCCCCGGTGGTGACGGTGAGCGAGGTGCCGGCGGCGGCCCGGGGCGGTACGCCGCCGGTGATGACGGGACGCGGCTTGGGCGAGCCGTCCTCGTTGAGGAGGTACGGCGGGGTGAACACGGCTCCGTCGGCGTGGTTGGTGGCGCAGTCGCCGCACAGGCCGCCGCCGCCGGAGAAGATCCGCCCGTCGGGCAGCAGGTTCGCCACGCTGTGGTAGTTGCGCGGGACGGCCATGCTGGCGAGCGGGGTGAAGCGTCCGGTCGCCGGGTCCCACAGCTCGGGGGTCAGCACGGACGTGGCGTCGCTGAACGGCACGGGGTACGCCTGCCCGCCGAACACGGCGACCTTGCCGTCGGGCAGGACGACGCTGTTGCCGAAGGCGCGGGCGTGGCCCATGTCGCCCGTGCGCGCGGCCTCGGCCCGATCGCCGTCGATGCTCACGGTGTACGCGCGCCGGGTGGCGGGCTTGTTCTCGTACGCGGGCGAGCCGCCCAGGGTGAGCAGTTTGCCGATGTCGTACGCGACGGCGTTGCCGGTCATGGCGTCCTGGCTGTCGCCCCGGGGGCCGGCGGAGGTGATGCTCCCGTTCCCGCCGGTGGTGATCCAGTTCATCTGCTTGCTCGGGCCCAGCTGGAGCACCTTGCCGCCCGAGGTGGCGTACAGCCACATGTGGTTGTCGGCGCGGTAGGCGCCGCGCGGGTCGGCCGTCATCGCCGGGACGGCGGGGACGCCGGGGAGCTTGCGCCAGGTGCCGGTGTCCGGGGACCAGACCTCGCCGGACTTGTCGCCCGCGGTTCCGCTCCAGGATCCGCCGAGGACGAAGGCCTCGCCGGTGGAGAGCAGGGTCATGGCCTGGTAGCCGCGGGCGATGTTCATGTCGCCGGTCGCGGACCAGGCGTCGGTGGCCGGGTCGTAGATGCTCGCCTTCTCCGCGTTGCTGCCGCCGGTGACCAGGACCCGGCCGTCGGCGAGCATCGCTATGCCCGGGCAGAACATGTCGTGGCCGGTGTTGTCGATGCGGCGCTGGGTGACCCTGCCCGTCTTCAGGTCCAGGATCGCGGTCTGGGTGTAGCCGTTGCTGCCGCCGAAGCGGTCGATCGCGTACGCCGACCAGGCCAGGAGTTTGTCGCCCGGCAGGACGGCGGTGGCCACCGGCACCAGGGGGAAGCCGGTGATGCGGCTCCAGGATCCGTGGGCGGCCGGGTTGGCCGGTCCGCTCAGGCGTATCTCGGCGGCGGAGGTCCAGGGCCCGCGGTTGCCGGCCTCGCCGGTCACGGTCAGGCGTATGAAACGGGCGTTGCTCACGCGGGTGAAGGTGGCGGTCTTGACGGTGTCGTCGTCGCGCCAGGTGCCCGAGGCGACCGGTGCGCCGAAGGTGGTGCCGTCGGTGCTGGTGGTGACGGTGTACGCGCCCGCGCGGCCGTTGGGGCCGTCCTTGCGGGGCTGGTAGACCAGGGCGGAGACGGCCGTCGTGCGGTGTGTGTCGACGGTGATGCTGTGCGGCAGCGGTGCCGCGGTCCCGGAGTACCTGCTGTGCCAGATGGTGGCGGCGTCGCCGTCGAGGACGTTGGCCGCGCGGCCGTTCTCCTTGACGGTCTCCTCGTCGCTCGCGGTGGCGGTCCATCCGGTCCGGGGCAGGTCGACGGTGGCTGCCGGGGTTCCGGGGTCGCCGAGGAGGTCGATCTCCGAGGCGGAGGTCCACGGACCGCGGTTGCCGGCCTCGGTGACGGCGGTGAGCCGGACGAACCGGGCGCCCTGCGGGGCGAATCCGAGGGTCTTGGCGGCGGTGTCGTCCGCGAGGGTGCCGGTGGCGACCGGACTGCCCCAGTTCTGGCCGTCGGCGCTCACGTGGATGCGGTACTCACCGACGCGCCCGTTGGCCCCGGTGGCGCGGGGCTTGTAGACGAGCGCCGAGACCACCGCCGTGCGGTGCATGTCGACGGTGATGCTGTGCGGGAGCGGGGCGGGGGTGCCCGTCCACTTGCTGTGCCAGATGGTGGCCGTGCTGCCGTCGAGGACGTTGGCCGCGCGGCCGTTCTCGCCGACGGTCTCCTCGTCGCTCGCGGTGGCGGTCCATCCGGTCCGGTCGAGCACGGGGGCCATCGGCTCCATGGCGTTCGCCGGTGCCACGCCGTGGTGCGGCGCCGGCGGAGGCGTCGGGCCGGCCCCCGCCGCCCTCGTGCTCGCCACTCCGAGCCAGGGGGTGAGCCCGACGAGCAGCGAGCCGAGGGCGAAGGCGACGAGCAGGGGGGAGCGCCGGAATGCTCCGGCAAGGGCTCGGATGCGTCTGGACTGCAATCGGACCTCCTGGGCGAACCGTGAACCGCTGCGGACCCCAAGAACATAAGTCAGACCGGATCAACTCGACCGCGAAACAGGGGAGTTGGCGCGAACCCACGCCAACCGGACGCGGAGCCCCCTCCTCCATGCGTTTCACCGGCCCAGTACGTCCCGCAACTGAGCACGCCCCGTGATGCCGAGCTTCGGGAAGATCTTGTGCAGGTGGAAGCCGATGGTGCGAGGGGACAGGTAGAGCCGGGCGCCGATGTCGCGGTTCGTCAGGCCCTCGGCCGCCAGTTGGGCGATCTGCAGCTCCTGCGGCGTCAGGCCGGCCACGGCCTCCGGGGCGGTGGAGTCCGTCACGGTGACACCCGCCGCGCGGAGTTCGGCGGTGGCACGCTCGGTCCACGGGCGGGCGTCGAGCCGTTCGAAGACCTCCAGGGCGGCCGCGAGCAGCGGACGTGCCTCCGCCGCACGGCGGCGGCGTCGCAGCCATTCGGCGAAGTCCAGCTGGGCGAGGGCGCGTTCGAAGGGCCAGCGGGCGCCCGCGGGGTCGGCGAGGGCCGCGAGGAAGTGCGGCTCGGCGTCGTCCGGTGGGCTCAGGAGGGCCGTGGCGCGGTGCACGATCGCGTCCAGGCGGCTGGAGCGGGGCGTGCCCAGGATGTCCTCGACCGCGCGGAGCACGGCGCGGGCGTCGTCCGCCTGGCCGACGCGCACGGCGGCCGCGGCGAGGTCGGCGAGGTGGTGGAGGGAGGCGTGGTGGTGCACGGGGGCGGGAGTGGAATCCTGGGTGAAGACGCGGCGGAGGTGCTCGTACGCCGCCCCGTGGTCTCCCTCCGCGAGCGCCGCCATGCCGAGGGCCTGGCAGTGACGGACGTACAGGCTGCGGGACTTGCGCAGTTCGATGCCGCGGACGGCCTCGGCGGCCCGCTCCCGGGCGCCGGTGTGGTCGCCGCGGAGGGCGCGCAGCGTGGCCTGGAGGATCGGTGCGCCCACGGCGACGTTGTCCGCCCCCGCTTCCGCGGCCAGGGAGAACGCCTCCTCGGCGGCTGATCCGGCGGCCGTCCATGCTCCGCTGTCGAAGAGGGCGAGGGCGAGGGCCTGGGTGACCGTGCAGTTGGTGCCGGCCGTGGCGGCCGGGCGGAAGTGGTCCATGGCCCGGCCGAGGAGCCGTATGGACAGGTCGGTCTCGTCCAGGATCCACGCGGTGGCGCCGAGCATGATGAGTTCGCCGAGCATGGTGGGATCCAGAACCGGACCCTCCTCCCACGAGGAACCCGCCAGGTCGCGCAGGCGCCGCAGCAGCGTCTCCCGGTCGGTGAAGGGGTGGGCGACCGCGTCTGCCCAGAGCCGGCCGCTCCGGTCCGGCTGCGGGGGGATCAGATCACCGACGCGCTGCAGTTCGGCGCGGTTCGCGGGGTCACCGGAGTTGTAGGCGGGGGTCGCCGCCGTCGCCAGCGCGTCCAGTGCCAGAGCGGGCGCGGCGGTGGCCATGGTTTCGGCCACGGGCAGCAGGAATCCGAGGGCGTCCTGATGGCGGAGCGTGACGGCCAGCGACCAGCCTCCGCACAGGGACGCCTCGGCGAGCAGCTTGGGATCGTGCGTCAGGGTGCCCACGCGGGCCGCGATCTCGCCCACCCACTGGGGGTACCCGGCGTACATGGCGGCGACGGCGGCGGCGAGCAGACGTCCGGCGCGGCGCTCCGTGTCCGGGGTGAGTTCGGCCGACCGTTCGAGGGCGGTGGCCGCGGCCGCGTATCCGCCGCGGCGCCGGGAGCGCTCGGCGCTCTGCGCCAGGGCGTCGGCGACCTCCTCGTCCGGGCCGAACGCCGCCGCGGCCAGGTGCCAGGCGCGGCGGTCGGGTTCGTGGGCGAACGCGGCGGCGAGCGCCAGATGGGCCTCACGGCGGTCGGCGAAGGACGCGGCCTGGTGGACCGCGAAGCGGATCAGCGGGTGGCGCAGCCGGACCTCGCCGTTCTCGACGCGTACGAGCCCGGCCTCCTCGGCGGGCCGCCAGACCTCGGGGTCGTCCAGGCCCGGGACGGCGTGCAGGACGTCGGAGAGCCGGTCCGTGCCGGCGGCCGCCGCCAGGAGCAGCGCATGGCGGGTCTCCTGCGGAAGTCCGGGCAGGTCGGCCGCGAACAGGCGCTCGAGGCGGGTGGTGAGCGGGAGGGCCTCGATCGCGCCGGGACGCTGGAGGCCCGGTCCCTTGGCGAACGCCCGCGCGAGTTCGATGAGGGCGAGCGGGTTCCCGGCGGCCTGTTCGATGATCTGGGCGCGGGCCTTGCCGCGCGGCGGATTCGGCTGCTCGTCGAGGAGGAGACCCGCCTCCGCCCCGTCGAGGGGGCCGGTCGCCAGATGGGGGAAGTCGCGGTCGAAGCGCGCCGGCACCGACTCCTCCCGTGCCGCGAGCAGCAGGGCCATCCGCTCGCCCTCCAGCCGCCTCGCGAC
The DNA here is from genome assembly GCF_000830005.1 of Streptomyces vietnamensis. Lineage (NCBI taxonomy): Bacteria > Bacillati > Actinomycetota > Actinomycetes > Kitasatosporales > Streptomycetaceae > Streptomyces > Streptomyces vietnamensis. The sequence goes on along the minus strand of NZ_CP010407.1, from coordinate 7,241,560 downwards.
GAACGCCAGCACGTCCAGGGAGCCGACGTCCAGCCACTGGGCGTCGTCGACGACGATGAGCAGGGGCCGTTCCGTCGCCGCCTCCGAGAGGAGGGTGAGCACGCCGGACCTGATGACGAGCGGCTCGGGTATCTGCCCGCCGTCGCCGGCGCCGTCGTCCATGCCGAACGCGTGCCGCAGGGCGTCGCGCTGACGTGCCGGCAGCCGGTCGATGTCGCGGAGCACGGGGCTCAGCAGCTGGTGGACTCCCGCGAAGTCGAGGCCCTGCTCGCCCTCGCAGCCGCGGACCCGGAGCACCCGCCTGCCGCGGACCGCGGCCACGTCGACGGCGTGGTCCAGCAGGGTGGTCTTGCCGGCGCCCGGCTCACCGGTCAGTACGAGCACCTTCGGGCCGGGACCGTCCGCGGCCTCGACCAGTCTGCCGATCCACTCCAGCTCGCGGGCCCTGCCCCGGATGCCCCGCGTGCGTGCCTCGACGGCGCCGACGTCCATGCTCTCCCTCGTCCGCCTCACGGCCGCCCCGGACCGCCCAGTGGAGCGAGGCCGGCCGCGAACTCCCTGTTCACAGCGTTGACACCATCCTGCCAGGCCCTCTTCCGGCATGACTGGTCACATGACAGAAGCGGCCCGCTCCCCCTCCTGACAGCATCCCGGCAGGGGCGTGGACGAGCCGCCCCGCTCGGGGAGTCGGAGTGCGATGACGGAGTTCGAAGCGGGACGCGCGGCGGTGCCGATCGGCCGTGACGAGGAGATCGGCCTGATCCGGCGCTGCCTCGACGTACGTTCCGGGCCGCGGGCTCTGCTCGTGCTCGGGGAGACCGGCACCGGCAGGTCGCGGCTGCTGCGGTTCGCCGAGGAGACGGCCGCGGCGAGCGGGGCCCCGGTCCTCGCGGCGCGGGGCTGGGGCGGGGAGGAGCCGGCGCCCTTCACCTCGCTGCACCGGCTGTTGCTGCCGGTCCTGGACGTGCCGGACCTGTTCCCGGAGGACCGGTGGCCCGTGCTCCGTACCGCCTTCGAACCGGGCGCGGGAGCCGGGCCGCAGGAGCGGCGTGCGCTCGGTGCCGTCACGCTCGCGGTGTTGACCCGACTCGCACGGACGAACCCGGTGCTGGTGGCGGTGGACGACGCCGAGGACTGCGACGACGCCTCCTTGGACGTCCTGTTCTCCGTACGGCGGCAGCTCACGAGCCAGGCGGTGACGATGCTCTTCACCGCGCGCGGCGAGGCTCCCCCGCCCGGCTTCCCTGCCGATCTTCCCGCCCTGCGGCTCGGCCCGTTGTCCCCCGCGGCGGCGGCCCGGCTCCTGGACGCGCAGCCGGACGCGCCTCGGGGGCGGCTCCGACTGGAGCTGTTGCGGAAGGCGGAGGGCAATCCGCTGGCTGTCGTCGAGCTGAACCGCGCCAAGCGCGTCGGCGCCGGGCCGGTCCCGGCCCCGGGGGCGCTCGCCTCGCGTCTGGACGCCCTCCCTCAGGACACACAGCGCGCGCTGCTCCATGCCTCTGCCGCACTGCGGGAGGAGGAACTCCCCGTGCTGATGGGTTCCTTGGGCACCGACGACCTCACCGTGTGGACCCCGGCGGAGGAAGCCGGTCTGATCAGCATCGCCGACGGCCGACTCGCGTTCGGTCATCCGCTGACGCGTGCGGCGGCGTTCCACCGGCAGCCCGCGAAGCTGCGGCAGCGCGCCCATCGGGACCTGGCGGCGGCAGCGGGCCAGAGTCCGGCGTACCGGGCCTGGCATCTGGCCGCGGCCTCGATCGGCCCCGACGAGGCGGTGGCCTCCGCCCTGGAGCGGGTGACCGCCGTCCACGCCCTGCACGGCGGAGACCGCTTCGCCGCGACGAAGGCGCTGGAGCGGGCGGCGCGGCTCAGCAGGAGCGACGAGGACCGGGCCCGCCGCCTCGCCGCGGCCATGGCGGCGGCGAGTGATCTCGGCGATCCCGAGTGGGTCCGCGACCTGTACACGGAGTTCTCCCGGGTCAACCGCGACCCGGACCTGCGGTGCGTCGCCGCCTGCGCCATGGCCGGCGCACTGGCCCTGCTCTCGTTCCAGCGGGAGGCGTTCGGGCTCCTTCTGGACACGTGGCGGCACTCTCCCCCGCGTACCGCCGCCGCGTCCTTCGCGCTCACCGCGCTCGCGGCGGCGATCGCGCACCAGTCCGGTCTGCCGGAGCACCGGGAGGAGTTGCCGCGCCTGCTCGACCGCGCGAGGCAGGTGGCCCGGGAGGCGCCCGAGGCGCGGGACGACCGTGCCGGGCGCTCCGGTCCCGTCACGCCCGCCGGACTCGCCGAGCCCGTGGACCGGGGCTGCGTCGCCGGGCTCACCGGCCCCGGAGTGCCGGCGGCCCTGGAAGCGTACGTGTCCGCGTCCATCGACGCCCACGACGGCAGCGCGGCCCGCCGGGCGCCCGTCGCGCCGCCCGGACCGCTCGACGGCCCGGCTCCCCTGCCCCGTCTCCTCGCCGACGCCTCGGTGGCGTACCACCGCGACGAGTCGGAGCTGTGCGCGGAGCTGTACCGGCAGGCGAGCACCTCGCAGGGTGCCTGCGGGGCGTGGGGCTCGCGCGTGTGGGCGCTGGCGAACCATGTGGACACCCTCATCGCGATGGGCCGATGGCCGGAGGCCCAGGCCCTGATCGACGAAGGGCGCTCCGACGCCGTCGTGCACCGGTTGACCCGCGTCGGCCTGGACCTCGAGGCGCTGGAGGTGACGCTGCGCGCGCTGCGCGGTGACAGCCTGCCGGACATCCCGTTCACCAGCCCCCACTGGCGCTCCGTCAACCTCGGTGAGAACCAGGCCACTCGGGCCAGGATGCTGCGCGCCGGCGGCCTCCACGCACTGGCCCTGGGGGACGCGCAGCGGGCGTTCCACCACTTCAGGGCTCTGTTCGGCGAGGACGGAGCGCCGATCGCCCCCTTCCTGCCCCCACGGTCGATCAGCGAACTGGCGGCCGCCGCGCAGCGCGCCGGCCGGAGGGAGGAGGCGGCGCGGGTCCTCGGCGCGGTGCGGGCGGCTCTCGGCGAGCGGCCGACGACCCGCATGACGCTCCTGCTGCACCATGCGGCCGCCCTCGTCGACGAGGAAGCGGATCCCGAGCACCACTTCCGGCTGGCTCTGGTCAACCCCGACGCGGACACCTGGCCGATGGAGCGGGCGCAGGCCCGTCTGCACTACGCGATCTGGCTGCGCAGGCGCCGAAGGCCCCTGGAGGCCCGCGCCCAGCTGGCCGCGGTCCTCGAGGTGGCGGTGCGGCTCGACGCCCGGGCGCTCGCGGACGCGGCCCGCGGCGAGCTGCGCGCGACGGGTGCCGCCGACGTCTCCGCGTCCGTCTCCGGCGCCGCCGAACGGATGGCCGAGCTGACGGCCCAACAGCAGCAGATAGCGCGGCTCGCCGCGGGCGGTCTGTCGAACCGCGAGATCGGCGAGCGGCTGTTCCTCTCGCCGCGTACGGTGGGCTCGCACCTCTACAACGTCTATCCCAAGCTCGGCATCAGCAGTCGCCATCAACTCCGGGACCTCCTGCACGACGACTGACGTGCGACGAACGATCCCCCAGAGAGGCCCGAACGAGAGGCGGAACGCATGCGGCCTGACCCCGAGTGGGAGGCGCGCGCCGGACAACCGTCGCCCGTGGTGCTCGATCCTCTGGTGCGGCGCCTCCTCGACGCCTCGGCGGCACCGCCGTTCCTCCACGAGCTGGAACCGGAGACCGCCCGTCAGGCGCTGCGGGAGTCCCAGGGCGACCGGATCGACGACTTCGACGTGGACGCCTCCTTCCACGCGGCGCCCGTGGGGCCCACCGGTCTGGTCGGCTTCTGGATCTTCCGGCCCACCGGCGTGGTGGGCCGGCCCCCCGTCATGCTCTACGTCCACGGCGGCCGTTGGATGCTGGGCGACGCCCAGACGCACGCGTGGCTCGTCAGCGAGCTGGTGCGCCAGGCGGGCGTCGCGGCCGTCGTTCCCGAGTACAGTCGCGCGCCCGAGAGCCGCTATCCGGTCGCCCTCGAGGAGTGCTACGCCCTGCTGACCTGGGTGTTCGGGCAGGCCGAACCGCTCGGACTCGACACCGACCGGCTCGCCGTCGCCGGCGACTGCGCGGGGGCCACCCTGGCCACGGCGCTCACCCTCCTCGCGCGGGCGCGCGGGGGGCCGGGGATCCGCGCCCAGTTGTTGTACTACCCCCTGACCGACGCCCGTTGCGACAGCCCGTCGCAGCGGCGGTTCGCGACGGGATACCTGCTCACCCGGGAGGCCGTGCGGTCCTACTGGCGACAGTACGTGGTCGATCCCCGGCAGCGCGAAGAGCCGACCGCGTCCCCGCTGCGGGCGAGTACGGCCGCGCTGACGGGGCTGCCGCCGGCGCTGGTCGTCACCGCGGAGGCCGATGCGACCCGGGACGAGGCGGAGGAGTACGCGGACCGGCTGCGCCGGGCCGGTGTCGCCGCGACCGCTGCACGGTTCCAGGGCACGGTCCACGACTTCGTCTCCCTGACCGCGCTGCGCGACAGCCCGTCGACGCGGGCCGCGGTCCGGCTCGGTGCCGTGTTCCTGCGCGACCACCTGCGGTGAGGGCGGCCGCGGGACGCCGTGCCGGCTCCTGGCGCGCCTGAGGGGAGCGGGCCGGGGGCCGCCGGACGAGTCGGGTACGGGACAGGGCACCAGTCGAGCGACTGATGGCATCGGGGGCGGGCGCTCCGAGGATGGACCTCGTTCCCGACGCTCTTAGGAGAGCGTCCGCCCGACCATGCCGGAGGGGTCGCGATGTCCGTCGTCCTGTCCACACTGTCGCTCTCGCCGTCCGAGCGGGCGGACTACTGGCACAGCGTGGTCTCCGACACCTTCGTTCCGCTGGACGTCGTGCTGCACGAGCGCGAACCCTCGGTGGGGACGATCGCCACCGATCGGCTCGGGCCCCTCCAGTTCTCGGTGGTCGAGGCCGGCCCGCAGACGGTGTCGCGGCACGCCGCCTTGATCTCCCGGGGCGGAGGGGAGTATGTGACCGTCACTCTCCAGCACCGGGGAACGGGACGGCTCACCCAGGACGGGATCGAGGCCCTCGTCCTGCCCGGCACCTTCACCTGTTCCGACGCCGGCCGGCCGTACCGGAGGGAGCAGCCGGACGACTTCCGTTTCACGGCGATCCGGGTGCCGAAGAGTGCGCTGGGCGTGTCGGACGCCGACCTGCGGGCCGTCACCGGGACCGTGTTCGACGGTCGCGGCGGCACGTCCGGAGTGGTCGCCGGATATCTCGAACATCTGGCGGACCGGGCCGCCGGGTTCGATCCGTACACGGGTCGGCAACTCGCGATGACCGCCGCGGATCTGCTGACGGTGCTGGTGCGTGAGCGTCAGGGCCGGTTGAACCCCCATGCGTCGGAGGTGGCCCGCGGCATGCTGGTGCGCGTCAAGGAGTACATCCTGCGGCACCTGGCCGACCCCGACCTCTCTCCGGAGAGGATCGCGGCCGCGCACCACATGTCCGTCCGGTATCTGCACAAGCTCTTCCAGCCGGAAGGGACCACGGTGAGCCGTTGGATCCATCGCGAGCGCCTGGAGAGGTGCCGACGGGAGCTGTCCCGGTCGTCGCGGACGGCACCTGCCGTGTCGGCGGTGGCCCAGCGCTGGGGGTTCGCGAACCCGTCCCACTTCAGTCGTGCCTTCCGCACCGCGTACGGGATGTCGCCCCGGGAATGGCAGTCGAGCACGCGCGCCGCGTGAACGGGTGCGCGTGCTCGGGAACGCGGGCACGGCATGGCCGTGCGCAGGTGCGGGATTCCGCGGGTGACGCCGGGGGCTCCGGCGTCACCCGGCGGGTCGACGGTGTGACGTCACTTCGCCAGGAAGGCGAGGAGGGCGGTGTTGACCTCCTCCGCGTGCGTCCACAGCAGGCCGTGCGGGGCGCCCTCGATCTCGACGTAGTCGGCGGAGGGAAGCGCCTTGTGGAAGGGGCGCGCGGTGCCCTCGGCGGGCAGGATGCGGTCGGCCGTGCCGTGCAGGATCAGGGCGGGCACGTCGACGGACGGGATGTCGGCGCGGAAGTCGGTGTACCAGGTCGACGGCGCGGCGGACGCGGCGAAGAAGCCGCCGCCGGCAGCGGTGTTCCAGCTGTTGCGGACCGCTTCCTCGCTGATCCGGCTGCCCAGGTTCTCGTCGAGGTTGTAGAAGTCGTTGAAGAAGGCGGTGTAGTAGGCGTAGCGGTCGGCCTTGACGGCGGCGACGATTCCGTCGAAGAACTCCTTCGGGGCGACGCCTTCCGGGTTGTCGTCGGTCTTGAGCAGGCAGGGCTCGAGGGAGGCCAGGAAGGCGACCTTGGCGACGCGGGCGGAGCCGTACGTGGACACGTACCGGGCGACCTCGCCGGTGCCCATGGAGAAGCCGACGAGGACGGCGTCGTTCAGGTCGAGGGTCTCCATCACGGTGTTGAGGTCGGCCGCGAAGGTGTCGTAGTCGTAGCCGGTCGTCGGCTGGGAGGACTGCCCGAATCCGCGCCGGTCGTACGTGATCACGCGGTAGCCGGCGTCGAGCAGCGCGGCGCTCTGCCGCTCCCAGGAGTGGCCGTCGAGCGGGAAGCCGTGGATGAGGACGACCGGCCGGCCCGTGCCGTGGTCCTCGTAGTAGAGGTCGATGGCGGTGGTGTTCTCCTGGCCCACGGTGATGTACGGCATGGGACGTCTCCTCGATACGAAGTGGCTGGTCCGCGCCTCGGTTCGGAGCGGAATGCCGTCACGCTACGGCCGGGGAAGCGCCGCCGGTTGTCGCGCCGCGCACGCCGACTTGCCCGTGAGCGCAGTGTTCCGCCGCACGGCACCGGTGGAGCCCGCCGGCTGCGGAAGTTCCTGCCTGTGGTTCTGCCTGGAGACGGGGACGGCCCGCTGTTTGGCTGTTCGGTGCGGGCGGGATCCCGGGACTCGCGCCCGTCGCCCCCGGAGTCACTCCCCTGAGCGGAGAGCAATGTGAGCTTGGTGTTGACGACCGCCTCCGTTCCGGACGGGGACAAGGTCGCGTACTGGAACGACGCGGTGAGCAGGACGCTGGTGCCGATGAAGGTGACCCCTCGGGGCGATGGGCCGTTCGAGGGCCGGATCGCCACCGACCGCCTCGGGTATCTCCAGGTCTCCACCCTCGAGGCCGACGCGGGGCGGGTCAGCCGCACGCCGGATCTGATCGCCGGGTCGTCCGAGGCGCTGGTGGCGGTCGGCGTCCAGACATCCGGCACGGCCACCTTCGTCCAGGACGGCCGGCGGGCCGAGGTGAGTGAAGGCGACCTGGTCGTGTACGACACGACCCGGCCGTACTCCTTCGACTATCCGCAGCGGTTCTCCACGCACGTCTTCCAGCTTCCGCGCCGCGCGCTGGGCATGCCGGACAGTGACATCCGGCAGGTCACGGGCAACGCCATCGGCACCGGGGACGGCTTCGGCGCGATGCTGCTCCCCTTCCTGGCCACCCTGGCCTCCTCCCCGGCCGACGGCTACCCGCCGGCCGTCGCGAACCGGCTGGCCGGCAACGTCGTCGACCTGTTCGCCACCCTGATCGCGGAGCGGGCCCACCCGGGCGGCACGGAGGCGGACGCCCCGAGCCATCTGGTGCTGCGCATCCACGACCACATCAACCGGAACCTGGGCGACCCGGACCTGTCGCCGGAGCGCATCGCCCGGGCGCACCGGATCTCCGTCCGGTACCTGCACCGGTTGTTCGAGGGCGAGGGGACGACGGTGGGGCAGCTCATCCGGCAACGGCGCCTGGAGGAGTGCGGCCGCGAACTGGCCCGTCGTGGCAGCGCGGCCCCCACCGTGTCCGCCGTGGCCCAGAGGTGGGGCTTCGTCAACCCCGCCCACTTCAGCCGCGCCTTCCGCGCCGCATACGGTGTCACCCCCCGTGAGTGGCGCAACCTGCGCACCACCCATGAACACCTCGGTTCGCTTCAGGCCCTCTCGGCAGGAGACCGTGTGTGACCGCCTTCGTCCCTCCGTCCGCTCGGCGCCCGGTCCTGGACCACCCCACCCGGGCATTCGTGGCCCGGCACACCTGCCCGCCGTCGCCGCACGACCCGGACCTGGAACAGGCCCGACTGGACCTCGCACGTCTCCAGCGGAAGGACGCCCCCGACCCCCTGCACGAGGAAGCCACCTCCACGGAGTGGTTCGCCCTGCCGGGCGGGCCGACCGGACACGTACGCGTGCAGGTGGTCAGGCCCGCCGACAGCGTCGGCGAGATCCCCGTCGTGCTGTTCCTGCACGGTCTGGGCTGGTGCCTGGGCGATGCCGGCACCCATGAGCGTCTGCTGCGCGCGTTCGCCCTCGGTACGGACTCGGCCGTGGTCTTCGTCGAGTACGAGCGCGCCCCCGAGGCGCGGTATCCGATCGCCGTCGAGCAGTGCTACGCAGCGGCGAAGTGGATCTGCGAGCGAGGCGGCGAAATCGGCCTCGACGGAAGCCGGATGGCCGCTGTGGGCGACTCGTCGGGCGGCAACCTGGTGGCGGCACTCACCCTGCTCGCCAAGGAGCGCGGCGGGGTGCGGATGCTCCAGCAGGTGCTGCTCTGCCCGGTCACCGACGCCGACTTCGACACCCCCTCGTACGAGGAGTTCGCCGAGGGCTACTTCCTCGGCCGCGAGACCATGCGCTGGTTCTGGGACCAGTACCTGCCCGACGTACGGCAGCGGAGCCAGGCCACGGCGTCACCGCTGCGGGCCTCCCTGGAGCAGCTCGCCGGACTCCCCCCGGCGCTGGTGGTCACCAGCGAGGCCGACGTGGTGCGCGACGAGGGCGAGTCGTACGCGGCGAAGCTCCGGGCGGCCGGCGTGCCCGTGGTGTCCGTGCGCTACCAGGGGACGATCCACGGGTTCATGGTGCTCGATCCACTGCGCGATACGGACGCCGCCCGCGCCGCCCTCGTCCAGGCCCTCGACACCGTGCACGTCGCCCTGCACCGGTTCCGCGGCTGAGCCCTCCGCCCCGGAACCGGCGCACCCGCACCCCTCATTCGGCGGGGAGCGAGTCCAGGAGCTCCTGTGCGGTCTTCAGGTCCTTGCTGTCGATCGCGTCGCCGAAGGCCAGGGCCTGACGGAGGCGGACGCGGGCTTCCTCGGCTTCTCCCAGTTCGATCAGGGCCTCTCCGAGGTGCACCAGCGTGCTGCCCTCGATGTGGGGAATGCCGATACGGGCGGACTGGACCATGGCGTCGCGGTAATGGTCGGCGGCCTCGCGCCATCGCCGCAGGACGGCGTAGCCGCGACCGAGCGCGCGGGTCGTGTTGGCACGGTAGATGTCGGCGAGGTGCCCGCTCACCGGGCAGTCGGGCGCGTCCAGGAAGCTGATGATGCGCTGGTGCTGGATCCGGGCCTCCTCGCCACGGCCGAGCAGGCCCAGGGAGGTTCCGTGGGTGAACACGGCACCCAGCCAGCCCTCGCGGTCTTCGGTCTCCTCGTAGAGTCCTATGGCGGCGAGCGACGTGTCGGCCGCCTCCTGGATCTGACCGAGCTCCGATCGGGCCCATGCCGCCAGCGTCAGTGCCGATGCCTGCTGGGGGACGTTCTTGGCGCGGCGGGCGCAGTCCAGCGCTTCGCGGGCCCGCTCGACGGCCTCTCCGTACCGGGATTCGCAGGAGAGGGACCAGGAGTACGTGTTGAGGTGGAAGGCCTGCATGTACGGGTCGTCCAATGCCGTGGCGGCCTCGCCGGCCAGGCGGAAGACCTCGGGCCAGTGTCCCCAGTGGACCCACAGGTCGCAGAACCATTCCATGGCATGAGCGGTCTCCACGACCTGGGTGTGCTCGCCCCTGTGGGCGGCGTCGCGCAGCGCGGCGAGCCAGGAGGGGGCTTCGCTCTGGAGCCAGGCGCGGGCCTCCTCGGCGCTCTCCAGCGGGACCAGGCCCTGCCAGGAGGACGGCGGAGCCCCGTACTTGGGCTTGAACCAGCGGCCGGCGACCACGGCCGTGTCCAGCAGCCAGGTGCGCAGTCGGTCGCCGGCCGCTTCCCGCTCTCCGGGTTCCTCCTCACGGGACAGCCGGGCGCGGGCGAACAGCCGTATCAGGTCGTGCAGTTGAAAGCGTCCGGTGAAGGTGGCCTGCAGCAGTCCGGCCTCGATCAGCTCCTCCATCACGTCCTCGGCCTCGAAGACGCCCGTCGCGGTCAGGGCCGCGCCGTAGGCAGCGGTCATGTCCGGCCCCGGAACCAGACTCAGCAGCCGCAGCATCCGTGCGGCCTGGCCGGTCAGCTGACGGTAGGACAGCTCGAAGGCCGCCTCCACCCGCACGTCTCCGGCGGCGAGCGCGCCCAGTCGGCGTTCTTCGTCGGCCAGGCGCCGGACCAGGTGGTCGACAGTCCATCCGGAGCGGACCGTCAACCAGTTGCCGGCGACTCGCAGGGCCAACGGCAGTCGCCCGCACAGCTCCGCCACCTGCGCCACGGCAGCGGCTTCCGCGTCCGCCCGTTCCTCGCCCAGGATCCGGCGCAGCAGACCGACCGCCTCGTCCTGCGCCATCTCCGACAGCGGCAGGCGGCCGACGTCCTCAAGGCCGGTCAACGGCCGCCGGCTGGTGACCAGTACCAGACTCCTCCCGCCCGCAGGCAGCAGCGCGCGGACCTGCCCCTCGTCGCGGGCGTTGTCCAGCACCACCAGACACCGGCGATCGCCCAACAGCGCCCTCAGCAGCCCCGCGCGGCCCTGTGCATCCTCCTTCGCCAGCCGACGGTCCGACACGCCCAGGGCCTTGAGCAGCTTCAGCAGCGCCTCGCCCGTGTCCACGGGGCCGTCCACCCCGTGCAGGTCCACCACGAAGCACCCGTCGGGGAACTCCGCCGCCAGATCCGCTGCCGTCTTCAGCGCCAGGGTCGTCTTCCCGCACCCCGGAGGACCCGAGACGACCCACACCGACACCTCCCCGCCGGCACGGGCCCGCTCCGCCGCCTCGCGGAGCAGTGCCAGCTCCGGTTCGCGCCCCGTGAAGTCACCCACCGATCGGGGCGGCACGGCCGTCCCCGCCACCGCGACCGCGCGCGTCGGACGCGCCGCCCGCGCCGTGGCCAGCAGCGCCTCCTGCTCCACGCCCGTGAGGCCGAGTCCCTCCGCCAGCGCCACCACCGTGCGCCGCTGCGGAACCCTGCTGCGCCCCCGTTCCATGTCGCCGATGGCCCGGACGCTCACACCCGACGCCTCGGCCAGCTCCTCCATCGTCAAACGGCCTCGCTGCCGCAGACCACGCAGAACGGCCCCGAAGGACTCATCCCCGTCCACAACTCCTCTTTCCTCCCCGCCCCGAGGAAAGAATACGGTGTGTCCGTTCGGGCGAAGCCGCAGGCCAGTGGCGTGAAACGCCGTCCAGGGCCCACCCCGGAGGGTGGGCCCTGGACGGCCCCGAGCCGGGCCTCGGTCAGTGGGCGGTGGACCGGACCGCGTCCTGGACGAGCTCGGCCACGGCCTTGGGCCGGGAGAGCATGACGAGGTGCGAGGAGTCGACCTCGACGGTCGTCATGCCGGCCCGCTCGTAGCCGTAGCGCTCCACATCGGGGTTGATGGTCCGGTCGGAGGTGGCGACCAGGCCCCACGAGGGCTTGCTCTTCCACGCCGCGACCGGCGCCGTCTCCGTGAAGGCCCGTGCGGCCAGGGGCCGCTGGGAGACGGCGAGCACGGCGGCGAGCTCGGGGTCGACGTCCGCCGCGAACAGGGCGGGGAACTTCTCGACCTCGACCGAGACGTCGGTGCCCGTCTCGGTGGAGCCGGGCACGGGGAACGGGGTGTGGACGAGCGCGTCGGCGAGGCCGGAGTCGGGGAAGCGGCCCTGCAGCTCGCCCAGGCTCTCGCCCTCCTCCAGCGCGTAGCCCGCGAGGTAGACCAGCGCCCGGACGTTGTCCTCCGCGCCGGCGAGGGTGATGACGGCGCCGCCGTAGGAGTGCCCGACGAGGATCACGGGGCCGTCGACGGCGCGTACCACCGAGGCGATGTACGCGGCGTCGTCGACGAGGCTGCGGTTGGGCACCGCCGGAGCCACCACCTTCAGGCCGGCGGCGGTCAGTTCGGGGATGACGCGGGCGAAGCTGGAGGCGTCGGCGAAGGCGCCGTGGACGAGCACGACGGTGGGGCGGGCATGGCGGGGCATGGGGGAACTCCTCGGTGTGTGGCTGGGGTTGTCGGGGGCGGGCTCGTGGCGCTTCAGAGGCCGAACCGGGCGCGGCGGGCCTCGGGCACCAGCTCGGTGTACTCGGGGTGCTTGCCGATCCACCCCCGGATGAAGGGGCAGTACGGCAGGACGCGCAGTCCGCGGGTCCGGGCGTCGTCGAGGGCACCCCGGGCGAGCAGCCCGCCCAGGCCCTGACCGGCGAACCGGGGGTCGATCTCGGTGTGGATGAAGGCGATCTCGCCCTCCGAGAGGTGGTACTCGGCGAAGCCCGCGGTCTCGGTGCCGTCGTCGCCGGCGAGGATCTCGTACCGGGACTTCTCGGGTCGGTCCGTCACCTGCGGTTCCATGGGTGCTCCTGTGTGGTCGTGGTGCGACCGGGTCGGGGGGCGGCGGGGTCGGCGGGGTCGGTGGGGCGGGTCAGAGCGTGCGGCGCACGCCCGCCTGGCGTTCCAGGTTGCGGAGCTGGACGGTCAGGTCGCCTTCGACGGCGTGGTGGGCGGGGCCGCTGCGGCCGATCGGCAGGACCTCCTCGCTGCGCATGTCCTCCAGCATCAGGGCGAACGCCGTGTACATCGCGACGAGCGCCACCACGAGGCCGAGCGCACCGGACGTGCGCGTCAGCCATTCGGCGCCGGTGATGCCCCCGAGGCCGGTGGCCGCCCAGCGGGGCAGGGATACCACCAGCACGAACCACAGCGCACGCTTGGGCCGGGTCACGGCGGTCATCAGCGCCCCGAAGCAGAGGAGTGCCAGGTTGAACACGCCGAGGACCTGAAGGCCGTCGGCCGCGCCGCTGAGCATGATGAGCGAGTAGGGCAGCCAGCTGCCGGCGAACACCGCCATCAGCGTCGCCGCGATCACGTCACGGGCGCCAAAGGCCAGGACGCTCACCAGGAGTTGGAGGGCGAAGGCCGGCAGCACCGTGAGGGCGACGGCGCCACGGGCCGCCTCGTCGAAGAGCCCGAGCTGCAGGCAGCCCGTCATCACGGAGGCGATGGCTATCGTGAAGAAGCCGAGCGGCATGGGCGAGGCGATGGGGCGCAGGGTGATCCGGGTCATCGACCGGAGGTCCGGTTCGAAGCGGCGCCCCTGGGGCGCGTCCGGCGGGGTGGCCTGGGCGCCGCCGTCGGCGGCGGGGGAGGCTGTGCTCATCGTGTGGATCTCTCTCAGTGCTCGAAGCAGGGGTCGACGAACGACGGCCGCGTGTCGGGAACGGTGCCGCGCCCGACGCGCCACCGGCGGTGCTGCTCGGACTCGGCGACGGCCTCGGCCACGAGCGACGCCTGGCGGGCGCCCCCCTGACCCGACTGGTATCCGCCGAAGTGGGCCACCGGGCTCCACTCCGGGCTGATCGGCGGAACGGCCTCGTCGAGTCCCTCGTACTCCGCGCTCGCGTAGACGATCCGGCCGCCGACGACCGTGAGCACGGACTCGATGTCGGGGATGACGTCCTCGGGCACGGTCAGGAAGTCGTCGGACAGGATCGCGAGGTCGCCGTACCAGCCTTCCCGCAGGCTTCCCTTGACGTCCTGTTCGCCGGTGAGCCGGGCTCCCCCACGGGTGTAGAGGTCGAGGGCGGCCTCCCGGTCGATCAGGTTCCCGGCCGGGGAGAGCGCGGTGCCGCCGACGGTCCTGCCGGTCACCAGCCAGTGGAGTGCGACCCAGGGGTTGTACGAGGAGACGCGGGTGGCGTCGGTTCCGGCGGCGACGGTCAGGCCCCGGTCGAGCATGGCGCGGACCGGCGGGGCGTGGGCGGCTGCCTCGGCGCCGTAGCGGTCGCGGAAGGCGGTGCCCTGGAAGGACATGCGGTTCTGGACGGACAGGGCGCCGCCGAGGGCGGCGATCCGGTCCAGGCTGTCGGCCGAGACGGTCTCCGCGTGGTCGAAGAGCCAGCGGTTGCCACCGGGGAAGAGGCCTTCCGCCGCGAGCTTCTCGAAGACGGCGAGGTCGCGGCGGATCGTCTCGTCGTACGTGGCGTGGAGCCGGAAGCCCCAGCCGTTCTCCATCAGGAGCCGGACGGCCTGTTCGAACTCGGGCTCGTACCCGCCGAGTTCGGGACGGGGTTCGGAGAAGTTCTCGAAGTCGGCGGCGGCCCAGGTCAGGTTCTCGCCCGCGCCGTTCAGCCGGAGCCACTCGTCCCCGTCCCCGGGCTTCACCATCTCGGTCCAGCGCTTCAGATCGGCGAGCTCCTGCCCGGCCGTCTGCGGGAAGAGGTGGTAGGCGATCCGCAGGGACAGCTCGCCCGACCGGGCGAGGTCGGCGACCGTGGCGTAGTTGTCGGGGAAGTTCTGGAACCCGCCCGCGGCGTCGACCGCCGAGGTCAGCCCGAAGCGGTTCAGTTCGCGCAGGAAGTGCCGCGTCGACGTCCGCTTGTCGGCCTCGTCGAGGGCCGGCGCCTTGGCCAGGGTCGAGTACAGGATGAGCGCGCCCGGGGCGGCGAGGAGCACCCCGTTGGGTTCGCCGTCCCGGCCCCTGACGATCTGGCCGCCGCGCGGATCGGGGGTGTCGCGGGTGAATCCGGCGGCCTTGACGGCGGCCCGGTTCATCAGCGCCGACTGGTAGAGGTGCAGGACGAAGACGGGGGTGTCGGGTGCGGCGGCGTTCAGCTCGGCGACGGTCGGCATCCGGCGCTCGGCGAACTGCTCGGCGGTCCAGCCGCCGACGACGCGGATCCACTGCCCCTTGGGGGTGCGGCCGGCCTGGTCGCGCAGCATGGCCAGCGCGTGGCGCAGGCTGCGGACGCCGTCCCAGCGCAGCTCCAGGACGTAGTTCAGGCCGCCCCTGATGACGTGCAGGTGCGAGTCGTTCAGGCCGGGGACCACCCGGCGGCCGAGGGCGTCTACGACCTTCGTCCCCGGGCCGACGAGGTGGGCGAGGTCGTGGTCGTCGCCGAGGGCGGCGACCCGGCCGTCGCGGATCGCGACGGCGCGGGCCTCGGGGCGGGCGGGGTCTCCGGTGAACACCTTGGCGTTGCGGACGAGGAGGTCGGCCGGTACGGATTCCTGCCGCGGGGCGGGAACGAGGCCCGCCACGGGCATGCTCGTCGACGGCCCGGTCATGCGAGGGCCTTGCGGAGGGTGTCGGTGGCGAGACCGATGGCGAGTTCGGCGGCCTGCGTCTCGCGCAGCGCGTTCAGCATCACGAAGTCGTGGATGGCTCCCTGGACGCGCAGGGCGGTGACGGGGACGCCGGCGGCGCGGAGCTTCGCCGCGTACGCCTCGCCCTCGTCGCGCAGCACGTCGGCCTCGGCGGTGATGACCAGGGCCGGGGGCAGGCCGGTGAGCTGCTCGGTGGTGGCGCGCAGCGGCGAGGCGGTGATCTGCGCGCGCTCGGCCTCCTCGGTCGTGTACTGGTCCCAGAACCACTTCATGGCATCGCGGCGCAGGAAGTAGCCCTCGGCGAAGGCGTGGTACGAGTCGGTGTCGAAGCTCGCGTCGGTGACCGGGTAGAAGAGGACCTGGTGGGTCAGGCGGACGTCGCCGCGCTGCTTGGCCATGAGGGTGAGGGCGGCGGTCATGTTCCCGCCGACGGAGTCGCCCGCGACGGCGATCCGGGTGCCGTCGAGGTCCTTGTGGTGTCCCTCGCGGGCGACCCACTGGGCGACGGTGTAGTTCTGCTCGACGGCGACGGGGTAGCGGGCCTCGGGCGAGAGGTCGTACTCGGGGAAGAGTACGGCCGCCCCCGTGCCGACGGCGAGTTCGCGGACGAGCCGGTCGTGGGTGTGGGCGTTGCCGAAGACCCAGCCGGCGCCGTGGATGTAGAGGACGACGGGGAGGAGACCGGTGGCGCCGAGCGGGCGGACGATCCGGGCACGGACGTCGCCGGTCGGGCCGCCGTGGACGGTGACCCACTCCTCGTCGACGGCGGGCAGGGGGACGCCTTCGCCGTTCTGGACGTCGTCCACGGCCTTGCGGCCGTCTGCGACCGGGATCTGGTGGAGGAACGGCGGCTGGGCGGTGGCCTCGGCGAAGGCCCGGGCGGCGGGTTCGAGGGTCGGTGTGTTCGACATGGGGGTTCTCCTTGGTAGGACGTGCGGAGGCTCAGCGGGTGGCGCGCGCGGCGTCGAGGATCACGTCGGTGGCCACGGCCGGGCGGGAGACGGGCACGGCGTGCGGCGGTGACCTCAGAGGCCGTACGCCTCGAGGAGGCGCAGCCAGATCTCGCTGACCGTGGGAAAGGCGGGTACGGCGTGCCACAGGCGTTCCAGTGGGACTTCACCCACGATGGCGACGGTGGCCGTGTGGATGAGTTCGGTCGCCATCGGGCCGGTCAGCGTGCAGCCGACGACGACTCCCCGCGTCTCGTCGACGACGAGCTTGGCGTGACCGCGATAACCGTCCGCGTGCAGCGCGGCTCCCGCGACGTCGTCGATGCGGTACTCCACCGCCCGTACCGCGATGCCCGCCTCGCGTGCGGAGCGTTCGGTGAGACCGACGCTCGCGACCTCGGGATGCGTGAAGACGGCCTGCGGGACGGCGAAACGGTCGGCCTCCGCGCTCCACGCCTGCAGGCCTCCGGTGACGGCAGGGCGGCCGGCGGCGCGCTCGGCGATCGCCGCCGCGCAGGCACGGGCCTGGTACTTGGCCATGTGGGTCAACGGCGCACGGTGGTTCACGTCGCCGACGGCGTAGAGCCAGTCGCCGTCGAGGGCGGTGACCCGGCAGGTGTCGTCGACGGGAAGCCGGTCTCCGGCCGCCAGTCCGACGGTCTCCAGGCCGAGACCTGCGGTGCGCGGGCGCCTGCCGACGGCGGCGAGCACCTCGTCACAGGCGAGGGTGGCGCCGTCGTCGGTCTCCACGGTCACGGTACGGGTGGTCGCGTCACGGGCGACCCGGGTGGCCGAGACCCCGAAGCGGATCGTGACGCCCGAGCCGGTCAGACCACGGGTGACCTCTTCTCCGGCACACGGCTCCCAGCCGGTGAGGAGGGCCTGGTCGCGGACGAGCAGGGTGACGGAGGAACCGAGCGAGCGCCACGCGGTGGCCATCTCGCAGGCCACCACTCCCCCGCCGATGACGACGAGCCGCTCGGGCACCGCGTCGGCGGTGGTGGCCTGCCGGCTGGTCCACGCGCCGATGCGGTCGAGCCCTTCGACCGGCGGCAACACGGGTTCCGTGCCGGGACCGAGGACGACCGCGAGCCCGGCCCGCAGGGTGCGGACCGTGCCGTCGGCCCCGGTCACGTCCACCCGGCGCTCTCCGGCGAGCCGGCCGTGCCCCCGTACGAGGGCGATGCCGGCGCCGTGCAGCCAGTCGGCCTGACCGGTGTCGTCGCCGCGAGCGGTGAAGCGGTCCCGGCGGGCCAGGACGTGCGCCGGGTCGACTGCCGCCGTGACCGTCTGCCGGGCCCCCTCGACCGACCGCGCGGCCGCGCGGGCCGCGCCGGGACGCAGGAGCGCCTTGCTCGGCACGCACGCGCGGTAGGAGCACTCGCCGCCGACCTCCTCGGCCTCGACGACGACGGCGGTCAGTCCGGAGCGGACGACCCGGTCGGCGACGACCTCGCCGGCCGGGCCGGCGCCGACCACGACGACGTCGTACGTGTCCATCAGCCGCGCACCAGAGGGGTGTCCACGAGGTGCTCGGCCAGGAACCAGACCTGCGCCTCGCCGGTACGGATGACGTCGGAGACGAGCAGGTCGGTGCTGCCCTCGTCGCCCTCCTTCGAAAGCCGGGCGGCGGCGTCCCGGGCGTCGATCAGGATCCGCTCGTGCGCGTCGAGGAGCCTCGACAGCATGACGGGCACCTCCTCGACACCGTCCGGCGGCCGGGGGATCGCCGTCAGCTCCGCGACGTGGCGCGGGTCCCCGACGGCGACGCCGCCGAGGCTCTGGACCCGCTCGGCCAGCGCGTCCACGATGGCCAGCTGGGCCTCCGCGTGCTTGTCCAGCATCAGGTGGAGCGAGTAGAAGGTCGCCCCGCGCATGAGCCAGTGGTGCTTCTTGTAGAGGGCGTAGAGGATCTGCGTGTCGGCGAGGACGCGGTTGAGCCGCTGGCAGGCGTACATGCGGGTGTCGTGACCGAGGCCGATCGGCAGCTGCTTGAGCGTGCCGAACGCCTGGGTCTCGGCGCCCTTCTGGTGCAGCAGCGGCTGGCCGCCGCCTCGCGTGGGTGTGGTGGTGTCCATCAAGTGCTCCTGGTCGACTGGTCGACTGGTCGGGAAGAGAGGGAGGGCCCGGCCGCCCGGTCAGGGGTGCCCGGCCGCCCGGTCGGGGGTGCTCGACCGCCCGGTCAGGGGCGCTCGGGCAGCCGGACAGGGGCGCTCGGGCGGCCGGACCCGGTCTGCGCGGCTCGCGCTCAGTGCTCGCCGGGAGCGGCGGTCCGGTGCAGGACGAGCCGGGTGAGCAGCCCGCTGCCGAGACCGGCCACGAGCGCGAGCGCGGCCCACCACAACGGGTACGGCGTGAGGCCGAGGACCGCGTCGAGGGACCAGGCGCCGGGTCCGGTGGCGGCGAGGGCGGCGGCGGTGCCGATGAGGACGAGCGGGTACTCGTATCCGTCGTTCTGCACCCAGAGCCCGTGGGGCCGTTTCACCGTGAGCGCGACCGTCATGACCCCGATGGCCCCGGTCGCGGCGAGCGGGGTCAGGAAGCCGACGGCGAGCAGCAGACCCGAGCCGATCTGGCCGCCGCCCGCCGCCAGGGCGGTGAGGGCACCGCCCCGGAAGCCGTCGGCGCGGAACTCCTCCGTGCCGCCCTGAAGTCCCTTGCCGCCCAGGTGTGAACTGACCTTCTGCACGCCGTGCCCCGCGACGAGCAGTCCCACCAGCAGACGCAGGATCAGAATGCCGGTGTCCACCGAGGTCAGCCGGCCGCGTGCGCGCCGATGACGCTCTGCGCGTACACGACGCCCAGGCCGTACGCGCCCGCGTGGGCCTTGACGATCTCCATGACGTCGGCGTACGTCTCCTGGCGCGCCCAGTCCCGCTGCAGCTCCAGGAGGACCTGCACCCAGGTCACCGGGACCGCGCCGGCGGCCACCATCCGCTGCAGCGCGTGCTCGTGGGCGGCCGGGGTGACGCCGCCGGAGGCGTCGGCGACGACGTACACCTCGTATCCCTGCCCGAGGGCGGAGAGCGCGGGCAGCACCAGGCAGACCTCGGTCCACAGGCCCGACAGGATGATCTTCTTGCGCCCGGTCGCCTTGACCGCCGCCACGAGCGCCTCGTCCTCCCAGGCGTTCATGGTCGTGCGGTCGATGACCTCGTGCTTCGGGAAGACCTCGGCGAGCTGCGGCAGCAGGGGCCCGGAGAACGACTCGGCGGCGACGGTGGTCAGGACGACCGGCACGTCGAACGCCTTCGCCGCCTTGGCGAGACCCACGGTGTTGTTGATGATCGCGGCGCGGTCGCCGCTCCCGGTGCCGAAGAACATCTGCGGCTGGTGGTCCACGAAGAGCATGACCGAGTTGTCGGGCGTGAGGAGGTCCACGCTGGGGGCGGCCTGCACCTTGGTGATGTCGAACATGAGGGGTCCTCTCCAAGCAGTCGGTACGGTGCCGTCCGCGTTCCGCGGCTCGGCACACCCGAAAACTAAGACCGGCCCGACCGACCGACTTTCCTCTCCGTGCCCAGGAGCTGGCACGACAGCGCACTGCGTCAAGCGCCCGCAGACCCTCCGGACAGCGAGGACCGGCGCCGGACGCGCGGGCCGAAGGCCGCTCTCCCGTCACCTCGCCGCAGTCGACGAGATGGCCGAGCGCTTCGTCCAGGACATCTCCCGCCGAGTACCGGGCGAAGAAGGACCGGATCCGCGCCGACAACCGAGGCCGGCCGGGCCTCAGTCCGAGAGGCGGAACCTGAGCCGGCAGATCACGGCGTCCGTGTCGCGTCGGACGGCGTGGGCGACGACCGCACCCCGCTGGTTCTGGAGCAGCCGCTGCCACACGTGCTCGGGCTCGGCCTCCGGGACGAGCACGGTGACCCGGGTGTCCAGGTGGGCCGCGGCGATGTCCCGCACGTATGCCGTGATCGGCCGGCCGAGGGAACGCCGCTCGGAGGGCAGCCGTACGAGCTCGATGCCGGGGTTCCAGAGCGCCCAGTCCCGTTCCAGGGCCTCGGTCTGGGCCTGGTCCTCCGGGTCGGGGTGGCAGACGGTGACCGCGCGGACCTCGTCGCCGAGCGACACGGCGGCGGTCAGGGCCTCGCTGGTGAGGCGGGTCAGGGAGGACACCGGCACGAGGACCAGGGAGCGGGCGCGCCGCGGCGGTTCGGGGATCTTCCCGACGCCGAGGCGCGCGTCGATCCGCCCGTACGCGCGGTGGACGGTCTCGAAGAGGGCGACGAACAGCGGCAGGGCGATCACGATCAGCCAGGCCCCGTCGTGGAACTTGGCGGCGGTGACGACGACCGCCGACACGCCCGTGAGCAGCGCGCCGAGGCCGTTGAGCGCGGCCTTGGCCCACTGCCGGGTCGCCCGCCAGTGCAGGACCATCCCGGTCTGGGCGATGGTGAAGCCGACGAAGACGCCGATCGCGAAGAGCGGGACGAGGGTGTTGGTGTCGCCTCCCGAGAAGACGAGCAGCAGGGCGGAGACGCCCGCCAGCCAGACGACGCCGTGGCGGTGGACCTGGCGGTCGGCCTTGAGGCCGAAGACGTGCGGGACGTAGTCGTCCCGGGCCAGCAGTTTCAGCAGGACCGGCAGGCCGCCGAACGAGGTGTTCGCGGACAGGGCCAGGAGCACCATGGTCGCGAACTGGACGACGTAGAAGGCCCAGTTGTGGCCGAGGGAGGCGTCGGCGAGCTGGGCGAGGACGGTGACGCCCTCGACCGGCTGGAGGCCGAAGCGGGAGATCAGTACGGACAGACCGATCAGCATCACGCCGAGCAGCACGCCCAGCGCGACCTCCGCCCGCATCGCCCGGCGGGCGGCCGGGACGCGGAAGGACGGCACCGCGTTGGCGATGGCCTCGACGCCGGTCAGCGCCGAACAGCCCGAGGCGAAGGCCCTGAGGAGGAGCAGCGCGCCGACGGTGGTGGCGTTGTCCGCCAGGACCGAGGCGTGTCCGACGGAGGCCTCGGTGGAGACCGGGGCGTCGCGGAAGAGGCCGACGGCGATCAGGACCAGGATCGCGCCGACGAACACGGCGGTCGGGACGATGAAGGCGCGGGCCGAGTCGACGATGCCGCGCAGGTTCACCGCCGTGATCAGGACGAGGACGGCCAGGCAGATCCACAGTCGGTCGCCGTACAGCCCGGGGAAGGCGGAGGTGAGGGCGGCGACACCGGCCGTCACGGCCACGGCCACGTTCAGCACGTAGTCCAGGACCAGGGACGCGGCGGCCACCAGGCTGGTACGGCGGCCGAGGTGGGTCCTGGCCACGGCGTAGGAACCGCCGCCGTCCGGGAAGGCGGCGATGACCTGCCGGTACGAGGCGACCAGGACGGCCAGGAGACCGGCGATGGCCAGGGTCACCGGGACCGTGAAGCCGAGTCCGTATCCGCCTGCGGCCGCAAGGACGAGCACGATGGCCTCGGGCCCGTACGCCACCGACGCCATCGCGTCGAGCGACAGCGCGGCGAGTCCGGTGACGGCCGTCAGCTTGTGCCGCGCGCCGGTATCAGGAGGCTCTTCGGCGCAGGCTACGGCGTCCTTCTCAGTGGTCGGAGCGGTCATGGGGGGCAGACTCCTTCGGTGCTCATGTCCGCTCAGCGTGAGCCCGGTCGGGACGGCCTCCGACGTTCCTGGCGGGTTCTTTACGCCCGGATGCCCTCTCTTCACGCGTTCCTAGCTCGCGCCGACGCTCGCGCCGACGGCGGAGAGGCGCCCGATCGGCCCGCCTCGCGATCTCGGCGTAGGAGAGGCCGGTGGCGAGTCCGGCGGTGATGCGTTCACGGTCCTGCTGGGTCAGGCGTCCTCCCGGCAACCCGCGAGTATTGCCTTCGCCGCCATTCATTGCAACGCACCGTTGCATTCAATCTCAGCGTCATTGCATCAATTCCCTATCTCTCACCTGCAAAAACATGCTCGACTGATTGACGTCACCATGAACGCAACGTAGCTTTCAATCAATCCCGAACACGTCATATCGCGAGATGAGGACAAGTCATGAGCGACTCCCTCCACACCGTCACGACGCTGCCGACGGAGCGCCGGTCCGGCTGCCCCTTCGACCCGCCCGCCGAGCTGATCGACGCCCGGAGCCACGGCCCCATCAGCCACTACACCCACCCCGGCGGCAAACCCGGTCGGCTGATCACCGGATACGACACGGTGCGAGCGGTCCTGGCCGACCCGAGGTTCAGCTCGCGCAAGGACCTCATGAACGTCGTCGACTTCCAGCTCCCCCCGGCGCCGCCCGGCGAGTTCCTCCTCATGGACGAGCCCGAGCACAGCCGCTACCGCAAGCCCCTGGTCGGCAAGTTCACCGTGCGGCGGATGCGGATGCTCACCGAACGGATCGAGCAGATCACCGCCGACTGTCTGGACGCCATGGAGGAGACCGGGCCGCCGGCCGACCTGGTGACCGCGTTCGCCAAGCCCATCCCCACCATCGTCATCTGCGAGATCCTGGGCGTGCCCTACGCGGACCGGGCGTCCTTCCAGGAGCAGATCGACACGTTCATGGGCGGAGAGGTCAGCGACGAGGAGCTGATCGCCGCCTACACCGCGACCCAGGAATACCTCGCGCAGCTGGTGGCGGCCAAGCGCGCCCACCCCACCGACGACATCCTCAGCGAACTCACCGACAGCGACCTGACCGACGAGGAGCTGAGGGGGATCAGCCTCATCCTCCTGGCGGCCGGATTCGACACCACCGCGAACATGCTGTCCCTCGGCACCTTCGCCCTGCTGCAGAACCCGGACCAACTGGCCGCGCTGCGCGCCGATCCCGCGCTCACCGACGGGGCCGTGGAGGAACTGCTGCGGTATCTGAGCGTCGCCAAGACCTTCCACCGGACGGCGCTGGAGGACGTCGAGCTGGACGGCCACACCATCGAGGCCGGCACGACGGTCCTCCTCTCGTACAACACCGCCAACCGCGACCCCGACCGCTTCGCCGACCCCCACACGCTCGACCTCAGCAGGCAGGCCGCCGGACACCTGGCCTTCAGCCACGGCATCCACCAGTGCCTCGGGCAGCAGCTGGCCCGGGTCGAAATGCGGGTCGCCTTCCGCGCGTTGGTCGACCGCTTCCCCACCCTGCGCCTGGCCGTACCGGCCGAGGACGTCGCCCTGCGCCCGGAGACCGCGGACATCTACGGGGTGAAGAGCCTCCCGGTCACCTGGGACGCCGAATGAGCGCGCCCCGCCTGAGCGTCGACCGCGAGCGCTGCATCGGCGCCGGCATGTGCGCCATGACCGCCCCCGACGTCTTCGACCAGGACCCCGACGACGGCCTCGTACTCCTCCTGCACGCCGAACCGCCCGCCGCCCACCGCGCGGCCGCCCGGATGGCCGCCGGAGTCTGCCCCTCCGGGGCGATCACCCTCCACGAGCCGGAACCCGACGACAGGATGTGAACCTGCGACCCACCGAATGGGGTCTCCCCTGCTCGGGGGAAGGTGGACAAGCACGCGAAGCTCCCGGCAGACACGGGTGATCTTGGTAGAGACCCCGTCCACCAGGAGCTTCGCCGCGGGGCCCGGGACCTCACCGCCGTCCGCGACCTGGACCCCGCGCTCCAGGACTTCGCCACCTGGCTCGCCGCCCACCCTGGAAGGCACCGACAAGCGGCCGATCGAGCTGCTCTTCCACGAGATGCTCGAGCGCGGCGTCCACATCGGGAAGAGCGGTTTCGTCACCCTGTCCCTGCCCCGGAGACCGGAGACCGACGAGCGGTTCCTGACCGCTCTCCTGACCGCTCTGGAGAGCTCGATGCGCGTCGTCGCCGGGGAAGCCCTCCAGGAGCCGTCGTCCGGATCGGCCGCACCATACTGAGGGCATGATCATGAACCGCCATGCCCGTCCGAGCACGGACGCCATGCTCGAGGACCTGCGCACCCTGGTCGAGGTCGAGTCCCCCTCGCGGGACCTCGACGCCATCCACGCATCCGCCGCCGCGGTCGCCGCGGTCATCGAGGAGAGACTCGGCGGGCAGGCCGTGCTGATCGACGGTCCCGTCGGCCCCCATGTCCACTGGAGCGGCGGCGGATCGCCCCAGGTGCTCGTGCTCGGTCACCACGACACCGTCTTCCCCCTGGGCACCCTGGAGCGGCGTCCCTTCCGGGTGGAGGACGGGCGGGTGCTCGGCCCCGGGGTCTTCGACATGCTCGGAGGGCTCGTCCAGGCCATCCACGGACTGTCCGCGCTGGACGACCTGACCGGGGTGGAGATCCTGGTGACGGCGGACGAGGAGGTCGGCTCGGCGTCCTCGCGCGCGCTGATCGAGGAACGGGCCCGCGCCTGCGGCCACGTCCTGGTCTTCGAAGGGGCGGCCGACGGCGGAGGGCTCAAGACCGCGCGGAAGGGATGCGGCACGTTCGAGGTGTGCGTCACCGGACGCGCGTCGCACGCCGGTCTCGAGCCCGAGGCCGGCGTCAACGCCCTGGTCGAGGCCGCCCACCAGGTGGTGGCCATCCAGGCGCTGAGCCGTCCCGAGATCGGCACGACCGTGTCCCCCACCGTGGCGTCCGCGGGGACCTCCGACAACGTCATTCCCGCGCAGGCCACGGTGTGGGTCGACGTACGCGTCGAGTCGAACGAGGAGAAGGACCGTGTCGAGGCGGCGTTCGCAGGGCTGACCCCCCGTCTGGAGGGGGCCGCCCTCACCGTCCGCGGAGGCGTGAACCGGCCGCCGATGCCGGAGTCGGCGTCCCGGGCGCTCTTCGAGCTGGCGCGCGAACTGCAGCCGGGGATCGAGGGTGTGGCCGTCGGCGGCGGCAGCGACGGCAACTTCACGGGCGCGCTCGGCATCCCCACCCTCGACGGTCTGGGGGCCGTGGGCGGTGGCGCCCACGCCGACCACGAGTTCCTGCTCGTCGACACGATGGAGGAGCGGGCGAACCTGGTCACCGGCCTGGTCGAGGCGATCCGGAACCGTCGGACGGCATAGCCGACGGCTCCTCCGTTGCCGATGCCGAAGGCATCAAGCGCGTCGCCAAGCGGATCGCGGACACCAAGAAGGACGGCCATCAGGTCGTCGTCGTGGTCTCCGCGATGGGCGACACGACGGACGAGCTGATCGATCTCGCCGAGCAGGTATCCCCGATGCCTGCCGCCCACCCCGGTGGGTAGCGACCGGCGCGTCTTGACCTGGTCCGGGAACGAACGCCCTGTAGGCATTGCCCGCTCGTCCATGGGGGGGGTCAGAGGCCGAGGTCGCGACCGATGAGCTCCTTCATGATTTCGTTGGAGCCGGCCCAGATCTTGGTGACGCGGGCGTCCCTCCAGGCCCGGGCCACGCGGTATTCGCGCATGTAGCCATAGCCGCCGTGAAGTTGGACGCAGGCATCGAGCACTTCGCTCTGCGCCTGCGCCGTCCACCACTTGGCCTTCGCGGCGTCGACGGCGGTGAGTTCGCCCGCCGCGTGCGCGATGTCGGTGACGGCCGCGCCGATCCGTTCCTGCGGCAGCCGCTCCATGACGTGGGCGAAGCCGCGGTCGATCTCGCCGAGCACGTTCTCGACCGGGACGCGGACGTCGTCGAAGAACAGCTCCGCCGTGTCGGACTCGGCCTGGCCCACCTTGTCGAGCTTTCGGCCGCGGTGGAAGCCGGGCAGGTCCGAGGTGACGACGAACAAGGTGATGCCCTGATGTGCGGGCCGCGCAGCAGGATCTCGCCGTCGTCGGCGATCCGTACCTCGCAGCCGGGCATCGGCGGTCCTACGGTGCCGATCCGCAGGGAGTGCGGCGCGTTGATGGTGCCGAGGGCGCCCGACTCGGTCAGGCCGTAGCCCTCCAGTACGGGTATGCCCGCCGCCTGGAAGAACTCCAGGATCTGCCGAAGATGCTCGTGCTCGAATCCTGTCCTGGTGCGTGCGGGCGGGACGGGTGGCATGGCCGGGGTCAGCCGCCTACGGCGTGCTGGTGACGCTGGTAGAGCACCAGGGCCTGGGCGGTGGGGTCCTGCGCGGTCCACAGGACCCGGCCGATCAGCAGGGTGTGATCGTGCACGGTGGGCGCCTGGTCGAGGCGGCACACCACGGTTGCGGCGGTGGCCGCCAGGACCGGGCAGCCCTGCTCGTCCCGGTGGGGGACGCCGTCGAAACGTTCCGCCGCGGGAAGCCGGGCGAAACGGTGCATCAAATCCCTTTGCTGCCAGCTGAGGATGTTGACCGCGAAGCCGCCGTACGTGAGGGCCTGCCGTACGGTGCGGCCGCTGGTGGCGAGCGAGACGAGCACCGAGGGCGGTTCGGTGGACAAGGAGAGCACCGCGTTGGCGGTGCAGCCGACCGGGCCGTCGGGTCCGGCGGTGGTGATGACCGCGACGCCGGTGGCGAGCTGCGCCATGGCGGAGCGGAACTCCTCACGGCCGGGCAGCGCGGTGGGGGTGGTGGGCGCGGTCACGTCACCGGGTTCCTTCCGGGAGGCGGGTGCGGGGGGTGCCGGTGGCGGGCGGGCCCTCGGGGGTGGGGCGGGGCGGGCCGGACACGGCTGGGCGGGCGGTGTTCAGGGTGGCCTGGACGGCCTTGCGGTCGGTCTTTCCGTTGAGGTTGAGGGGCAGTTCGCGCCACTTCGCGGTGGTGGCGTCGACGGCCCGGCGTTCCCCGGCCGGCCACTGGTACGTCTCGTCCACCGGGGTGGGCACGGGGAAGCCGAAGGCCAGGGCGTTGCGCGCGCGGTGCACCTCCGACAGTCCCCGGGGGAAGGCCGGCAGGGCCGTAAGCTCGGCTGCGGAGAGCTCTCCGGCGAACGGCTCTTGGTGTCCGCCGCCGCTGAACAGGGCGGTGAAGCCGTCCACCACGTGCCGTCCCCCGTCGGGCGTACGGCCGTCCACGAGGATCAGGTGGGGAGCGTGGGCGTCCGCCTCCCCGGACAGCCAGGGCAGCGCGCCGCTGTCGGCGACCACCGGCGCCCGGCCGTGGCCGGCCGGTTCGGCGGCGATGCCGGTGAGGGCCGCCTCGGCGTCGGGGGCGCCCCGGTACGCGAGCCTGCGCCCGCCGGGCAGGTTGTTCGGGGCGCGGTCGTGGTGCGAGAAGCAGCCGGTGGCCGGGTCGACCGCGCGCCGCACTGAGCGGGCGGTCAGACCGGCGCGGGCGGGGGCCCGCGTGGCCAGGTGGCCGGCGAGGTTCTCCGTGGAGCAGCTCGGTCCCCGGCTGGTGGGACGGGTGACATCGGTACGCATCGGTTCCTCCGCAGGACGGGCGTGGTGGTCAGGACGTTCGGGACGCCGAGTCCCGGCCGCTGCGGGGGGCTTCCGCCGGGCGCGTGGGGTGTGCCTCGGGCGGTCCGAAGGCGCAGGCCAGGGCGACTGGTTCGGCGTCGGCCGCCTCGTGCCAGGGCGGTCGTCGCCAGTGCAGCGCCCCCGAGGTGCCGGCCTGGCTGCCCGGGTCGACGCGCACCCGCCAGGGCGCGCCGGACAGGCCGGTGCCGCGCGCCTTCACGCACGCCTCCTGGACGCTCCAGATCCGGGCGAAGGCGAGGGCGGCCCGCTCGGGCGGCAGGTCCGCCAGGTGTGCCGCCGTCCCGGGTGCGCAGCAGCGGCGCAGCAGGGCGGCCAGGGGAGGCCGGGGCACCTGAGCGTCGACGCCGACGTCCAGTCCGGTGGCCACGGCGGCGGCCGCATAGGGGCCGCTGTGCGAGATGCTCACCCCGGTGTCCGGGGAACCGGGCAGCCGGGGCCGGCCGGCCGGCTCGGGGACCACCGGGGCGCGGGCGTCCTCCTCGCCGGCCGCCTCGGCGAGCAGCAGCCGCAGCAGTGCCCGGCCGGCCAGGTGCTCGCGGGCCCGCCGGGCCGCCATGCCGGCGGCCGAACGGTACTCCTCGGGGCGCAGCCGCCACACGGCCGCGGGCGTCGCCAGCACGGCGTCCACGGGTGCCAGGGCGACGACGACGCCGGGAGCCGGCGTCCACAGGCGGGCCCAGGGCGCACCGGGCGGGCCGACGGATCGGGCGCCCGACTGGCGCCGGGCGGGGGGCGCGGCGGCCGACGGGAGAGGGACGGTGTCAGGCAAGGGTGGGCTCCTGGTCCAGCGGGCTGAGCGAGCCGTTGGCCAGATGCAGCCGGTCGTTGCCGTGGTTCGGCGAGGCAGACCGCGGATCGCGCAGGACGCGCTCCAGGCCGAGCGGCTGGTGGCGCAGGTAGCCGTGGCGCAGCCCGATCGGCTCGATCAGCTCGTCCACGGCAGCCGGGCACTGCTCGGATGCTGTCACCTTCAGAGCGTTGACGGGCAACTGCCAGGACGGGCCGCCCCGTTCCCGCTCGGGCAGTGACACGTATGCGTCAGCGACGTGGCTGAGCATCGCCTGCACGGTGTCGATGCGCCGGCGGGCCCGGGACAGCCGGGTCGGCAGCAGCTCGCTCCTGAGGTTGCGGCGGCGTTCCTCGGGGCTGCGCAGCGGCCGCAGGATACGGGAAAGGGCCCCGGCCGCGGCGCCCAGCCGGCAGGCGCTCCAGCCGAGGTGGGCCAGGAGCGCGAAGTCGTGCAGGGTGAAAGCGTCCTCGGCCACCGGTCCCGGAGCCGCGCCGGTCATTCGGCGTTCAGCCGGTCGCGCTCCACGGCCTCGTAGAGGGCCCTGATGTTGGAGCTGCCGAAACCGCGGGAGCCGCGTCGCTGGATGAGTTCGTAGAAGAGGGTGTTGCGCTCGTAGGGCGAGCGGCTGAACAGCTGGAGCAGATGGCCCCATTCGTCCCGGTCGGCGAGAACGTGGGCGGCCCGCAGGGAATCGATCTCCGAGTGCAGCCCATCGTGCCGTTCGAGGAGCATGTCGTAGTAACTGGCAGGCGTGTTCAGGAACTCCACGCCCCGGCCACGGAACGCGTGCACGGTGGGCACGATGTCGTCGACGAGGAACGCCAGGTGCTGGACGCCCGGGCCCGCGTTGCGTTCCAGGTAGGCGTCGAGCTGTCCGGACCCCAGGCGGGGGTCCGGCGCGACGAGGGTGAAGGTGACACGGCCCGACGCGCTGCGGACGACGATGGAGTCCATGGCCTGTCCTCCGACGTCCACGTACTCCGAGGAGTAGCGGGAGAACCCGAAGGCGTCCCGGTAGAGGTCGGCGTACTCCTCCAGGGTGCCGCCCTCCAGGCAGACGGCGACGTGGTCGAGCAGGCGGATGGGGTCAGGGCGGGACTGCCGTGTGCCCGGGGCGGGCTCGGGTATCCAGGGACGGTCGTCGGGCAGGACCGGACCGGCGTTTTCGGCTGCGGGCAGCAGGGTGTGGCAGACGTCCCCGAATCCCGAGACCACCGTGCGGCCTCTCGTTCCCGGCGTGACGATCCTCGCGCCGGCCGCCGCTGCCGCCTCCCGGGTACGTACGACGTCGTCGCAGCGCAGGGCGATGTCCGCGACGCCGTCACCATGGGCGTCCAGGAACTTCCAGGTCGCCGGGCCCGAGGAGACGACGAGGCGTACGTCTCCCTGCCGCAGGAACACCGAGCTTCGTTCGGGCTCCGTGGACCTGGCCACCTGACTGAAACCCATCGCCCCCTGGAAATAGTCGACGGTGTCCTGTTCATCGCTGGTGAGCAGTTCGACATGGGCGATCTCGCGCACTGCCATTTTGAGAACCCTCTCGAAAGCAGAATGGCCAGGAACGGCCCGCCCGAGCAGCGGTCATTCCTGTGCCGTGAAATCAATCGGAGCGGCTTCGTCCCTCGTGCTCGGCGGATCGGACCGGCGGTCGACAGTAAAATACGGCGCGCATCCGGGTCTCAATTGACCGAAGAATGGGATCGCCCAAGAGCGAATACCCGACCACTATCTCGGGAGTGGCGCCGTTAATCAACGGCGTGGGCGGCCGACGACTCCCGGCCGGCCGCCGGCGCTCGGCGCGCGCTGCCCCGTTGACGCGCTCCTCCAGTTCCTGCGCAGAAGCGCTCCACTTCCCGGCGTACCGGTGCGCGAGTTGCGCGATGAGGGCGCGCCGGTGCGGTGGCACCGCGGCGATGAGCCGGGACCGGCCGGGTGGTGCTTCGGTCCGGCCGGCGGCAGGCCGGACGCGAGGCGTCTGCGGACATCGCTCACGGTCGCCGGGGAGAGCCCGACCGGTGCGGCGATGTGGCGCAGCGAGGCGTCGGGGCGCTCGGCGATGAGTTCCGCCGCCCGCGGCCGGGCCTTGGCGGCGTCCAGGGAGCGCATCCGGCCGTCCCGGCCGCGTCTGGCGTTCAACTGCGGCCGGCCCCCACTTGAACGAGCGCGCAGCGCGGCCACCGCCTTGGCGCTGAGACCCGATACGCAGGCGATCGCCCGGTCCGACAGGTGCGGATGCGAGGCGACGATCCTCTTCGCCGCGATCCACCGGGTCGAGCCGCCGCTGTCAGCCGGTTGAGCTCAGCCCTCGACCCAGCCGTGCTTCTTGACGAACGCGGTCAGCTCTCGTCTGATCTCGACAATCTGAGCAGCAGTCAGCGACGGCGTGCGGAGCAGGAGTTCAGTCAGTTCCACGGTGAACTCGTCCTCACCCACGACGTCGTCGATAACGTTGTCTCCCGCCGAGTTCCTTGCCACCGGAACAGGCGATTCGGCCCCCTCGGCCAGCCGCACCGAGGACGCCTTCGGCCCCCTGTCACCGACGTCGACATCGAATTCCACCGCGAGGCCGGACCTCAGGTAGGCCTCGGGAATGAGGAGGTCGTTGGCGTGCAGGAAGACGTCCTCCTCACCGTTGTCCGGGGCGATGAACCCATAGCCTCGAGCGCCGTCGAACCTCACCACACGACCGGCGACCACACCAACCTCCGAGAAGTCGTCTCTGTATGCCACAACAGCGGAGCGCACCGATCCCGTCACTCTCCCGCGGCGGGACGGCGGGCCGACTGCACCTTCTCGTCGAGCTTCTGGGCGAACTCCAGCCACGTCTCCGCGTACTGCCGGGCGAGGTTCACCACCAGCGCACCGCAGTGCGGTGGGACCGCGGCGGTGAGTTCTAAGCGCTGGCGCATTCCGATGGCGTTCTGGCGCAGCAGGCGCAGCAGGGTCCTGCCCTCCTCCTTGTGCCGCAGGGAGGGGTCGCGCAGCAGCTTCTCCAGCACGGTGATGGGATCGGCGTCGAGCAGTTCCTCCTTGCGCTCGCCGCGCAGCCTTCGCACCCGCGTGGATACGTCGGTCGCCTTGCCCCCCTGCGCCGGCTGCTCGCCGGAGACCACCGGGGGCTCGCCGGCCCGCAGGCGCCTGCGGACGTCGCTGACCGTCGCCGGGGAGATCCCCGCCAGCCGCGCGATCTCCCGCAGTGAGGCATCCGGTCGCTCGGCGATCAGTTCCGCCGCCCGTCTGCGTCCTTCATCACTGTTGAGCGGGCGGACCTTGCCGTCCCTGCCGACCCTGGCGTGCAGCTGCACCACCCCGTCGGCCTGGCGGCGGATCCCGGCCACCATCTTGGCACCCAGGCCCGCGGCACGTGCGATGGCCCGATCGGACAGGTGCGGGTGCGAGGCGACGATCTTGGCCGCAGCGGCCCGACGGTCGGCCTGCGACAGTGGAAGACCATGCGCCACGTTCGCCCGTACCGCATGCAGGAACGCGTCCTCGGTGCTGCCCTCGAAAAATTCCACACTGATCATCTGGTCGCCTCGGACGAAGGCGGCCATCAGACGGTGCATTCCGTCGATCACCCGCATGGTGCGGCGGTCGACGAGGATGGGCGGAAGAGCGTCTTCGATTTCGGCGAGGCGAGCGACGTGTTCCGTGTCCGGCCCTTCGGACCGGGGCGACATACCGGGAAGCAGGGTCGATATGGGTACGTGCTCGGGGCTTGGACGCTCCCGAGGCGACGGTGATCCGGACTCCGACGTTCCGGATCCATCGCCACCGGTGCCCGTGCCGTGGGCATCGGCGGCCGATGGAGGGTTGACGACAGCGTGAAGGACTCTGGCTGGAACTGGCTGATGCAATCTACTCACCCCGTTGGTTGACTGCTCAAGACCTGACACTCGCGGGATCTCAGGGCAGGGGAATTCCACCTCACCGCCGGGCCACGCCGTCCCGACCATCGACAGTAAGCACTGGATCGGCCGTGAGGATCAGACGAAACAAAGGGTTCCGGCCACATTGTGCTTGAGCAGGAAACCACTCATGATGCAGGTCAAAGCGACAAGAATCGACCTGGCGGATACCCCGTCCGGGCCTGACGCCCGGGACCACCAGCACCTTTCACCGAGATCCTCGCCCCCGCCCCGCTCTACAATGTTGCCGGTTGGTTACCAGCAATGATCACGTGTACCGCGTGTCATTGTCGAGCCCTCAACGATTCAGTTTGCACGGTGGGCCCGTCGGAATCTCACAGGTTTTGAACAGGTACTTTCCCTCGCACGCCAGGGAACGAGTGAGGCTGCTGACGATGTCCGGCTCGCATCGGCCCCCTGCGCGCACACGGCGTCCACCCCGTCCGTGGACCGGTGCCGTTTCATCCCGTCGACGTACGCCCGTGGGCCGAGACCCTCACTAAGGATCTTCAGAGTGGTCACCGATCGGGTGACGGCCACGGGCGGATAGCAGACGAGGCCTTCGGGCAATGGTTCGAGATGTCTGACGTCTCAACCGCTGCGACCGGAGGCCTCGTTGGTCACCTATCCTGCCGCACTCGACCTGCCGCACGCGCTCGTGGAGTGGGTCACGATGCTGATCGTCACCCGCGAGGGTGACCGCCGCTGCAAACTGCGGCCCTCGCAACGCGCCGTCATCGCCCTGGTCTACCTGCGCGAGCACACCACCTACGCGAAGCTCGCCGCGGGCTTCCGCATCAGCGAAGGCACCGCCCACGCCTACGTACAGAGCGTGATCAGACTCCTCGCCTCGAGAGCACCGTCCCTGGCCCAGGCATTGCGCCGCGCCCGTCCCAAGTACGTCCTGCTCGACGGCACCATCGCCGAGTGCGACCGGGTCGGCGACCACGAACGGGACTACTCGGGCAAGGCCCGACGGCACGGCGTGAACATCCAGGCCGTCACCGACCCGGCGGGCGAACTGATCTGGTACTCACCCGCGCTGCCCGGCCGCACGGTCGACATCACCGCCGCCCGCACCCACCGCGTCGTCACCGTCTGTGAACGGCTCAGGATTCCCGTCCTCGCCGACAAGGCCTACGCCGGTGCCGGCGGAACCTTCCAGGTGCCGTTCAAACGCCACCTCGGACGCCCCCTCACGCCCAGACAGGCTGCCGTCAACCGTGCACACGCACGGCTCCGCTTCCCCGTCGAGCGGGCCTTCGCCCGCCTCAAGGCCTGGCGGATCTTTCGCAAAGCCCGCATCAGCCCCAACCGGCTCACGTCAATCACCAAGGCCGTCCTCACCCTGGAGAGACAGCGCTGAAGATCCTTACTGAATGCGCCACCCCTGGGAGTGGAGCGCGTCCTCCAGAGCAGGTGCGGCTCGCTGGTCGACGCTCAGCCGGACGACGCCGGTGAGGCGGCCCGTGGAGTGTTCCAGATGGATGTCCTCGATGTTGACGCCGGATCGGTCGGCGTCGGCGAACAGCCGGGCCAGCTGGCCGGGTTGGTCGCCCACCATCACTCCGAGCGTCCGGTAGCGGGCGGGCCGGATGCCGTGCTTGCCGGCGATGCGCCGACGGCCCGACCTGCCCTGGCGCAGCAGGGCGTCGACGCACTGTCGGCCGGCATCGCGTTTGGCCTCGTCCGTGGCCGCCATGGCGCGCAGGGCGGCCACGGCGTCCCCCAGGTCGGAGCCCAGTTCTTCCAGGATGTCGGCGACGACACCCGCGTTGGCCGAGAGGATGTCGACCCACAGGTCCGGGTCACCGCCCGCGATCCGGGTGAGGTCCCGCACGCCCGGCCCGGCGAGGCTCACCGCCCGTTCCCCCGCCTTCGCAAGGCGTTTGGCGACCAGCGCCGCCACGACGTGCGGAGCGTGGGAGACGAGGCCGACCGCACGGTCGTGCTCGGCGGCCGCCATCACGACGGGGGTGCCCCCGCAGGTCGCCACCAGCTCCAGGGCGGTGTTGAGCGTCTCCGTGCCGGTGTCCGGCGTCGGTGTGAGCACCCAGGTGCAGCCTTCGAACAGGTCGGCGCGGGCGGCTGTGGGTCCGCTGACTTCTCCGCCGGCCATGGGATGACCGCCGATGTAGCGGGCGGTGTCGCAGCCGAGCACGACGACGTCCTCCCGCGGCTCCGCCTTGACGCTCGCCACGTCGGTGTAGTGGCGGGCGATCCCGGCCGCCTGGGCGTCGGCCAGGACGCTGCCGACCAGGGCGGGAGGCACCGCCAGCACGGCCAGGTCGACAGCCGCGGTCGGGGCCTCCACGGTCCCGGCGCCCAGGGAGGCGGCGATGCCGGCCGCCTCGGGATCCGCGTCCCTCAGGTGCACCGTCACGCCCCGGGCGCTGAGCGCGAGCGCGACGGATGTTCCGATGAGTCCGGTGCCGACCACAACTGCGGAGCGCATGACGGCTACTTCCTTCTCCGGCGGTCCGGTGTCCGGTGTCCGGTGTCAAAGGCGGCGGGCGGGATCATCCGGCGGTCAGCCGGTGATGGTTCCCCGCTTTCCGCGGGGCCGGGACCTGTGCGGCATCGCCGCCGGACCCGCCCCGCTGGACGAGTTCGATGGAGAGGGCGCCGCTCAGGCGGGGAGGGCGTGCGGCGGCGATGTCATCGACCAGGAAGGACAGCTGCCGCACGCCGGGCCTGTCATCGTCCCCCGCGTGTGAGGTGGACTCCCCGGTCAGAGGGCGTGGTTGGTGCCGGAAGAGGGTGAGGGTCGTGCCGCCGTCGGCGCTGTCCAGGAGGACGGCCGACGGTTCCTGTGCAGCCCCGGACGCGTTTCCCGGCCGCTGCCGGACGAACCCCAAGGCGTCCACGTAGAGGGGGAGGTAGATCTCCGGATCCGGCCCGTCGACCGCGATGCTCACCCGGTCGAGCCGCCCGTTCCCTTCGGCCGACGGCCCGAGACCCTGGGGCAGTTCGACCCAGCGGTGGCCCGCCGGCAGCAGGTTCGCGGTCCGCGTGGCCGGCAGCAGGGTGTGGGTGAGCCCACCGGCCCCGGACAGGATCGGGTTGCCGCGTGTGGAACCGGTCAGGCCGGCGCCGACCCGCACGGCCCGCTGCGCCGTCGCCGTGACATCGGCACAGAGCAGGGCGATGTCCGCGACGCCCTCCCCGTGCGTGTCCAGGAACTTCCAGGTCGCGGGACCCGAAGTGATGACGAGGTGGGCGGCGCCCTGCCGAAGCAGCAGGGAACTGCGGTCCGGCGCCACCGAGTCCGCCACGCAGGTGAAGCCCAGCGAGACGAAGGAGTGGGCGGTCTGCTGCTTGTCCTTGGCGTACAGCTCGACGTAGGCGATGTCGCGCGCTGCCATGCCTGTCCTTCCTGCGAGCGGTGGGGCGGAGGCCGGCGGGCCGGGCGCTCCGGGGGATCCGCTGTTCAACTGTGGCCGTGCGGCAGTTGAACAGGCGGCACGAGATCGGGTTGGGGCACCCCGGCCACGACGTCGGTGTCCTCGGGCGCCTGCTCGGCGAACTGGGTGCGGTACAGGTCGGCGTACAGCCCGCCCTGGCCGATCAGCTCCGCGTGGGTTCCGCGCTCACGGATCCGGCCCGCCTCGACCACGAGGATCTGATCGGCCTCGCGGATGGTGGACAGGCGGTGGGCGATCACGAGTGACGTACGGCCGGCCAGGGCGGTCTTCAGAGCTCGCTGGATGGCGGCCTCCGACTCGGAGTCGAGATGGGCGGTGGCCTCGTCGAGGACGACGACGGGCGGTGCCTTCAGCAGCAGCCGGGCGAGGGCGATGCGCTGCTTCTCCCCGCCGGACAGCCGGTACCCCCGGTCGCCGACCACGGTGTCGAGGCCGTCGGGGAGCGCCTGGACGGCGTCCCAGATCAGGGCCGCCCGGCACGCCTCCGTCAGGTCCTTCTCGTCGGCGTCGGGCCGGGCGTAGAGCAGATTGGCGCGCAGTGTGTCGTGGAAGAGGTGTGCGTCCTGGGTGACCACGCCGACGGTGTCCCGCAGCGACTGGAGGGTCAGGTCGCGGATGTCGTGGCCGCCGATGCGCACCCGGCCCTCGTTGGGGTCGTAGAGGCGCGGCACCAGGTGGGTGATGGTGGTCTTGCCCGCTCCTGACGGGCCGACCAGGGCGGTGAGCTTGCCGGCAGGAGCGCGGAAGGTCAGTCCGTCCAGGGTGAGGACGTTGTCGGCGCGTTCCGGCCTGCGCAGCGCGATGGTCTCCAGGGAGGCGAGGGAGACCTCCTTCGCGACGGGATACCGGAACGAGACGTGGTCGAACTCGATGTCGGGCGCGGAAGCGGCGGCGGGCAGCGCGCGCGCCGTGGGGCTTTGACTGACGATGGGCTTCAGATCCAGCACCTCGAACACCCGGTCGAAGCTGACCAGGGCGATCATCGCGGTCGACTGCAGGGTCGTCAGCTGGTTGATCGGCCCGTACAGCCGAAGCAGCAGCGTCACCATGGCCACCAGGGTGCCGATCTCCAGCGCCCCGTCGATGGTGAGGGCGCCTCCGAGGCCGTAGACAAGAGCCGTGGTCATGGCGGTGAGGACGCCGACGATGATGAACAGGAGCCGCCCCCACACCACGCCGACCGCGGCGACGTCCCGCACCCGGGCGGCCTTGCCCGCGAACATCGCCTCCTCGTCCGTCGAGCGGCCGTAGAGCTTGGCGAGCATCGCCCCGGAGACGTTGAAGCGCTCGTTCATCATCGAGCTCATCTCGGCGTCGAGCTGCATCGTCTCCCGGGTGAGCCGTTGCAGGCGGCGGGCGATGAGCCGAACCGGCACGAGGAAGAGCGGAATCAGCACCAGCGCGGCGACGGTGATCTGCCACGACAGGTAGAACATCGCACCGAGCACGAGGACCAGCGTCAGGAGCGTGGAGACCGACTGGGAGAGCAATGTGGTGACCGCTTGCCGGGCACCGATGACGTCGGCGTTGAGCCGGCTGACCAGCGCACCGGTCTGTGCCCGGGTGAAGAAGGCCAGGGGCTGCTCCTGCACATGGGCGAAGACCTGGGTGCGCAGCTCGTAGACGATGCCCTCGCCGACCCGGCCCGAGCACCAGCTCTGGACGTACACCGCCGCGGCGTCGACCAGCGCCAGTCCGGCGACCGCCAGGCACAGCCCCACCACGACCGAACGGTCCCTCGGCCCAATGCCGTCGTCGATGATCATTTTCAATATCAGCGGGGTGGCGACCGCGTTGCCCGCGTTGACGACCGTGGTCAGCATCAGCAGCAGCAGCGGCCAACGGAACTTCTTCGTATACGGAATGATCCGGCGCACCGTACCCGGCCTGACCCCTTGCCGGATGATCGAATCATCCTCCAGCTGCAGTCCTGCCGGGCCCAGTGCCGGGCTTCCGCCGCCCATCATCGACACGGACATCCGCCTCGTTTCTCATGCAGCCGCGCATGGCGCGCCGCCGCGTGCTCAGTACTTGTCGAAGAACTCGATGACGGCCGCGTTGACCTCGTACGGGCGTTCCAGGTAGCCCAGGTGGCCGCAGTCCGGTATCTCCACGAAGTCGCAGCCGGGGATGGCGTCGGCCACCTCGGCGACCAGGTGGGGCGGGCTGATCAGGTCGTCGGCGAACGCGACGGCCCGGCACGGTTCAGGGCCGGTGTCTGGTGCAGGGTCCACACCCGGCCCGAGGCCGAGGACCCCATGATCAGCAGGACGGGCACACCGCTCCCCGACCGCTGGTAGGAGAGCCGGATGCCGTTGGTGCTCACGAATGGCATGACGAGCCCCTTCTCGTAGGGGGCGACACACACGCCCCGCGCGGCACGGGAGCGGTCCCGGGTGGCCGCTTCGCCGGTGACCTCGTTCCAGCTCTGCTTCCAGGACAGGCTGTGGTGCGCGACTCACCCCTGCTGCGCCGCTGCTCACGATGGCATCGCAGCGCTGCGGCGATCAAGCGTCGCCGACCGCGGACACCCGCCCCGCGGGTGTCCAACCGCCGCGGGGACGCAGTTGAGCACACACCGGGCGTGACCTGGTTCCCGCGCTCGGCAGCATGCTGCTCGTCGACCTGCGCCCCAAGCACATCGACGCCTGGATGAGCACGCAACTCGCCGCCGGCCGCGGGCGCACCACCGTTCACCACGCGGCGGCCATGCCGCGAGGCGCCCTGAACCACGCGGTGCGGACGTGACGGCTGCGCTACAACCCGGCCAGGCACTCCGTACCCGCCGAACCCCGCGCCGCCGTACGCCTCTGCTGGACCCCCGAGGAGGCCGCGGCGTTCCTGCGGCACAACGCGGAGCACTATGTGGAGCTGCGCAAGGAACCAGAGCCGGCTTTTTGCGAGAAAGACAGCGGTATCACCGGGACTCCTCCTGCTTGCGCATCGGTCGCAGCGCGGGCCTGGCCTTCTTCGGGCCGGCGGTCTGGTCGACAAGCCAGGCGGCGAGCCCGTACTCGGCCTGCATCCACGCCAACCGGTTCACGATCCCGCGTGCGGTGCCGGTGCGGGTGGGCGTCACGAGGTTTCGGGCCCTGCGGTCAACCGCCGTACCGCCGGTTCGAGTTCGGCGTGCAGGGCAGTGATCTCGCCGGCCAGGAAGCGGTCGCGCATCGCGGCGCGCTGGATCTTGCCACTGGTGGTGCGGTCGACGCTGCCGCGCCGCACCAGCAGGACGTTGCGGACCGGCGCACCGGTGGCGGCGGTGAGGCGGCGGATGACGGCTGCCGCGGCGGCGCGCAGTTCCTCGGCCGATACGGTCGGGCTGACCTCGTGCACCAGCACGATCCGCTCGTCGGGTGCCTGGACGCCGAAGGCGGCGCCGACGAACCTCTCCAGCGCGGGGTGGGCGGCGCGCGCCTCGTGTTCGAGGTCGTGCGGGTAGAAGTTGCGGCCGTGGACGATCATCACCTCCTTGAGCCGACCGGTGATGAACAGTTCGCCGTCCACCAGGGCACCCAGGTCGCCGGTGCGCAGCCAGCCGGGTTCGGCGTCGTCAGCACCGGCGGGGCGGGCGTGGAAGGCACGGGCGGTGAGGTCGGGCTTGCCCCAGTAGCCGCGGCCGACGCTGTCGCCGCGCAGCCAGATCTCGCCGACCTCGCCGGCGGACAGGGGGCGCAGGGTGGCGGGGTCGACGACGAGGGCGTCGAAGGCCTCGGGGCGTCCGACGCCGGTGATCTCCTTGCTGCGGCCGTCACGGGCGGGAACCAGCGCGGGGTGGTCCGCGTCAGCGAGGCGCTGGGCGTCGACGACCAGGACGGTCGGCGGGAGCTGCATGGGGGTGCCGCTGGCGTAGACGGTGACCTCGGCCATGCCGTAGCCGGCCGCGACGGCTTCGGGACGCAGGCCGATCTGCGCGAATCGCTTGGTGAACGCGGCGATGGTGGGGGCATGGATCGGCTCGGAACCGTTGATCAGGAAGCGCAGCGGTGACAGGTCGAGCCCTTCGAGGTGTTCGTCCTTGATGAGGCGCAGCGCGATGCCGTACGCGAAGTTGGGGGCGGAGGTGGCGGTGGTCCGGAGTTCGCTCATCATCCGGAACCACTCGACGGGCCTGCGGGCGAACACCGTCGGCGGCATCAGGACCGATGTGGCGCCGCAGAAGAGTGCGCCGCTGAGCTGAACGAAGAGACCGAAGTCGTGGTGCAGCGGCATCCAGCTGCCGAACGAGTCGTCACCGTTCAGGCCCACGACGGAGTACTGGGCCTCGAGGTTCGCCAGGACGTTCCCGTGAGCGAGCATCACGCCCTTCGGGGTGCCGGTGGAGCCGGAGCTGTACTGGAGGACGGCGAGCGAGTCGTGGTCGGTGTGGCGGCCGCGGAGCGCCGCTGGAGATGCCTCACCGGCCGGCACGGGGGCGGCGGCCCGGACGGGGACGCGACCCAGGCCCTGCGCGTGGAAGCGCTCGGCGAGCGTGTCGAGGTCCCCGGCGTCGGCGAACACCAGTCCCGGGGTGCAGTCCGCGGCGATCGCGGCGACGCGCTGGGCGGCGCTGCTGGAGCCGGTCACCGGCGGGGCGGGCACGGCGACGAGACCGGACAGCAGGCAGGCGAGGTAGAGCTCGACGAACTCGGTGCCGGTGGGCAGCGCGATGAGGACGCGCTCGCCAGGGGCCAGGTGCTGCGCCAGGTCGGCGGCGCGCAGGCCGGCTCGGCGGGCGAGTTCGGCGTAGCTGAGGCTTTCGTGCGCGGCCTCGGCGGAGCCGCGGTAGATGGTGACCGCGGTCTTGTCGGGGTGTTGGGCGACGCTCGCGGCGAACGCGTCGCCGAGGTTCCGGTAGCCGGTCAGCTCGAAAGCCATTGCTTCCCCTTGGGCTTGGCGCTGCGTCGATCTGGTCGGCGCGCGGACATGCACGGCGGCGCGCGGACATGCACGGCGGCGCGCGCCGCACGGCTGAGTGGTGTCGTTCTCGACTGTCGCGATCAGGCGGTTCGGCCGCGGCTCTGCCCGCGGTTCCTCGATCCGGTCCAGGCGTCCTGACGTCCAGGCGTCCTGACGTCCTGGCATCCGGCCTCGCTGAACTCCGTCGGTTCCTGGCGGCGCAGACCACTATGCCCCAGCCGCCGGCGATGGTGCGGGCGTTCAACCCGGTGCAAATGATCAGCACGGGTGTTCAACCATCGCCGTGCGCCAGTTGGACGAGAACCGGCGGAGGTGGAGGCCGCGCCCCCGGGACGGGGGTTTTCCGGGAGCGCGGCGGTCTCACACCAGGCGACGGGACGGGAAAGCGGTCCGCGGCCCGGTCGGCTGGTCGGCTGTTCGGTGAGGCAGTCCCGGTAGATGGCGGCGGCGCAGGCCATCAGGCCGGGCGTCAATGTCCTGAAGGGCCTTCAGGCCGACGGCAGTTCGGCGACCAGGCCGGTCAGGTGAACGGTCAGAGCCGCAACCGTGTCGACGTCCCACACCAGGGTCGGCTCCACGGTCACACCCAACTTGTCCTCGATGTCCCCGCACAACGCGAAGGCGTACACCGACTCCAGCCCGTACTCGGCGAGCGAGACACCCGGATCGATCTCCCCCACCGCCGTCTCCAGGTAATAGGACACCCGCTCCATCAACCACCGCTCGATGTCCTCACCCGACACCCGCACATCCACTGTCCGATCAGTCATCGAAGTCCCTCTCTCATCAGATATATGGTGAAAACTCGGTTCATGGTCCACGGCCCCCGGATGCGTGGGACCGCGAGATGGAGCAGTGCCTGCTCGAACCGGCGCTTCGCGCCGTACTGGCCAGAACTCCGCCGTAATGCCGGACCCCTGCTGTCGGGCTGCCTCAGCAGGCCGGCCCGACAGCAGGGGCGCCACTCCTTCATCGCCTCGATCAGGCTCCTGGACGGGACTCCACCGCCAAGCCGTGTCAGGCCACCCGCACCAGCCTCCAGGTGCCCAAGGGCCCCAGTTTCACCATGTCGCCTCGCTTCACTATGGTGCAGGCCCGCACGACTGATCAATCCTTGATGCTCACCGCGGCCACCGTTCAACTGCGTTGGCGCGCCGGTTGAACGACGCCGAACATTCGCCCCGGTCCATTGGCACGGCCGACCCTCCCGGCAGGCGGCCGAACCGAACCTGTGCGTCCGACTGTGGCGCCCCGCAGGTTGAACAACTCGACGCCCGACCTCCCAACCACCAAGGAGACATCCCCCATGAGCGTTCAGCAGGGCTGGGCACCGCAACAGTTCACGCCCGAGAGCACCGGCGCCAGCGCGACCACCCGGGGACTGATGGAGTACCTCGACTCGGTCGCCGTCGGCGAACTGCTGGACCGTCACCAGGCCCTGCTGTTCCGGGGTTTCGACGTCACCGAGGCGGGCTTGGCGGACGTGATGCCCGCCCTGCTGCCCGAGCGCCTCGCGTACGTGCACGGCAACACGCCCAGGACCAAGGTCTCCGACAACGTCTACACCTCGACGGAGTACCCGCCCGAGTACGCGATCTCCATGCACAGCGAGCTTTCCTACGCCCACGCCTGGCCCTCCCGGCTGCTCTTCTGCTGCGTACAGCCGGCTACCACGGGAGGCGCCACTCCCCTGCTGGACGGCGCCTCCTGGCTGGCGGCACTCGACGAACGGATCCGTGCGGACTTCGGCGGCGGCGTCTGCTACCGGCAGTACCTGCACGGTGGCAGGGGCTTCGGCAAGAGCTGGCAGGCGACGTTCGAGACGGACGACCGGGCGGAGGTCGAGAAGCTGCTGGCCGAGGCGGGCGTGAGCTGGGAGTGGACCGCCGGCAATGCGCTGCGGACGCGTCAGGTCCGGCCCTCGACGCTCCGGCACCCGGTCACCGGTGAGGAGGTCTGGTTCAACCAGGCGGACCAATGGCACCCCGCGACGCTGGGCGAGGAGACCATGCGCGAGCTCGCGGCCATCGTCCCCGCGGACGAGCTGCCGCAGTCGGTGACCTTCGCCGATGGCTCCCCCATCCCCGACGAGTACGTGCTCGAGATCCGCGAGAAGGGGCTGGCGCTGGCCGTTGACGTCGACTGGCGGCAGGGCGACGTCCTGGTCATCGACAACGTCGCCGTCGCACACGGGCGCAGGGCGTTCGCCGGAAGCCGCCGGGTCCTGGTCGCCATGTCGCGCTGAGAGCACCGGGCAGAACGCGGGAGCCCTGGTCCGCAGCCGATGGACCAGGGCTCCCGGTTCGGTCGGTGGCGACCGGGGCGTCACTCGGGCGGCGGGACGATCTTCGCCTCATGGGCGGCGATGGCGCGCTGCACCCGGCCGCGTGCATCGAGTCAGCCC
Source organism: Streptomyces vietnamensis (assembly GCF_000830005.1). NCBI lineage: Bacteria > Bacillati > Actinomycetota > Actinomycetes > Kitasatosporales > Streptomycetaceae > Streptomyces > Streptomyces vietnamensis. The sequence goes on along the minus strand of NZ_CP010407.1, from coordinate 7,198,729 downwards.
GTTGAACGGAGTCAGCCCGTTGAACGCCTTAACGTGGCGCAACCGATCCTCCTATCATCCAACCGGTCCACGGAACTGGAAAGGACCTGATCCAATGTCACATACGCTGGAATGGCAGGTAGTTGAGGGCAAGCCGGCCATAACGCAGGTCGCCGGTCTCACCGGGATGACACAGGTCCGCGCGTGGCTCGAGGATGTCCGTCCGCAACTGACCGCGGCTCTGCGGGAATACGGCGCGATCTACCTGCGCGGCCTGCCGATGGCGACCATCGAGGACTTCGCGCAGATCCGAGACGTGCTCATCAGCGAGCGGACGCCGTACCGGGAGAAGACCACTCCCCGCAGTCGGCTCGGCGACGACGTCTTCTCTTCGACGGACCTCCCGGCCGCGCAGTCGATCCGGATGCACAACGAGAACAGCTACACGCTGACCTTCCCCGGCCGGCTGTTGTTCGGCTGCCTGGTCGCACCGTCGCAGGGCGGGGCGACACCCGTCGCGGACTGCCGGAAGGTCCTCGACGCGCTCCCCGATCAGGTGGTCGAGAAGATCCGGACCGCCGGGTGGCGACTCTCGCGCAGCTACTCCGAGCACATTTCCACCGACTGGCAGACCGCGTTCGCCACCGATGACGTGGACGAGGTCGCGCGCTACTGCGCGGACAACCTCATCGGCCACCAGTGGTACGACGACGGCACCCTGAAGACGAGCCAGATCCGTCCCGGCATCATCACCCACCCGTCGAGTGGCGAGGAGGTGTGGTTCAACCACCTGCTCTTCTGGAACGAGTGGGCGCTGGAGGAGGACCTGCGGGAGGCGCTGGTCGATGAGTTCGGACGCGACGGTCTTCCGTTCAACACCGAGTTCGGTGACGGGGACGCGCTGAGCAACGAGGACCTCCAGGCCATCCAGGCGGCCTATGACGCGGCCACGGTGCGCGAGACCTGGCAGCCGGGCGACGTGATGCTGGTCGACAACATCCTGACCGCACACGGCCGGGATCCGTTCCGTGGCGACCGGAAGATCGTGGTGGCCATGGGCGACCCGGTCGAGCTCTCCGAGTGCCGGCCGACCGTGGAGCCCGCGCCCGCGTTCGCCTGAACCTGACCGGCGCCGTCAGACCGGGTCGGTCCGATGGCCGCGCCATGCCCCATTCCTGTGCACAAGGAGCTCGTTCTCGTGACTGACCTCGCCCAGAAGCCGGTTGACCTGGTAACACGCTTCCGCGCTGCCGCACAGCACGCCCCGGACCGGATCGCCGTACGGGGCACGGACGGTGAGCTCACCTTCGCCGAGCTCGACCGGCGAACCGCACAGCTCGCCGGTGCCCTGGCCTCCCGTGGCATCGGCGTCGGCGACCTGGTGGGGGTCAGCCTGCCGCGCACCACCCAGCTGGTCGTATCGCTGCTCGCGGTGTGGCGGGCGGGTGCGGCCTACCTCCCGCTGGACCCCCGCTACCCGGTCGAGCGCCTGGAGTTCATGGCCAAGGACGCCGGCATCCGGGTACTGGTGGGGGCGCCGAGCCACGCCCTGTGGGCATCCGGCCTCGACGTCGTCGCCCCGGACTCCGTGGCCGACGACCCCGAAGCCGCCGACTCGAAGCCGGTGGCCGCCAATCCGCTCGACCCGGCGTACGTGATCTACACCTCGGGCTCAACCGGTCGGCCCAAGGGCGTCCAGGTCGGACGGGGATCCGTCGCAGACCTGGTCACGGCCCTGGAGCGGGCCGGCGTCTACGCCGAAGAGCCGCGGGTCGTCGGCTGGAACGCCAGCGTCTCCTTCGATTCCTCGGTGAAGCAGTGGGCGCGGATCTGCCGCGGCGACACCATCGCCATCCTCGACGAGGACCAGCGCACCGATCCCGTCCAGCTCCGGACCCTGCTCGACGCGTACGGCATCCAGGACCTCGACCTCACCCCCTCCCTCTGGGAGCTGGTGCGAACCTGCCTGCTGGACAGCGGTGCCGACGGCCCGCTGCCGCGTCTGTTCATGGGCGGGGAGCCGGTGCCGGAGCGGACCTGGGAGGAGATGTCCAAGGCGACCGCGAACGGGCTGCTCGAAGCGGTGAACCTCTACGGTCCGACCGAGTGCACCGTGGACGCCACCAGTGCCTGGATCACCGGTGGGGAAGCGCACATCGGCCACCCGCTGCCGGGCACCCGGGCGTACGTGGTCGGCGACGACCTCCGGCAGGTGACCGCTCCCGGTGAGACGGGCGAGCTGTACTTGGCGGGCGAGGGCCTGGCCCTGGGCTACCTCAACCGGTCGGCCCTGACCGCCGAGCGCTTCGTCGCCGACCCGTTCGCCGCGAACGGCGACGGGCCTTCCCTGCCCGGCGGCGGGCAAGGAGCGAGGATGTACCGCACCGGAGACCAGGTCCGCCTGCGAGCCGACGGTTCGCTGGACTTCATCGGCCGGGTCGACCGCCAGGTCAAGATCCGCGGCTACCGGATCGAACTCGGCGAGGTCGAGGCCGCGGTCTCCTCGCACCCCCGGGTGACCACCGCCGTGCTGACCGGCTACCGGGACCCCGCGCTCGGCGACCGGTTGGTGGCCTACTACGTCGCCGCCGAGCCGCCGACCGGCGCGGAGTTGCGCGACCACTGCGCCGCAGCGCTCCCCGAGTTCATGGTCCCTTCGGTCTTCGTGGCGGTCGACGCCATTCCGCTGACCGTCAACGGCAAGGTCGACTGGGAGGCACTGCCCGCGCCGCATGCGGCACCCGTCGAGCAGTTCGTCGAGCCCCGGGGAACGGTCGAGAAGCTGCTCGCCGAGGTCTGGTCGGAGGTCCTGGGCCGGGACCGGATCAGCGCCGACGACAACTTCTTCGCCCTGGGCGGCCACTCGCTCGTCGCGCTGCGCGTCATCAGCCGGCTGAAGCGCGAGCTCGGCCTCGCCGTGCGGACCAAAGAGGTGTACCAGCACCCGCAGCTGCGCGAACTGGCCGGGTACGTCGAGGCCAAGCTCGCCGCGGCTCCCGAGACCCCCTGACCCCTCACATCACAAGGATTCCCGCCCATGGCTACCGCCCAGGACCTCATCGTCGTCCGATCCCGCCGAACCGAGAACGCCGCCCGCACCCTGATCTGCCTCGGCTTCTGCGGCGGCGGCACCGGGCAGTACCACCAGTGGGGCGGCATGCTCCCGGCGGACGTCGACCTCGCCGCCATCTGCTACCCGGGCCGGGAAGGCCGTTTCATGGAGGACTTCGCCCAGACCTGGGACGCCCTCGCCGACGACACGACCCAGGCCGTGCTCTCCGCCGCCGCCGAGGGCCCCTATGTGCTCTTCGGTCACAGCATGGGCGGCTGGATGGCCTTCGACGTCACCGTGCGCATCGAGCGGCTCGGCGGCCCCGCGCCCGAGGCGCTCGTGGTGTCCTCCGCCAACGCGGCCGACCGCGGACTGACCGCCCAGGACGGGTCCCCGACCCAGCAGGACACCGACGAGCAGCTGCTCGGCTGGATGACCATGCACGGGATGTTGCCCGAGCACGTCGTCAACGACCCGGACCTGCGGGAACTCGCGGTCGAGCTGATGCGGGCCGACGTCCGGGTCCGGGACACCTTCCGCTACGTTCCCGGCTCGAAGGTCAGTGTGCCGCTGCAGGTCCTGACCGGCGAGACGGACACGGTGATCGAGCCCAACGCCGGCGAGTACTGGCGGCACCTCACGACCGGTGACTTCCGGCACGACGCCCTGCCCGGCGGCCACTTCTACACGCCGGAGGTCTGGAGTCGGATTCCGACCTACATCCCGGCCCTCTCCGGGGCGTTCAGCTCCCGCTGACGCCCCCGGGGACTCTCGGACCGACAGCGCGGGTGCCGAGGCTGTGTCACAGCCTCGGCACCCGCGCTTCGGCGTTCCCGCCGGCCCCGAGCCCCGGCATCCCGCTCTCCAGGGGATCAGCTCGTTTCGCTTCGCGTCGGCCATGACCGGCCGCCTGTCGGTGAGGACGGCAAGGGGAAACGGGAGGGCCGCCACCCGCGGTGCGGATGACGGCCCTCCCCTTCGCTTGCGGCGCGCCTACCGCTGCGCCCGTAGGAGACCGCTACGACCGGCCCGAGCCCAGCCACCCCTCGACGGCGGCCCACACCTGGCCCAGCGCCTGAGGCCGCATCATGTCGGCGTGCGTGAAGGGAAGGCTCACCTCGGTGACCTCCCCGGAGACGTACGGCTCCCACTGCTGCGCCCACGGCACATCGGTCGCCTTGTCCGCCGTCGCGACCACCATCAGGGCATCCCCGCGGAACCGACCGGTCCGGTGCTCCGCCAACAGCCGGCTGTTGTTCTCGAAGACGCGCATGATGCGGATCAGCTCCTCGTCCGAGATCCCACCGAGGACAGCGCCCATGTCCGCCCGGAGCTCCCGGAGCCTCTGGGCGCCCACGGCGTTCTCGCCGTCCGCCGACGAGCTCGCCGGGTCGTCGGACCGGTCCGCCTCCCCAGCGTTGCGGGATGCCTCGCCGACCGCGGCGGGATCCGCGTCCTGCTCCGCCGGGTAGGCGTCCAGCATGACCAGCGCGGCCACCTGCTCACCCGCCGCCTGGAGTTGCACCGCGATCTCATGCGCCACCGTCCCCCCGAAGGAGTAACCCACCAGGTGGTAGGGGCCGCTCGGCTGCACGGAACGAATCTGCTCGATGTACGCCGCGGCCATCTCCACGGCACAGGCTGCGAGTTCACTCGTGCCGTCGAGCCCGTCGGCCTGCAGCCCGTAGAGCGGATGTTCCTGCGAGATGTACCGGGCCAGCGGCAGGTAGCACCAGCTCGCCCCGCTTCCGGGATGCACGAAGAAGAACGGCGACTTGCTGCCGCTCGGCCGGATGGAAAGCATGCCGCCGAGCGCGTCCTTGACCGACGACAAGGACATCCTGCTGAGCAGTCCCGCCGCAGTCGGGTTGGTGATCACGTCGCGCACCGACACCGACACACCGCGCGACCGCAGCTCCTCCACCAGCGACACCGCCAGCAGTGAGTGCCCACCCAGGGCGAAGAAGTCGTCGTCGAGCCCGACGCTCTCCAGCCCCAGCAGCTTCGCGAACGCCTCGCACACGGTCTGTTCGAGGGCACTGAGCGAGCCGCCGCCGTCGGGAGCCTTCGCACTCACGGCATGCTGCGGGGCCGGCAGGGCCTTGCGGTCCAGCTTGCCGTTCACGGTCAGCGGCAGCGCGTCCAGCACCACCACCGCCGACGGAACCATGTAGGACGGCAACCGCTCGGCAACGAACGCACGGACGGAAGAGGCGAGTTCGGCATTGTCGCCGCCTGCCATGACACGTTCGATCACCGTGGCCTGCGCCACCAGCGGGTGCCCGGCCACCACCGACTCCACCTCGGCCGGCTCCACCCGGAACCCACGGATCTTCACCTGCTCATCCACACGCCCCGCGAACACCAGCCGGCCGTCCGCCGACCACTTCACACGGTCACCCGTGCGATACAACCGACCACCCACCGCACCGAACGGATCCGCCACGAACCGCTCACCCGTCAGCCCCGGACGGTTCAGATAACCACGCGCCAACCCCGCACCCGCGACATACAACTCACCCGCCACACCCACCGGCACCGGAACCAAGCACTCGTCCAGCACATACACCCGGGTACCGTCCAACGGCCCACCGATCGGCAGCACCTCACCCAGCACCTCCGGCGAACCCACCTCGTACTGGGTGGCACACAGCGTCACCTCCGTCGGCCCGTACAGGTGCCGCACCACCACACCCGCACTGGCCTCCAGCACACGCCGCACCGCCCCCACCGGCACCACATCACCACCGGTCAACACCTCACGCACACCCGCGAAACACCCCGGATCCTGCTCCGCGACCACCCGGAACAGCCCCGCCGTCACATGCACGTGCGACACCGCACAGTCGACCAGCAGCTTCCGCAGCACCACCGCATCCACCGCACCCGCCGGCGCCACCACCACCGCCGCACCCGACAGCAACGCCACCCACACCTCGTACGAAGAGGCATCGAAGGCATGCGGAGCCTGGAACAACACCCGGTCCCCCGACCCCACACCCCAGTGCGAAGCCGACACCAACTCCACCAGATCCCGCTGCGTGGTCACCACACCCTTGGGCACACCCGTCGAACCCGAGGTGTACATCACATACACCGGGCACTCCAGACCCACCCCGACGCCGGTCACCCGAGCCGACCCGGCCGGCAGCCGCTCACCGTCGACCACCAGCACCGGCGCCTCCACCGACCCCGGCACCCGCCAGGCGGCATCCCGCGTGGTCAGCACACACACCGGCGCCGCGTCATCCAGCACATAGGCGATCCGCTCCGACGGAGACTCCCCATCCACCGGCAGATACGCACCACCCGCCTTCACCACCGCCAGCAACGCCACCAGCAGCTCCACCGAGCGGTCCATCACCACACCCACCAGCGACTCCGCGCCGACCCCGTGATCCCGCAACACACCCGCCAACGCGGCAGCCCGCACATCCAACTCCGCATACGTCAGCTCGATGCCCTCGGCCACCACCGCCACCGCATCCGGCGTCCGCGCCACCTGCCCGGCGAACACCTCCGCCACCGACAGCACAGGAGCAGCAACACCCGTGTCGTTCCACTCCTCCAGGAGCAGGCGACGCTCATCCGCGCCCATCACGTCCACGGCGCTCAACCGCGTCCCCGGCTGCGCCGTCACCGTCTCCAGAACCTGGAGCAGCCGGCCCGCGATCCGCCGCACGGTCTCCGCATCGAACAGGTCCGCCGCCGCCAGGAGCACACCCCGCAAGCCGGCCGGCGCGCCGTCGGCGTCGAACGCCTCGCTCAGGTTCAGGTCCAGGTCGAACTTGCCGTGCACCAGACCGCCCGACATCCCTTCGGCGCGCAGACCGGGCAGCTCCAGCCGTGCCGACTGGTTGTTCTGCAGGGCGAGCACGACCTGGAACAGCGGCTGGCGTGCCGCCGACCGGGCCGGCGACAACTCCTCCACCAGCCGCTCGAACGGCACGTCCTGATGCTCGAACGCGCGCAGGCTGGTCTCCCGGACCCGCTCCAGCAGCTCGTCGAAGGTCGGGTCACCGGACAGGTCGGTCCGGATCACCAGGGTGTTGACGAAGAACCCGACCAGATCATTGAGCGCCTCGTCGGTGCGCCCGGCGACCGGCGACCCGATCGGGATGTCCACCCCCGCCCCCAGGCGGTTCAACGTCACCGCCAACGCCGCCTGCAGCACCATGAACAGGGTCGCCCCCCGCTCCCGGGCCAGCGCCGCCAGTCGCTGGTGCATCTGTGCGGAGACGGCCAGCTCCACGCTCTCACCGCGGTGCGAAGCCGTCGCCGGGCGTTGGCGGTCCACCGGCAGCTCCAACTCCTCCGGGGCCCCGGCCAACGCCTCGCGCCAGTACGCCACCTGCCCGGACAGCACACTGCCCGGATCGTCCTCGCTCCCGAGCAGCTCCCGCTGCCACAGCGCATAGTCCGCGTACTGCACCGGCAGCGCCGCCCAGTCGGGCATCCGGCCCTCCAGCCGAGCGGTATACGCCACCGACAGGTCCCGCGCCAACGGCGCCGTCGACCAGCCGTCCCCGGCAATGTGGTGAACCACCACCACCAGCACGTGATCGGCCTCGCCGAGGGCGAACAGCGTCGCCCGAAGCGGGATCTCCGACGTCAGGTCGAACCCATGCCCGACCGCCTCCGTCACCGCCGCATCCAGCTCCTGCGGGGCCACCTCGACCACCGACAGCTCGAAGCCGCACTCCTCCAGCGACAGCACCCGCTGGAACGGCCCGCCATCCGCCAGCGGCAGGACCGTGCGCAGCACCTCGTGCCGCCCGATCACGTCCCGCAGCGCCTCGGCCATGGCCCTGCGGTCCAGCTCCCCGGTCAACCGCAGCGCCATCGGAATGTTGTAGGTCGCGCTCGGACCCTCCAGCTGCCCCAGGAACCACAGCCGGCGCTGCGCGAACGACAGCGGCACCCGCTCCGGACGTTCCGCCGGCACCAGCGCCGCACGGCCCTCGCCGGCCTCACCCTTCCACGCCGCGAGCGCGGCCGGCGTCGGACGTTCGAACAGCACCCGGAGGGGCAGCTCCACGCCCAGCACCGCGCGCATCCGGCTCACCAACCGCATCGCCGACAGCGAATGACCACCCAGCGCGAAGAAGTCGTCCTTCACACCGACCCGGTCAAGTCCCAGCACCTGCGCGAACGCCTGGCACAGCCACTCCTCCTGCACCGTCGCCGGTGCCCGACCCGCACCCGCCGCATGCCCCGGTTCGGGCAGGGCCTTGCGGTCCACCTTGCCGTTGACGGTCAGCGGCAGCGCGTCCATGCCCACGGCCGCGCCACGGCGGGCCGGTTCCTCGCCCTTGCCGTCGGCGGTCGGCACCACGTAGGCCACCAGGCGCTTGTCACCCGGCACGTCCTCACGCACCACCACGGCCGCCTGCGTGACCTGCGGGTGCCCGATCACGACCGACTCGATCTCACCCGGCTCGATCCGGAAGCCGCGGATCTTCACCTGCTGATCGGCCCGGCCGGCGTACTCCAGCTCGCCGTCGGCGTTCCACCGCGCCAGGTCTCCGGTGCGGTACAGCCGGCCACCCGCGGGCCCGTACGGGTCGGCGACGAACCGCTCGGCCGTCAGCCCCGCACGGCCCAGGTAGCCGCGGGCCAGCCCCGCGCCCGCCACATACAGCTCGCCCGCCACACCCACCGGCACCGGGCGCAGCGCGGCGTCCAGCACGTAGGCGCGCATGTTGTCGAGCGGGCGCCCGATCGGCAGCGCGCCCTCGCCGTCCACCGCGGTGTGCGTGGCGACGAACGTGGTGGCCTCGGTCGGCCCGTACCCGTTCACCACCACGATGTCCGGGCAGGCCGCCCGCACCCGGGCCACGGCCACCGGCGACAGCACGTCACCACCGGCCCACACCTCACGCACCCCGGCCAGACACCCCGGGTCCTCCTCCGCCACCAGGGCGAACAGCCCCGCCGTCAGCCACAGCGCCGTGACCCCGTAGGCACCGACCGCCTTGGCGAAAGCAGCCGTTGAGACATCCCCGGGGGCCATCACCACGACCCGGCGCCCGGTCAGCAGCGGGACCCACAGCTCCATCGTCGACGCGTCGAAGGAGTGCGGCGAGTGCAGCAACACCCGCTCCATCGCCGCGCCCGCGAACCGCCGGTCCCGCGCCAGCGCGGCCACGTCCGCATGCGTCACCGCCACGCCCTTGGGGCGACCGGTCGAGCCGGAGGTGTACATCACGTACGCCAACTGGCGCGGGGAGAACGGAACGTCGACCGACTCGGCAGTCGTCGCGTCGACCGTCAGTACGGTCAGGCCCAACTCCTCGGCCTGCTCCCGCAGTCCAGCATCGGTGAGCACCACCTTCGCGCCCGTCTCGGACACGATCGCCTGCCGATGCGCCAACGGATAGCGGCTGTCCAGCGGCACATAGCACCCGCCCGCCTTCACCACCGCGAGCAGCGCCACCACCAGGTCCGCCGAGCGCTCCATCAGCACCGCGACACCCGACTCCGCGCGCACACCGTGCTCGACCAGGCGCCGCGCCACGGCATTCGCCCGCGCGTCCAGCTCCGCATACGTCAGCTCGAGGCCCTCGGCCACCACCGCCACCGCATCCGGCGTCCGCGCCACCTGCGCGGCGAACAGCTCCGGCAGCGTCGACGGCTCGACCTCGACCGCCGTGTCGTTCCAGCCCGTCAGGACGAGCTCGCGCTCCTCCTCGGTCATCAACTCGACGTAGATGATCGGGCGTTCCGGTGCCGCCAGCAGCTCACGCAGTACCCGGACGAAGCCGTTGCCGATCCGCTCGGCGGTCTGCTCGTCGAACAGGTCGCGGGCGAAGACCACGCCGGCCGTCAGGCCGGCGGGGGCGCCTGCCGTGCCGAACTTCTCGGAGAAGGTGAAGTTGAGGTCGAACTTGGCCGGGGCCGGCCTGGCGGCCACCGGCTTGGCGGTGAGGCCCGGGAGGCCCAGCACGGGCTGGGCGTTGTTCTGCAAGGAGAGCATCACCTGAAAGAGCGGGTGACGGGACATCGACCGGGCCGGCGACAACTCCTCCACCAGCCGCTCGAACGGCACGTCCTGATGCTCGAACGCACGCAGGCTGGTCTCACGCACCCGGCCCAGCAGCTCGATGAAGCTCGGCGCGCCGGCCAAGTCGGTCCGCAGAACCAGGGTGTTGACGAAGAAGCCCACCAGGTCGTTGAGGCCCTCGTCCATCCGGCCGGCGACCGCGGTGCCGATCGGGATGTCGGTGCCGGCGCCGAACCCGGACAGCAGCACGGCGAGCGCCGCCTGCAGCACCATGAACGGGGTGCAGCCCTCGGCGCGGGCCAGTTCGGTTATCCCCCGGTGGAGTTCGGCGGGCACCTGGAACTCCACGGTGCCGCCGTGGTGGCCGGCGACGGGCGGGCGGGGCCGGTCGAAGGGCAGCGCGAGCTCCTCGGGCAGCTCGGCCAGCGCCTGCCGCCAGTAGGAGAGTTGATCGTTGAGCAGACTCTCCGGGTCGTCCTCCTCGCCGAGCAGCTCGCGCTGCCAGAGCGCGTAGTCGGCGTACTGGCCGGGCAGTTCGTCCCAGTCGGGCTCGGTGCCGGCCAGGCGGGCCCGGTAGGCGCTGGAGACGTCGCGGGCGAGCGGGCCCATCGACCAGCCGTCGCCGGCGATGTGGTGCACCACCAGCAGCAGCACGTGCTCGGCCTCGCCGCGCGAGAACAGCCAGGCGCGCAGCGGGATGTCCTCGGCGAGGCGGAAGACGCAGCCGGCTGCGCCGGCCAGTTCGGCGGTCAACTCCGGCTCGGTCATGGCGGTGGCGTCGACCACGGTCAGCAGCGAGCCCACCGACTCGGCGTCCCGGATGTTCTGCCACGGCTTCCCGGAGACCGCCGGGAACACCGTCCTCAGCACCTCGTGGCGGGTCACCACGTCGTGCAGGGCGCCGTCCAGCGCCGCGATGTCGAGGGTGCCGGTGAGCCGCAGGCCCATCGGGATGTTGTAGGTGGCGTTCGGGCCCTCCAGCTCGCTCAGGAACCAGAGCCGCTGCTGGGCGAAGGAAACCGGGATCACCGTTCAGGACTCCTTGTTCGCGCGCATTGCCCGGAACGCGGGCCGTGCCTTCTTGTTCGCCGATTCGAGCAGCTTTGCCACGCCGGCGACCGTCGGTGCCTCGAAGAGGGCCTGGATGGGCAGTTCCACGTCGAGTGCTTTCCGGATCCGGCTGGCCAGTCGCACCGCCAGCAGCGAGTGACCGCCCAGGGCGAAGAAGTCGTCGTCGAGCCCGACCGATGCGACCTCCACCCCCAGCACCTGCGCGAACGCCTCGCAGAGCTGCTGTTCGCGTGGCGTGGTCGGGGGCCGGTGGGTGGCCGCAGGGCCCAGGTCGGGGGCCGGCAGGGCCTTGCGGTCCACCTTGCCGTTGACGGTCAGCGGCAGCGCGTCCATGACCACGACCGCGGCCGGGACCATGTACTGCGGCAACCACTCGGCCGCGAAAGCAGCCACCCCGGCGGCCAGTTCCCCGCCCGTACCGTCAACGGCCGGCACCACGTAGGCCACCAGGCGCTTGTCACCCGGCACGTCCTCACGCACCACCACGGCCGCCTGCGCGACCTGCGGGTGCCCGACCACGACCGACTCGACCTCACCCGGCTCGATCCGGAAACCACGGATCTTCACCTGCTCGTCCGCACGGCCCGCGAACACCAACTGCCCCTCAGCCGTCCACCGCGCCCGGTCGCCCGTGCGGTAGAACCGCTCGCCCGGCGCACCGAACGGGTTCGCCACGAACCGCTCCCCGGTCAGCCCCGCACGGCCCAGGTAGCCGCGGGCCAGCCCCGCGCCCGCAACGTACAGCTCGCCCGCCACACCCACCGGTACGGGCTGCAGCGACTCGTCCAGCACGTACACCCGGGTGTTGACCACCGGCGTGCCGATCGCCACCACCGACGACGCCGGATCGCACTGCCACAACGTGGCATCCACCGTCGTCTCCGTCGGGCCGTAGGAGTTGAACATCCTGCGACCCTCGGCCCAGCGCGCCATCACCTCCGGCGGACACGCCTCACCCGCCGTCACCACCACCACGCCGCGATCCACCGAACCCGCGTCCAGCGTCGCCAACACCGCCGGCGGCAACGTCACATGCGTCACCCCCTGCTCCGCCAGGAACACCGGCAACGCCTCACCCAGGCGCCGGTCCTGCGGAATGACCACCAGCGCGGCACCCGTCAGCAACGCCATGAACCACTCCCACCCGAAGGTGTCGAAACCCGCCGAGGCGAACTGCCCCACCCGCGAACCAGCACCGACCCCCAACCACCGCACATGACCCGCCACCTGGTGCGCCACACCCGCATGCGACACCAGGACACCCTTCGGACGCCCCGTCGACCCCGACGTGTAGATCACATACGCCGGATGCGCCGCAAGCAGCGGCAACCGACGCTCCGCGTCCGTCACCCCCTCACCCGAGAACCCGGCCAGCTCCGCAACCGTCGCAGCATCGTCCAGGACCACCACCGGCACCGACCCCGCCAGCATCCCGGCCGTAGCCCGGCTCGCAACAGCCAGCACCGAAGCGGCGTCCCGCACCATGTACGCGATCCGCTCCGCCGGATATCCCGGATCCACCGGCATGTACGCGCCGCCCGCCTTCGCCACCGCGAGCAACGAGACCATCAGGTCCACGCCGCGCTCCATCAGCACGGCGACCACCGACTCCGGGCCCACACCACGCTCGATCAGCAGCCGCGCCAGCCGGTTCGCCCGCGCGTCCAGCTCCGCGTACGACACCTCGACACCGTCAGCCACCACCGCCACCGCAGCCGGAGCCAGCCGCACCCGCTCTTCGAACAACCCCGGCAACGTCGACGACGCCACCTCGACCGCCGTGTCGTTCCACTCCTCCAGGAGCAGGCGACGCTCAGCCGGATCGAGCACATTCACCGCCGCGAACCGCGTCTGCGGAGCCTCCTCCAGGATGGCCGTCAGGTTCGTGACGGCGGCCTGCAGCAGCGCGCAGATCCGCTCCGCATCGGCCGGTGCCACCGCTTTGGCGGTCAGGAAGAAGCCACTCCCCATGTCGTCGACGGCCACGCTCACGGGATAGTTGGTGGGGTCGCTCGCGGCCAGCACCCCGACGCCCTCAAGGCTGGGGCCACTGCCCTGTGCGGCGGCCTCGCTGTGCCGGTAGTTGAAGATCGAGGTGAACAGCGGGCTGCCGCCCGTCACCCCGCTCGCCTGCTGCGCCAGCGAAAGCGGCGCGTGCTCGTGCACCAGCAGCTCGGCCAACTGGCCCCGCATGCCGTCCAGCGCCTCACCCGCACTCTGCGCGTCCACCCGCACGCGCACCGGCAGGGTGTTCATGAACAGACCCGGCACCCGGTCCGAACCGGCGCCCGCGTTCATCCGGCCGAACAGCACCGTACCGAACACCACATCGTCACGGCCCGACAGCGATGCCAGCACCCGCGCCCACGCCAGGTGGAACACCGTGGCCGGGCTCACGCCCTGCCGCCGCGCCACCTCACGCACCCGGCCGGCCACCTCGGCATCGAGGGGAACCTGGCAGTGCATCGCAGCGGTGCCGTCACCGTGCACGTCCAGCAACCCGAACGGCGCCGTCGTCTCGGTGACGTCCCCGAGCAGCTCGGTGAAGTACCGCTCGTGCTCCTCACGCGGGACGCCCAGGCGGGCCTGCGCCACGAAGTCGCGGAACGGCAGCGGCTCCGGCAGCGTGTCGGCACGGCCGGACACGAATGCCCGGAGCTCCTCGAGCAGCACGTCCCGTGAGGTGTGGTCCCCCACCAGGTGGTGCATTCGCAGCAGTGCCAGCCAGCGGTCACCGCCGGGCTCCGCCGCGATGTGGACCGTCATCAGGGGCGCCCGGGTCAGATCCATCCACGATCCGCCGACGGCTGCCAGCTGCTCCACCGGATCGGGACCCTGCGGGTCCAGCACGACCTCCTGGACCGGCAGCTCCACCCGACGCAACACCACCTGCACCGGCTCGCGCAGCCCCTCCCACACGAACGCCGTGCGGTAGACGTCGTGCCGGTCGATCACCTCCCGCAGCCCGTCCAGGAACGCGTCCACCCGCTCCCGCGAGTCGAACCCCAACACCGACGGCCGCATGTAGACATCCGCCTCGGCACCCTGATCCGCCATCAGATGATGGAAGAGCATGCCCTCCTGGAGCGGGGCCAGCGGGTAGACGTCGGCCACATTGGCCGCACCGCCCTCGACCGTGGCCACGACCGACTCGATCTCCGCCTCGGTGAGCTCCACCATCGACAGCATCTCCGGCGTGATCCCGACGGCACCCTCGGGAATCAGGTTCGGCGGAACCACCACCTGGACCGGCCCGGCAGCGCCGGCCAGCTCGGCCGGCGTGGGGTTGCGCAGCAGGGTGCGGATGGAGACCGACACACCTCGGACCCGCAGGTACTCCACCAGCGACACCGCCAGCAGGGAGTGACCCCCCAGGGCGAAGAAGTTGTCCTCCACGCCGACGCTCTCCAGCCCCAGGGCGTGTGCGAACGCGGCGCACAGGATCTCCTCCTGCACCGTCGCCGGCCCACGGCCCACCCGGACGTCCTCATCCGCGGTGCCGGAGTCGTCCGGTGCGGGCAGGGCCGCGAGGTCCAGCGCCCCGTCCGACGTCAGCGGCAGCGTGTCCAGCACCACCACGGAGGGCACCAGCTGCTCCGCCAGGCGGTTGCCGGCGAGCTGCCGCACCGCGTCCGCCAACGCTGCGTGATCAGCGCCGGAGTCGGCGGGTACGACATAAGCGACCAGGCTCCCGCCGCCTCCCGTCCCGGATGCCTGGCCGTCGTCCGCATCGTGCTCGCGCTCGATGACCGCCAGCTGAGCCAAGCCGGGCTGCGTGGCCAGCACGGTCTGCACCTGACGCGCGGTTCGCCCGGGCGTCAGGATCCGCTCCTGCTCGTCCTCACCCAGCACGGCCACCGCCGCAAGCCGGGTCCGCGGCTCGGCCGTGACCGTCTCAAGGACGCGAACCAGCCAGACCGCGATCCGCTCGGCCGTGTCCGCGTCGAACAGGTCGGCTGCCGCAACCATGACACCACGCAGGCCCGCCGGAGCGCCCTGGGCGTCGAAGACCTCCCCGAGCGACATGCTCAGGTCGAACTTCGCCAACCCCGTTCCGGCGGCCTGCCGGCCGACCCGCAGCCCCGGCAGCTCCAGCTGCTCCAGCTCGGACCGGCCATCGCCGGAGGCCGCGGCGGTGTTCTGCAGGGTGAGCATGACCTGGAACAGCGGGTGACTGGCCAGCGAACGTGCCGGCGCCAACTCCTCCACCAGCTTCTCGAACGGCACATCCTGGTTCTCGTAGGCGCGCAGGCCCGTCTCCCGGACCCGCTCGACCACCTCACCGAAGGTCGGGTCGCCGGACAGGTCGGTACGGATCACCAACGTGTTGACGAAGAACCCGACCAGGTCGTTGAGCGCCTCGTCGGTGCGCCCGGCGATCGCCGCACCGATCGGGATGTCCGTGCCCGCACCGATCCGGTTCAGGGTGACCGCCAACGCCGCCTGCAGCACCATGAACAAGGTCGCCCCCTGCTCCCGGGCCACCGACAGCAGGCCCTCGTGCAGCCCTGCGGGGATCTCCAGCCCCACCGTGTGACCGCGGTGGGTGGGTGCCGCGGGCCGCGCCAGGTCAGTGGGCAGGACGAGCTCCTCCGGGACCCCGGCCAACGCCTCGCGCCAGTACGCCACCTGCCCGGACAGCACACTGCCCGGATCGTCCTCGCTCCCGAGCAGCTCCCGCTGCCACAACGCATAGTCCGCGTACTGCACCGGAAGCGCCGCCCAGTCCGGCATCCGACCCGCGGCCCGCGCCGCATAGGCCACCGACAGGTCCCGCGCCAACGGCGCCGTCGACCAGCCGTCCCCGGCGACGTGGTGGACCACCACCACCAGCACGTGATCGGCCTCGCCGAGCGCGAACAGCGTCGCCCGAAACGGGATCTCCGACGTCAGGTCGAACCCATGCCCGACCGCCTCCGCCACCGCCGCATCCAGCTCCCGCGGGGCCACCTCGACCACCGACAGCTCGAAGCCGCACTCCTCCAGCGACAGCACCCGCTGGAACGGCTCACCGTCCGCCGCCGGCAGGACCGTGCGCAGCACCTCGTGCCGCCCGATCACGTCCCGCAGCGCCTCGGCCATGGCCCTGCGGTCCAGCTCCCCGGTCAACCGCAGCGCCATCGGAATGTTGTAGGTCGCGCTCGGACCCTCCAGCTGCCCCAGGAACCACAGCCGGCGCTGCGCGAACGACAGCGGCACCCGCTCCGGACGCACCACCGGCACCAGCGCCGCACGGCCTTCGCCGGCCTCACCCATCCACGCCGCGACCGCGGCCGGCGTCGGACGCTCGTACAGCATCCGCAGGGGCAGCTCCACGCCCAGCACCGTGCGCACCCGGATCACCAGCTTCATCGCCAGCAGCGAATGACCACCCAGCGCGAAGAAGTCGTCCTCCACACCGACCGCGGGCAGCCTCAGCACCTGCGCGAACGCCTGGCACAGCAGCTCCTCCTGCACCGTCGCCGGTGCCCGACCGGCGCCGGCCAGGCCGGTGTAGTCCGGGGCGGGCAGGGCCTTGCGGTCCACCTTGCCGTTCGCCGTCAGAGGCATTTCCTCCAACACCACCACAGCCGACGGAACCATGTACTCCGGCAGGCTGCGGGCGAGGTGGGCCCGCAGGTCCGCCGCGTCCACCTGCACTCCGGCCCGGGGCACGACGTACCCGGCAAGCCGCTGATCCCCCGCACCGCTCCCGTTGACCGTCACCGCCGCCTGCGCCACCAGCTCGTGACGCTCCAGCGCAGCCTCGATCTCACCCAGTTCGATCCGGAAGCCACGCACCTTGACCTGCGTGTCGACCCGGCCCAGGCACTCCAGCGTCCCGTCCTCGCGCCAGCGGGCCAGGTCGCCCGTGCGGTACATCCGCTCGCCCCTCGGCCCGAACGGCGCGGCGGTGAACCGCTCAGCGCTCAAGCCGGGACGGCCCAGGTACCCCCGAGCCAACTGCGCGCCCGCCAGGTACAACTCGCCCGCCACACCTGCCGGGACCGGCTGCAGGAACCCGTCCAGCACGTAGGCGCGCATGTTGGCGAACGGACGCCCGATGGTCACCGGACCCTCGCCGACCTCGGCCGAGGTCGCCCAGACCGTGGCCTCCGTCGGACCGTACAGGTTCACCGCCCACAGGCCCAGCTCCCGCACCCGGCCCGCCAACTCCTCGGACAGCGCCTCGCCGCCGATCAGCACCCGCACCCCGCGCGGCCAGTCAGCCTCAGCGGACAGCAGAGTCCGCCACAGCGACGGAACAGCCTGAACGGCAGTCACCCCGCCCGCGTCGACCAACTCCCGCAACGCCGCCGCATCACGTACCGTCTCCCGCTCGGCAAGCACCACAGCCGCCCCGCACACCAACGGCAGGAACAACTCCAGCGCCGCGATGTCGAAAGACACCGTCGTCACGGCCAGCAGACGGTCGCCGGCTCCCAACGGAACCCGCTGCCCGGCCGCCCGCAAATGGTTCACCAGTGCCTGGTGAGTGACCACGACCCCCTTGGGGCGCCCGGTCGAACCCGACGTGTGAATCACATACACCGGGTGGGCCGGCAGCAGCGGCACCTCCAGATCGGCATCCGTCAGCTGCGCCTCCTCGAAGCCCGAGCACTCGGCGCGCAGTTCGGCGGAGTCCAGCACCAGCACCGGCCCGTCAACCGAGTCCGGCAGCACCCGTGCACACCGCTCCGTCGTCAGGACACACACCGGCGCCGCGTCATCCAGCACATAGGCGATCCGCTCCGCCGGATACTCCGGATCCACCGGCAGGTACGCGCCCCCTGCCTTCGCCACCGCCAGCAGCGACACCACCAGCTCCACGCCGCGCTCCATCAGCACCGCGACCACCGACTCCGGGCCCACACCACGCCCGATCAGCAGCCGCGCCAGCCGGTTCGCCCGCGCGTCCAGCTCCGCGTACGACAGCTCGACGCCCTCGAAGGCCAGCGCCACCGCATCCGGCGTACGCGCCACCTGCCCGGCGAACAGCTCCGGCAGCGTCGACGGCTCGACCTCGACCGCCGTGTCGTTCCACTCCTCGACAACCTGACGGCGCTCAGCCTCACCCAGCACGTCGAGCGCCGCGAACCGCGACTGCGGAGCCTCCTCCAAGACGGCCGTCAGGTTCGTGACGGCGGCCTGCAGCAGCGCGCAGATCCGCTCCGCATCGGCCGGTGCCACCGCTTCGACGATCAGGCTGAAGCCACTCCCGAGGTCGTCGACGGACACGCTCACGGGGTAGTTGGTGTGGTCGCTCACGGTCAGCAGCCCGACGCCCTCGAGGCGGGGACCGGTCCCCGTCGCCGGTGCCTGGCCGTGGCGGTAGTTGAGGATCGAGGTGAACAGCGGGCTGCCGCCCGTCACCCCGCTCGCCTGCTGCGCCAGCGAAAGCGGCGCGTGCTCGTGCACCAGCAGCTCGGCCAACTGGCCCCGCATGCCGTCCAGCGCCTCACCCGCACTCTGCGCGTCCACCCGCACGCGCACCGGCAGGGTGTTCATGAACAGACCCGGCACCCGGTCCGAACCGGCACCCGCGTTCATCCGGCCGAACAGCACCGTACCGAACACCACGTCCTCACGACCGCTCACCGCGGCCAGCACCCGCGCCCACGCCAGGTGGAACACCGTGGCCGGACTCACGCCCTGCCGCCGCGCCACCTCACGCACCCGGCCGGCCACCTCGGCATCGAGGGGAACCTGGCAGCGCACCGCGGCGGTGCCGTCACCGTGCAGATCCAGCACGCCGAACGGCGCCGTCGTCTCGGTGACGTCCCCGAGCAGCTCGGTGAAGTACCGCTCGTGCTCCTCGCGCGGGACGCCCAGGCGAGCCTGCGCCACGAAGTCGCGGAACGGCAGCGGCTCCGGCAGCGTGTCGGCACGGCCGGACACGAACGCCCGCACCTCCCCGAACAGCACGTCCAGCGAGGTGTGGTCCTGCACCATGTGGTGGGTTCGCAGCAGTGCCAGCCAGCGGTCACCGCCGGGTTCCGCCGCGATGTGGACCGTCATCAGGGGTGCCCGGGTCAGATCCATCCACGATCCGGCAACAGCCTTCAGCTGCTCCACCGGGTCGGGGCCCTGCGGGTCCAGCACGACCTCCTGGACCGGCAGCTCCACCCGACGCGACACCACCTGCACCGGCTCGGCCAGGTCCTCCCACACGAACGCCGTGCGGCAGATGTCATGCCGGTCGATCACCCACTGCAGTGCCTCCAGGAACGCGTCCACCCGCTCCCGCGAGTCGAATTCCAGCACCGACGGCAGTACGTAGACATCCGTCCCGGCGTCCTGATCCGCCATCAGGTGGTGGAAGAGGAGGCCCTCCTGGAGCGGGGCGAGCGGGTAGACGTCGGCCACATTGGCCGCGCCGCCCTCGACCGTGGCCACGACCGACTCGATCTCCGTCTCGGTGAGCTCCACCATCGACAGCATCTCCGGCGTGATCCCGACGGCACCCTCGGGAATCAGGTTCGGCGGAACCACCACCTGGACCGGCCCGGCAGCGCCGGCCAGCCCGGCCGGCGTCGGCGTCTGGAACAGGGCCTTCACCGAGACAGAGACACCCCGCGCACGGAGGTTCGCCACCAGGGAGACCACAAGGAGCGAGTGACCGCCCAGGGCGAAGAAGTCGTCATCGACACCGACCCGGTCGAGTCCCAGGACCTCGGCGAACGCCTGGCACAGCAGCTCCTCCTGCACCGTCGCCGGCGCCCGACCTTCACCCGCCGCATACTCCGGTGCGGGCAGGGCCTTGCGGTCCACCTTGCCGTTCACCGTCAGCGGCAGCTCCTCCAGCACCACCACCGCCGACGGAACCATGTACTGCGGCAATCGCTCACCGGCGAACTGCCTCAGGCTGGTTACGAGTTCATCCGCACCGGCGTCGACGTCGGTCGGAACCGCGTACGCGACCAGGCGCTTGTCGCCCGGCACGTCCTCACGGACCAGCACCACGGCCTGCTCCAGGCCGGGATGCCCGGCCAGGACGGCCTGCACCTCGCCCGGCTCGATCCGGAAGCCGCGGATCTTCACCTGCTCGTCCGCACGACCCGCGTACTCCAGCTCGCCGTCGGCGTTCCACCGCGCCAGGTCTCCGGTGCGGTACAGCCGGCCACCCGCCGGCCCGTACGGGTCGGCGACGAACCGCTCGGCCGTCAGCCCCGCACGGCCCAGGTAGCCGCGGGCCAGCCCCGCGCCCGCCACATACAGCTCGCCCGCCACACCCACCGGCACCGGGCGCAGCGCGGCGTCCAGCACGTAGGCGCGCATGTTGTCGAGCGGGCGCCCGATCGGCAGCGCGCCCTCGCCGTCCACCGCGGTGTGCGTGGCGACGAACGTGGTGGCCTCGGTCGGCCCGTACCCGTTCACCACCACGATGTCCGGGCAGGCCGCCCGCACCCGGGCCACGGCCACCGGCGACAGCACGTCACCACCGGCCCACACCTCACGCACCCCGGCCAGACACCCCGGGTCCTCCTCCGCCACCAGGGCGAACAGCCCCGCCGTCAGCCACAGCGCCGTGACCCCGAACGAGGAGACCACCTCGGCGAGCGAGACCGCCGTGACATCACCGGCCGGCATCACCACGACCCGGCGCCCGGTCAGCAGCGGGACCCACAGCTCCATCGTCGACGCGTCGAAGGAGTACGGCGAGTGCAGCAGCACCCGCTCCATCGCCGCGCCCGCGAACCGCCGGTCCCGCGCCAGCGCCGCCACGTCCGCATGCGTCACCGCCACGCCCTTGGGGCGACCGGTCGAGCCGGAGGTGTACATCACATAGGCCAGCCCCTCCACGTCACAGGAGATCTCCAGCGGCTCCGCAGCGCCCACACCGGAAACCTCCAGCACCGCCAGGCCCAGCTCGGCCGCCTGGCCCCGCAGCTCGGCATCGGTGAGGACGACCGAGGCACCCGTCTCCCCGACGATCGTCCGACGGTGCGCCAGCGGATACCGGGCGTCCAGCGGAACGTAGTAACCGCCCGCCTTCACCACCGCGAGCAGCGCCACCACCAGGTCCGCCGAGCGCTCCATCAGCACCGCGACACCCGACTCCGCGCGCACACCGTGCTCGACCAGGCGCCGCGCCACGGCATTCGCCCGCGCGTCCAGCTCCGCATACGTCAGCTCGAGGCCCTCGGCCACCACCGCCACCGCATCCGGCGTCCGCGCCACCTGCGCCGCGAACAGCTCCGGCAGCGTCGACGGCTCGACCCCGACCGCCGTGTCGTTCCACTCCTCCAGGAGCAGGCGACGCTCAGCCGGGTCGAGCACATTCACCGCCGACAATCGCGTCTGCGGCTCAGCGACGACCGTCTCGACGACCCGCAGCAGCCAACCCGCGAAACGCTCCGCCGTCCCCGCATCGAACAGATCCGCAGCCGCGATCAGCCTTCCCCGGATGCCCGCCGACTTGCCCTGCGCGTCGAAGACCTCACCAAGACTCACTTCCAGGTCGAACTTCGACGCCCCCAGACCCGCTGACGACGCCAGATCCGAAGGCAGCGAGCCCGCCCCCGACAGATCCAACGCCGCCGAAGCCGTGTTCTGCACCGTGAGCATGACCTGGAAGAGCGGGTTCCGGGCCATCGACCGGGTCGGTGACAGCTCCTCGACCAGCTTCTCGAACGGCACGTCCTGGTGTGCGAACGCGTGCAGGCTGGTCTCCCGGACCCGCTCCAGCACCTCGTCGAAGGTCGGGTCACCGGACAGGTCCGTGCGCATCACCAACGTGTTCACGAAGAACCCGACCAGGTCCTCCAAGGCCTTCTCGGTGCGTCCGGCGATCGCCGCCCCGATCGGGATGTCGTTCCCCGCACCCAACCGGTTGAGGGTGACCGCCAGCGCGGCCTGCACCACCATGAACAGGGTCACCCCCCGCTCCCTGGTCACCTTCACCAGCCGCTCGTGCACGTCGGCCGGCAGCTCGACCGCCACCGCATGGCCCTGATGACTGGCCACGGCGGGACGGGGCCGATCGGTCGGCAGCTCCAGTTCGGCCGGCGCCCCGGCCAGCGTCTTGCGCCAGTACGCCAGCTGCCGGGAGAGCACGCTGTCCGGGTTCTGCTCGTCGCCGAGCAGCTCCCGCTGCCACAGCACGTAGTCCGCGTACTGCACCGGCAGCGGCTCCCACTCCGGTGCCCGACCCGCGGCCCGCGCCGCATACGCCACCGACAGGTCCCGCGCCAACGGCGCCGTCGACCAGCCGTCCCCGGCGATGTGGTGAACCACCACCACCAGCACGTGCTCGTCCTGGCTCACCGTGAACAGCGTTGCGCGCAAGGGGATTTCGGCGGACAGATCGAACGCGTACGCGACCGCCCCGCTCACGGCGCTGGGCAGCGACTCCTGGGAAACCGCCTCGACCGCAAGCTCGAACCCGCTGTCCTCAACCTTGAGGACCCGCTGGTACGGCTCCCCGTTCTCGGCCAGGAAGACCGTGCGCAGCACCTCGTGCCGCCCCACCACGTCCCGCAACGCCTCGGCGAGGGCTTCCCGATCCACATCCCCGGTCAGCCGCAGTGCCATCGGAATGTTGTAGGTCGCGCTCGGACCCTCCAACTGACTCAGGAACCACAGCCGACGCTGCGCAAACGACAACGGAATCATCAGTAGTCCTCCTGCTTACGCATCGGCCGCAGAGTGGGCCTGGTCATGCTCTGGGTCTTGATCTGACTGGCGGGCCGGCCGACGAGGGCCTCCCGATCCACATCCCCGGTCAGTCGCAGTGCCATCGGAATGTCGTAGGTCGCACTCGGACCCTCCGACTGACTCGGGAACCACGGCCGACGCCGCGCAGACGACAACGGAATCATCAGTGGTCCTCCTGCTTGCGCATCGGCCGCAGAGTGGGCCTGGCCGTGCTCTGGGTCTCGTTCTGACCGGCGAGCCAGCCGGCGAGCCTTTCCGGCGTCCGTGCCTCGAACACCGCCCGGATCGGCAGTTCGGCCCGGAGTGACTCCCGCACCTCACTGACCAGCCGGGTCGCCAGCAGGGAGTGGCCACCCAAAGCGAAGAAGTCGTCCTCCACGCCGACCCGGTCGAGCCCCAGGACCTGGGCGAACGCCTGGCACAGCAGCTCCTCCTGCGCCGTGGCCGGTGCCCGGCCCGCGCCGGCGGCGTACTCGGGGGCGGGCAGGGCCTTGCGGTCCACCTTGCCGTTGACGGTCAGCGGCAGCGCGTCCAGCACCACCACCGCCGACGGAACCATGTAGGACGGCAACCGCCCAGCCACGAACTCGCGGACGGTGGTGGCCAGTTCGGTGCTGTCGCCGTCCCCGACGACGTACGCGACCAGGCGCTTGTCACCCGGCACGTCCTCACGTGCGATCACCGTGGCCTGCGCCACCTGCGGGTGCCCGGCCACCACCGACTCCACCTCGGCCGGCTCCACCCGGAACCCACGGATCTTCACCTGCTCATCCACACGCCCCGCGAACACCAGCCGGCCGTCCGCCGACCACTTCACACGGTCACCCGTGCGATACAACCGACCACCCACCGCACCGAACGGATCCGCCACGAACCGCTCACCCGTCAGCCCCGGACGGTTCAGATAACCACGCGCCAACCCCGCACCCGCGACATACAACTCACCCGCCACACCCACCGGCACCGGAACCAAGCACTCGTCCAGCACATACACCCGGGTACCGTCCAACGGCCCACCGATCGGCAGCACCTCACCCAGCACCTCCGGCGAACCCACCTCGTACTGGGTGGCACACAGCGTCACCTCCGTCGGCCCGTACAGGTGCCGCACCACCACACCCGCACTGGCCTCCAGCACACGCCGCACCGCCCCCACCGGCACCACATCACCACCGGTCAACACCTCACGCACACCCGCGAAACACCCCGGATCCTGCTCCGCGACCACCCGGAACAGCCCCGCCGTCACATGCACGTGCGACACCGCACAGTCGACCAGCAGCTTCCGCAGCACCACCGCATCCACCGCACCCGCCGGCGCCACCACCACCGCCGCACCCGACAGCAACGCCACCCACACCTCGTACGAAGAGGCATCGAAGGCATGCGGAGCCTGGAACAACACCCGGTCCCCCGACCCCACACCCCAGTGCGAAGCCGACACCAACTCCACCAGATCCCGCTGCGTGGTCACCACACCCTTGGGCACACCCGTCGAACCCGAGGTGTACATCACATACACCGGACACTCCAGACCCACCCCGACGCCGGTCACCCGCGCCGACCCGGCCGGCAGCCGCTCACCGTCGACCACCAGCACCGGCACCTCCACCGACCCCGGCACCCGCGAAGCGGCATCCCGCGTGGTCAGCACACACACCGGCGCCGCGTCATCCAGCACATAGGCGATCCGCTCCGACGGAGACTCCACATCCACCGGCAGATACGCACCACCCGCCTTCACCACCGCCAGCAACGCCACCAGCAGCTCCACCGAGCGGTCCATCACCACACCCACCAGCGACTCCGCGCCGACCCCGTGATCCCGCAACACACCCGCCAACGCGGCAGCCCGCACATCCAACTCCGCGTACGACAGCTCGATGCCCTCGGCCACCACCGCCACCGCATCCGGCGTCCGCGCCACCTGCCCGGCGAACACCTCCGCCACCGACAGCACAGGAGCAGCAACACCCGTGTCGTTCCAGCCGGTCAGCAGCCGCTCCCGCTCCGCCTCACCGAGGACGCCGACCTCTCCCAGCCGCGTCTGCTCCGGGGCATCCTCCAGGGCCGCGACCAGATTGCGCAGGCAGGTGTGCAACAGCGACCCCACCTGCTGCGGGTCGATCGAAGCCACCGCGTCGACGGTCAGGCCGAACCTCGTCTGATCGTCGTCGACGGCAATGCTCAGGGGGTAGTTGGTCAGGTCCCGCGTGGAGAGCACGCCGACGCCCTCGAAGCCGGAGTCGAAGTTCCGCGCGGCGGCCTGATTGTGCCGGTAGTTGAAGATCGAGGTGAACAGCGGGCTGCCGCCCGTCATCCCGCTCGCCTGCTGCGCCAGCGAAAGCGGCGCGTGCTCGTGCACCAGCAGCCCCGCCAACTGGTGCCGCATCCCGGACAGCGCCCCGCCCACGCTCTGTCCGTCCAACCGCACGCGCACCGGCAGCGTGTTGAGGAACAGACCCGGCACCCGATCGGCACCTGCCCCGGAGTTCATCCGGCCGAACAGCACCGTGCCGAACACCACGTCGTCACGGCCGCTGACCACACCCAGCACCCGCGCCCACGCCAGGTGGAAGACGGTGGCCGCACTGACGCCCTCGCGTCGCGCCACCTCACGAAGGCGGCAGGACAGTTCATCGTCCACCACGAGGCGTGCCTGGTGGGTGGTACTGCCGTCGCCGTACGCGTCCAGCACACCGAACGGCGCCGTCGTCTCGGTGACGTCCCCGAGCACCTCCGCGAAGTACCGCTCGTGCTCCTCGCGCGGGACGCCCAGGCGGGCCTGCGCCACGAAGTCGCGGAACGGCAGCGGCTCCGGCAACGCGTCGCCCCGACCGGACATGAACGCCCGAAGCTCCCCGAACAGCACGTCCACCGAGGTGTGGTCCTGCACCAGGTGGTGGGTTCGCAGCAGTGCCAGCCAGCGGTCACCGCCGGGCTCCGCCGCGATGTGGACCGTCATCAGGGGCGCCCGGGTCAGATCCATCCACGATCCGCCGACGGCTGCCAGCTGCTCCACCGGGTCGGGGCCCTGCGGGTCCAGCACGACCTCCTGGACCGGCAGCTCCACCCGACGCGACACCACCTGCACCGGCTCGCGCAGCCCCTCCCACACGAACGCCGTGCGGTACACGTCATGCCGGTCGATCACCCACTGCAGCGCCTCCAGGAACGCGTCCACCCGCTCCCGCGAGTCGAATCCCAGCACCGACGGCCGCATGTAGACATCCGCCTCGGCGCCCTGATCCGCCATCAGGTGGTGGAAGAGCATGCCCTCCTGGAGCGGGGCCAGCGGGTAGACGTCGGCCACATTGGCCGCACCGCCCTCGACCGTGGCCACGATCCGCTCGATCTCGGTGGCGTCCAATTCCACCAGGGGCAGCATCTCCGGCGTGATCTCCCGCGCGTCGACGGGAATGGTGTTCGCCGGCACCACGACCCCCTCGGAGGCCTGTGCGGCTGCCAGCCCGGCCACCGTCGGCGTCTCGAAAAGCGCCCGCACCGCCACGGACACACCCCGCACTCGCAGACGTTCCACCAGGGCCACCGCCAGCAGCGAATGGCCGCCCAGCGTGAAGAAGTCGTCATCGACCCCGACCGCCGGCAAGCCGAGGACCTCGGCGAACGCCTCGCAGAGGATCTCCTCCCGCACACTGGCCGGCGCACGGCCCCCACCCGTCGTGTGCTGCGGAACGGGCAGGGCCTTGCGGTCCAGCTTGCCGTTGACCGTCACCGGCAGCGCGTCCAGCACCACCACCGCCGACGGAACCATGTAGGACGGCAACCGCTCACCCGCGAACTCCCGCAGCAGGGACACGAGTTCGTCCGACGGCGTGTCCGAGCCGGCCGGAACGGCGTACGCCACCAGGCGGATGTCACCCGGGACGTCCTCGCGAGCGACAACCGCGACCTGGGCCACGGCAGGGTGGGCGGCCAGGACGGCCTGGACCTCGCCGGGCTCGATCCGGAAGCCGCGGATCTTCACCTGCTCGTCCGCACGGCCCAGATACACCAGCTGACCGTCGGCGTTCCAGCGGACCCGGTCACCCGTGCGGTACATCCTCCCGCTCTCGGCGAACGGGCAGGCCACGAACCGCTCCGCGGTCAGACCGGCACGCCCCACATACCCGCGCGCCAGCTGCACACCCTCCAGGTACAACTCACCCTCGGCACCCACCGGCACCGGGGACAGCGAAGCGTCCAGCACGTACACCCGGGTGTTGGCCACCGGCCCACCGATCGGCACCACCGCACCGTCGCCGACGGCACAGCGCGCGGCCGTGACGTCGACGGACGCCTCCGTGGGCCCATACAGGTTGAACAGCGGTACGCCGTCCAGCAGTTCGAGGAACCGGTCCCGCAACGGCGCCGGCAGCGCCTCACCACTGCAGAACACCGCCCGCAGCCCCGTGCAGTCGGCGGCCGCCGGCTCGCGCAGGAACGTCTCCAGCATCGACGGCACGAAGTGCGTCACCGTGATGTCCTGACGCTGGATCAACTCGGCCAGGTAGGCGGGCTCCCGGTGCCCACCCGGACGGGCGAGCACCAGCGCCGCGCCCTGCACCAGCGGCCAGAAGAACTCCCACACGCTGACGTCGAACCCGAACGGCGTCTTCTGCAGCACCCGGTCCCCGGCCGACAGCCCGGACAGCTCCTGCATCCACGCCAGACGGTTCACGATCCCCGCATGCGGCACCGCAACGCCCTTCGGACGCCCGGTGGAGCCCGACGTGAAGATCACGTACGCCGGATGCGCAGGCAGGACCCCCACCACGGGAGCCTGCGCCGACAGACCCGCCAGCTCCGCGACCACCGCGGGATCGTCCACTGCGACCCGGGCCACGCCATCCGGCACCACCCCGGTCAGGGCGGTGGTGCCGAGCACGCACACCGGCCCGGCATCGGCGAGGACGGCCTCGATACGGCCGGCCGGATACTCCGGATCCACCGGCAGGTACGCGCCACCGGCCTTCAGCACCGCCAGCAGCGACACCACCAGCTCCACGCCGCGCTCCATCAGCACCGCGACCACCGACTCCGGGCCCACACCACGCCCGATCAGCAACCGCGCCAGCCGGTTCGCCCGCGCGTCCAGCTCCGCGTACGACACCTCGACGCCCTCGAAGGCCAGCGCCACCGCATCCGGCGTCCGCGCCACCTGCCCGGCGAACAGCTCCGGCAGCGTCGACGGCTCGACCTCGACCGCCGTGTCGTTCCACTCCTCGACCACCAGTCGGCGCTCATCCGCACCCAGCACGTCGAGCGCCGCGAACCGCGCCTGCGGATCCTCCTCCAACGCGGTCACGAGCTGGAGGAGGCAGGTGTGCAGCATCGTGCCCACCTGCTCCGCATCGGCCGGCGCCACCGCGTCGATGGTCAGGCTGAACCCGTTCCCGTCGTCATCGACATTCGCGACCAGGGGGTAGTTGGTGCGCCCTTCGGCGGCAAGGATCCGCACTTCCTCCAACCCGGTGCCCAGACCCGTGCCGAGCTCCGTCGCACCGCCGCGGCCGTTGCGGTAGTTGAAGAGGGCGGTGAACAGCGGGCTGCCGCCCGCCACACCGCTCGCCTGCTGCGCGAGCACCAGCGGCGCGTGCTCGTGCACCAGCAGCTCGGCCAACTGCTGCCGCATCCCGGCCAGCGCCTCGCCCACGGCGGAGGTGCCGACCCGCACCCGCACCGGGAGCGTGTTGAGGCACGGACCCTGGAGCCGGTCGGCACCCGCCCCGGCGTTCATCCGGCCGAACAGCACCGTGCCGAACACCACGTCCTCACGACCGCTCACCGCGGCCAGCACCCGCGCCCACGCCAGGTGGAACACCGTCGCCGGACTCACGGCCATCCGGCGCGCGATCGCCCGCAGTCGAAGCGTGAGCTCAGCCTCCACCGAGGAACGCACCGATACTGCGGTCGTGCCGTCTCCGTGCACGTCCAGCAGGCCGAACGGGGCGGTGGTCTCGGTGACGTCGCCCAGCAGCCCGGCGAAGTACCGCTCGTGCTCCTCGCGCGGCACACCGAGGCGGGCCTGGACGACGAAGTCGCGGAACGGCAGCCCCTTGGACAGCGACTCGCCCCGCCCCGTCAAGAAGGCACGCACCTCCCCCAGCAGCGCGTCCGTCGTCGTGTCGTCCCTCACCAGGTGGTGGACGCGCAGCAGGGCCAGCCAGCCGTCGCCATTCGGTTCGGCGGCGATGTGCACGTCCATCAGCGGGGCACGGTCCAGTTCCATCCAGGCGCCGCCGATGGACAGCAACTGCTCCGCCGCGTCCGCACCCTGCGGGTCCAGCACGACTTCCCGGACCGGCAGTTCGGCGTGTCGGGCCACGACCTGGACCGGCTCGCGCAGGCCCTCCCACACGATCGCCGTGCGGTACACGTCGTGCCGGTCGATCACCCGCTGCAGCGCGTTCAGGAACGAGTCGAGCCGCGTGCGGGAGTCGAACCCGAGCACCGTCGGCCCGGCATACACATCCCGCTCGCCCTCACGCCCGGCCTTCATCAGGTGGTGGAAGAGGATGCCCTCCTGGAGCGGGGCCAGCGGGTAGACGTCCGCGACGTTCGCAGCACCACCGGGCACCTTCGCCACGATCAACTCGAGCTCGGCCTCGGTCAGCTCCACCAGCGGCAGCATCTCCGGGGTGATCTCCGTGGCGTCCTCGGGGATGAGGTTCGCCGGCACCACCACCCGCTCCGAACCCGCCTCGACCGCCAAGCCCGCCGGGGTCGACGTCTGGAACAACGCCTTCACCGACACCGAGACCCCACGCGCCCGCAGCATCTCCACCAACGACACCGCCAACAGCGAATGCCCACCCAGCGCGAAGAAATCGTCATCGACGCCGACGCTCTCCACCCCGAGGACCTCGGCGAACGCCTCGCACAGGATCTCCTCCTGCACCGATGCCGGCCCACGACCCGACACCCCGCCCACCGACGCGAAGTCCGGCGCGGGCAGCGCCTTGCGGTCCAACTTCCCGTTGCCCGTCAGCGGCAGGGCGTCCAACACCACCACAGCGGAGGGCACCATGTGCTCCGGCAACCGGGCGGCGACGAAGGTCCGCACCCCGTCCGCGAGCGTGTCGTCCACATCCTCCGGGTCGTCCGCGACCACATAGGCGATCAGACGCTTGTCCCCCGGAGTGTCCTCGCGGGCGATCACGGCCGCCTGGGCGATCAGCGGGTGAGCCGTCAGGGCACTGGCCACCTCACCCGGCTCGATCCGGAAACCACGGATCTTCACCTGCTCGTCCGCACGACCCGCGAACACGATCTCGCCGTCGCCCGACCACTTCGCGCGGTCACCCGTGCGGTACAGCCGGCCACCCGCCGGCCCGTACGGGTCGGCGACGAACCGCTCCGCGGTCAAGCCAGGACGGCGCACATAGCCGCGCGCCAGCTGCGCGCCCGCCACATACAGCTCGCCCTCCACACCCACCGGCACCGGGTCGAGGCGCTCGTCCAGCACGTAGAAGCGGGTGTTGGCCACCGGCGAACCCACCGGCACCACCCCACCCGACGTCAGACGGGTGGTCGCCACGCCGATCGTGGTCTCCGTCGGACCGTAATGGTTGAACACAGCCCGCTCGCCTGCGGCGGCCAGGAGTTCATCGACCCACCCCGGCGAGGCGGCCTCACCACCCAGCACCACGGACCGGCCCGGCAGCACCCGCTCCAGACCGCCCACCGCACCCAGCGCCGCCAGGTGCGAGGGCACCACCTTCAAGAAGTCGATCCCGTGCTCGGCCAGGTAGTCGCCCACCAGGCGCGGATCGGTGACCGCCTCCTCGTCCAGGACGTGCAGCTCACCACCCGACAGCAGGCTCGCGAACAGCACCGTGTTCCCCAGGTCGGTCGCCTGCGCCTGCAGCAACGCATACTTGCCGCCCTCGAAACCGACCCGGGCCGGCACCGAGGAGACGTAGTTCGCCAGGCCCCCGTGCGTAACGGCCACGCCCTTCGGACGACCCGTCGAGCCGGAGGTGTAGATCACATACGCCAGCGACCGCGGATCCACCGCCACGCCAGGCGAGGTGGTCGGCGCCGCCGCCAACTGCATCGCCGTCAACGTGCCGTCCACCGCCACCAGACGCACACCCACCGACGGCAGGTCCTCCAGCACCTCATCGGTGGTCAGCACCAACTGCGCCCGCGAATCCTTCACCGTGAACGCGACCCGCTCCGCCGGCTGGGACACGTCGACCGGCAGATACCCGGCCCCCGCCTTCCACACCGCCAGAATCCCCGCGATCATCTCCACACCACGGGGCAACGCCAACCCCACCACCGACTCCGGACCAACACCCTGGCCGACCAGATAGTGGGCAAGGCGGTTGGCCCGCGCATCCAACTCCGCGTACGACACCGACACGCCATCGGACACCACGGCCACCGCATCCGGCGTCCGCGCCACCTGCGCCTCGAACACCTGCGGAACCATCGACCCGGATCCGGCCGCAGTGGTGTCGTTCCACTCCGACAGCACCCGGCGACGCTCATCCGCGCCCAGCACATCCACCGCGTCGACCCGGGCCCGCGGGTCATCGGCCATCGCCGTCAGCACCCGCACCAGAGAGCCCGCGACCCGACCCGCGACACCTTCATCGAACAGATCCGCCGCCGCCGTCAGCATGCCCCGGATCCCCGCCGGCGCGCCCTGCGCACCGAACGCCTCACCCACGATCACATCAAGGTCGAACTTCGCCATCGCCCGACCCAACAACAGCGGTTCAGCCCCCAGGCCAGGCAGGTCCAGCGCACCGCCATCCGCTACCAGGCCGGTGTTCTGAAGGGTCAGGACGACCTGGAACAGCGGGTGCCGGGCCAGCGAACGCGCCGGCGCCAACTCCTCCACCAGCTTCTCGAACGGCACATCCTGGTTCTCCAGCGCGCTCAACCCCGTCTCGCGCACCCGCCCGAGAACCTCCTCGAACGTCGGGTCCCCCGACAGATCCGTCCGTACGACAACGGTGTTGACGAAGCACCCGACCAGATCGTTCAGCGCCTCATCCGTACGCCCGGCGATCGCCGAACCGATCGGGATGTCGGCCCCCGCGCCCAGTCGGCTGAGCGTCACCGCAACAGCCGCCTGCAGCACCATGAACATGGTCACCCCACGCTCGCGCGCCAACTCCACCAGACGCCCGTGCAGTTCGGCCGGAACATCCAGCTCCACGGTGTGGGCGCGGTGCGAAGCAACCGCCGGACGCGGCCGGTCGAACGGCAGCGGCAGCTCCTCCGGAGCCCCTGCCAACGCCTCACGCCAGTACTCCACCTGCCGCGACAACACACTCGACGGATCCTGCTCGTCGCCCAGCAACTCCCGCTGCCACAAGGCGAAATCCGCATACTGCACCGGCAGCGACTCCCACACCGGAGCCACGCCACCCAACCGCGCCGCATACGCCGCCGACAGATCCCGCACCAGCGGAGCACTCGACCAGCCGTCCATGGCGATGTGGTGCGACAGCAGCACCAGCACATGATCGACCGAACTCACCGTGAACAGCGTCGCCCGCAGCGGAATCTCGGACGAGAAGTCGAACGCATACCGGCCCGCCTCGGCCAGTGCGTCCTCCAGCCCCTCCGACGCCACCTCGACCGCCGAGAGCTCGAACCCGCACTCCTCCACACCGAGAACCCGCTGGTACGGCTCGCCATCGACTGCCGGGAACACCGTCCGCAGCACCTCGTGCCGTCCGATGACATCCCGCAGCGCCTCCGCGAGGGCCTCCCGGTCCACCTCCCCGGACAAGCGCAGAGCCATCGGAGTGTTGTAGGTCGCGCTCGCACCCTCCAACTCGCCGAGGAACCACAAACGGCGCTGCGCGAACGACAGCCGCACCCGCTCCGGACGCTCCGTCGCACGCAGTGCCAACCGGCCCTCGCGGGCCTGCCCGAGCCGTCCCGCCAGACTCGCCGGCGTCGGCGCCTCGAACAGCTCACGGACCGCCAACTCCACACCCAGCACCGAACGGATCCGACTCAGCAGCCGCATCGCCAGCAACGAGTGTCCACCCAGCGTGAAGAAGTCGTCATCGACACCGACCCGGTCGAGCCCCAGGACCTGGGCGAACGCCTGGCACAGCAGCTCCTCCTGCACCGTGGCCGGTGCCCGGCCCGCGCCGGCGGCGTACTCGGGGGCCGGCAGCGCCTTGCGGTCCACCTTGCCGTTCACCGTCAGCGGCAGCTTCTCCAGCACCACCACCGCCGACGGAACCATGTAGGACGGCAACCGCTCACCCGCGAACTCCCGCAGACTGGCGATGAGTTCATCCGCACCGGCGTCGACGTCGGCCGGAACCGCGTACGCCACCAGGCGCTTGTCGCCCGGCACGTCCTCACGGACCAGCACCACGGCCTGCTCCAGGCCCGGGTGTGCGGCCAGGACGGCCTGCACCTCACCCGGCTCGATCCGGAAACCGCGGATCTTCACCTGCTCGTCCGCACGACCCGCGAACACCAGCTCGCCGTCGCCCGACCACTTCGCCCGGTCACCCGTGCGGTACAGCCGGCCACCCGGCACCCCGAACGGCGACGCCACGAACCGCTCGGCCGTCAGCCCCGCACGGCCCAGGTACCCCCGCGCCAACTGCCCACCCGCGACATACATCTCACCCGTCACGCCCACCGGAACCGGCCGCAGGAACTCGTCCAGCACGTACACGCCCAGACCCGGAATACCGCGCCCGATCACGCTGCCCGACCCGCCCTCACCCGAGGACAGCTCGCGGAACGTCACATGCACCGTGGTCTCGGTGATGCCATACATGTTCACCAACCGCGGACCACCGTCACCGTGACGCCCCCACCAGCCGCTCAGCCGGTCCGGATCCAGCGCCTCGCCACCGAACACCACCGCACGCACCGACGCCACCGCCTCGGGCCGCTGCTCCTCCACGGCCGCCAACTGGTAGAACGCCGACGGCGTCTGGCTCAGCACCGTCACCCGCTCGCGCTCGATCAGCGCCAGGAACTCCTGCGGCGACCGCGACACCCCATGCGGGACCACCACCACCCGACCGCCGTGCAGCAGCGCACCCCACAACTCCCACACCGAGAAGTCGAACGCGAACGAGTGGAAGCACGACCACACGTCGTCCGCCCCGAACCCGCCGAACAGCGGCCCGGTCTGCGCGAACAACCCGGTCACGTTGCCATGCGTCACCACCACGCCCTTGGGCCGACCCGTCGACCCGGAGGTGTAGATCACATACGCCGGATGCCCCGGCGACACCACACCCTCCACCGCCGCGTCATCGAGCGCCGCCAACTCCTCCACCACCGACGGCTCGTCCAACGCCGCCACCTCGACACCGAACCCACCCAGCCGACCGGCCAGTTCAGTCGAGGTCAGCACCAGGCGCGCGCCCGCATCACCCAGCGTGTACCCGATCCGCTCATCCGGGTACGCCGGATCGACCGGCAGATACGCGCCCCCTGCCTTCACCACCGCCAGCAGCGACACCACCAGCTCCACGCCGCGCTCCATCAGCACCGCGACCACCGACTCCGGGCCCACACCCCGGCCGATCAGCAGCCGCGCCAGCCGGTTCGCCCGCGCGTCCAGCTCCGCGTACGACAGCTCGACGCCCTCGAAGACCAGCGCCACCGCATCCGGCGTCCGCGCCGCCTGCGCCGCGAACAGCTCCGGCAGCGTCGACGACGCCACCTCGACCGCCGTGTCGTTCCACTCCTCCAGGAGCAGGCGACGCTCATCCGCGCCCATCACATCCACGGCGCTCAACCGCGTCCCCGGCTGCGCCGTCACCGTCTCCAGAACCTGGAGCAGCCGGCCCGCGATCCGCCGCACGGTCTGCGCATCGAACAGGTCCGCCGCCGCCAGGAGCACACCCCGCAAGCCGGCCGGCGCACCGTCGGCGTCGAACGCCTCGCTCAGGTTCAGGTCCAGGTCGAACTTGCCGTGCACCAGGCCGGTCGGCACCCGGTCGGCGCGCAGACCGGGCAGCTCCAGCCGTGCCGACTCCGTGTTCTGCAGGGTGAGCACGACCTGGAACAGCGGGTGGCGTGCCATCGACCGGGCCGGCGAGAGCTCCTCGACCAGCTTCTCGAACGGCACGTCCTGGTGCGCGAACGCCCCCAGGCTGGTCTCCCGGACCCGCTCCAGCACCTCGTCGAAGGTCGGGTCACCGGACAGGTCGGTCCGCACCACCAACGTGTTGACGAAGAACCCGACCAGGTCGTTCAGCGCCTCGTCGGTGCGCCCGGCGACCGGCGACCCGATCGGGATGTCCGCGCCCGCGCCGATCCGGTTCAGGGTGACCGCCAACGCCGCCTGCAGCACCATGAACAGGGTCACCCCCCGCTCACGCGCCACCTCCAGCACCCGCGCATGCAGCTCGGCCGGGGCATCCAGCAGGGCCTCGTGCCCACGGTACGAGGCGACCGCCGGGCGCCGGCGGTCGGTCGGCAGCTCCAGCTCCTCCGGCGCCCCCGCCAACGCCTCGCGCCAGTACGCCACCTGCCCCGAGATCACGCTCTGCGGATCGTTCTCGTCGCCGAGCAACTCCCGCTGCCACAGCGCGTAATCCGCGTACTGCACCGGCAGCGGCTCCCACACCGGCGCCGCACCGCCCAGCCGTGCCGCGTACGCCGCCGACACATCCCGCAGCATCGGTCCCGTCGACCAACCATCACCCGCGATGTGGTGCACCAGCACCACCAGCACATGCTCCTGCGGCGCCACCGCGAACAGCGTCGCCCGCAGCGGGATCTCCGCCGACAGGTCGAACGCGTAACCCGAGGCCTCGGCCACCGCCGCATCCAGCTCCTGCGGGGCCACCTCGACCACCGACAGCTCGAACCCGCACGCCTCCACCGACAGGACACGCTGATACGGCTCACCGTCCACCGCCGGCAGGACCGTGCGCAGCGCCTCGTGCCGCCCGATCACGTCCTTGAACGCGGCCGCCAGTGCCTGCTGGTCCAACTCTCCGCTCAGTCGCAGCGCCACCGCGGCGTTGTAGGCGACGCTCGGACCCTCCAGCTGCCCCAGGAACCACAGGCGGCGCTGTGCGAACGACAGCGGCACCCGATCCGGCCGTTCCGCCGGCACCAGCGCCGCACGTCCTTCGGTGACCGCCGATTCGGCCAGCCAGGCCGCGACCCCGGCCGGCGACGGCATCTCGAAGAACACCTGGATCGGCAACTCGACGTTCAGGACCGTCCGGATCCGGCTGATCAGCCGGATCGCCAGCAGCGAGTGGCCGCCCAGAGCGAAGAAGTCGTCGTCGACGCCGACCCTCTCCATCCCCAGCACCTGCGCGAACACACCGCAGAGGATCTCCTCGTGCACCGTCGCCGGACCCCGGCCGACGGCCTTGGCGGTGGAGGACAGATAGTCCGGAGCAGGCAGGCCGGCGCGGTTCAGCTTGCCGTTGGCCGTCAGCGGCAGCTCGTCCAGCACCACCACCGCGGAGGGCACCAGGTACCCCGGCAGCCGCTCGGCCAGGAACACGAACACGAGCTCACTCAGTCGCGCGGCGTCAGCCGTCTGCGCGGCGGCGGGAACGACGTAGGCGACCAGGCGCTTGTCGCCCGGGAAGTCCTCGCGGACGACGACGGCGGCCTGTGCCACCGACTCGTGCGCGGCCAGCACCGCCTGCACCTCACCCGGCTCCACCCGGAAGCCGCGGATCTTCACCTGCTCGTCCGTACGGCCCAGGTGCACCAGTTCGCCGTCGGTGGTCCACCGCACCAGGTCGCCCGTCGCGTACATCCGCTCGCCGGCCGGGCCGAACGGGCAGGCCACGAACCGCTGCGCGGTCAGACCGGCACGACCCACATACCCGCGCGCCACCTGCGGACCGGCCACGTACAGCTCACCCACCGCACCGACCGGAACGGGGCTCAGCGACCCGTCCAGCACGTAGGCACGGGTGTTGGCCACCGGCACCCCGAGCGGCACCACGCCCGCGTCGACCGGCTTCCGGTCGAGTCGGCCGGCTACCACGCCGATGGTCGTCTCAGTGGGCCCATAGTGGTTGAACACACCACGGTCACCGGCCACTTCGAGCAGTCCGGCGACCAGCTTCGGCGACGCCGCCTCGCCGCCCAGCACCAGCGCCCCGGCCGGCATCAGGGCGGCCAGGCCGGCTGCCGCGCCCAGCGCCGCCAGGTGCGAGGGCACCACCTTCACGAAGTCGATGCGGTTCTCCGCCAGGTACTGGGCCACGGCTGACGGATCGGTCACCGCGCCCTCCTGCAGGACGTGCAGTTCACCGCCGGTCGTCAGGCTCGCGAACACCACGGTGTTACCGAGGTCCGTCACCGTGGGCTGCAGCAGCGCATACCTACCGCCCGGCGTACCGAAGCCGACGTGTCCCGGCACCGAGGCCACGTAGTTCGCGAGCCCGCGGTGCGTCACAGCCACGCCCTTGGGCTTGCCGGTCGAGCCGGAGGTGTAGATCACGTAGGCCAACTGGTCGGCCGTCACGTCGAGTTCCGGCGCAGCGGTGGGTCGTGCGATCAACTCGGTCAGCACCGTCGGGTCGTCCAGGGCGATCGTGCGCACACCCTGGGCTGCCAGCTCCCCGATCAGCGCCGCTTCGCCCAGCACGTGCCCGGCCCCGCTGTCGGCCAGCAGCCGGCCGAGCCGCTCCGCCGGGTACGCCGGGTCCAGCGGCAGGTACGCCGCCCCCGCCTTCCACACCGCCAGGATCGCCTCGATCGCCTGCAGGCCGCGCGGCAGGCACAGACCGACCAGGGACTCCGCACCGACGCCCTGGGCAAGGAGGTGGTGCGCCAAACGATTGGCTCGCTCGTCCAGTTCGGCGTAGCACACCGCCGCGCCGTCGGCCACCACGGCAACCGCCTGCGGCGTCGCGGCCACCTGGGCCGCGAACCGCTGCGGTACCGGCAGGGCCTCGCCGGGTACCACGGTGTCGTTCCAGGTCTCCAGCACCAGCCGTCGCTCAGCCGGGTCGAGCAGGTCGGCGGTGCTGACCGAGGCGGTGGCCGGAGCACTGCTGAGCCAGTCCAGCACGGCCAGGAACCGGCGGCTCACCGACGACGCCGCTTCGGCGTCGTGGTGCTCGCGGTTCATCTCGATGAGGGTCTGCACGCCGCCCTCGGCCGCCTTGCCCGCCTTGCCGAACACGTCGATCTTCAGGCCTTCGGCAGGCCCGCTGGAGAGGGCGGTCCAGGTGATCGCGCAGTCGCCGAACCCGATCTGGCGGTCGGCCACCATGACGTCGACGATCATGTCGTACAGCGGGGTGCCGCCGACCCGCTTCAGGTCCCTGAGCAGGTCCGGGTACTGGTAGCGCTGGTGACGCAGACCGCTGTGGACCGCTCGCTGCGTCTGCCGCGCGAGCTCCTCGACGGACGTGCCCGGGCGGACCCTGAGCCTGATCGGCATGATGTTCGACGTCATGCCGGGGATGCCCACCTCGCGCATGCTCGTGCGGCCGCTGGCCGACACTCCGAGCACGACGTCCTGCGCCCCGGTGGACCGGTGCTGGTAGACGGCCGACGCGGCGATCACCAAACCGGCGAAGCTGACCCGAAGCCGCTTCGCGGCAGCCCGCAGCCGAGCGGTCGCGTCGACTCCGAGATCCTGCTGGTGGGTCACCGGCCGGCCGGCGAGGCGCCGCCCCTGCGGCCCCTCGGACGCCGTCTCCTCCTCATGGTCCGAGAACGTCTCCAGCCAGAACCGCCGGTCCCGGTCACGCTCCTGCGAATCCCGGTAGACCTCGTCGGTCTCGATCAGCTCGGACACCGACCGCAGAGCACTCTCGGCCGGATCCCCACCCGCCCGAAGCACCTCGTACACCTGGGACAGCCGCTCAGCGAACTGCGACAGACCATTGCCGTCGAGAACGATGTGGTGAGCACGCTGGTACCACAGGAAGCGATCCGGCCCGAGCACGAAGAACGCATGCCCCGACAGCGCCCCGCCCACCAGCTCCACCGGCGTGTCCAGATCGGCCTGGATCCACTCCTGCGCCACCGCACGCGGATCAGCCTCCCCCCGGAGATCCGCCACGTGAACCGGAACCTCCCCGGCCTCCCCCAGGAACTGCCGCGGCGTCCCGTCCTCCACGCACAGGCGCAGACGGAAAGCCTCCGCCTCCTGCACCGTGCGGCGCAGCGCGCGCACGAAGAGATCCGCGTCGAGTTCGCCGTGGATCTCCGTGCAGTCACCGATGTTGTACGCCGGATTGTCAGGCGCGAGCTGCTGCGCGTACCAGACCCCCAGCTGGCCGGACATCAGATCCCACGGACCCTGTGCGGAGGCACCCATTCTCGTATCCCTCAATCGATCGACACACTCTGGAAGAACAAAGGCAGGACGCTGAACCACGGCACTGGGACCGCGCGAATCAACCGAACCGGCCCAGGACCCCGTCGGATCCCGCCGCCGGCAGACAAACGTGTACTAAGAGCCCTGCGGGCCTTGAAGGCCCGGAAGGTCCGTCAGGCCGACGGCAGTTCGGCCACCAGGCCGGTCAGGTGAACGGTCAGAGCCGCAACCGTGTCGACGTCCCACACCAGGGTCGGCTCCACGGTCACACCCAACTTGTCCTCGATGTCCCCGCACAACGCGAAGGCGTACACCGACTCCAGCCCGTACTCGGCGAGCGAGACGCCCGGATCGATCTCCCCCACCGGCGTCTCCAGGTAATAGGACACCCGCTCCATCAACCACCGCTCGATGTCCTCACCCGACACCCGCACACCCACTGTCCGATCAGTCATCGAACTCCCTTTCTCATCCCGAAACATGACGTGCGGACAGGTCGAGGAGCCGCCCGTCCTGAAAGCGCTCGACAGCGATGTCGAACAGCGCCTGCTCGGCACTCGCGCGCTCGTCCGGAGTGAGCACCGGGGCGCCACCGAGGCGTCCGGAGAGCCGGTCGAGGATCCCGAGGAGCGCCGCCTCCTGCTGACGGTCATCGCTGCGCCAGACCGCGAGCGCGGCGGCGGCGGCGAGCAGCACCGTGTACCGGTCGGCCACCGCGTAGGCCTCCGGAGAGGCCCCGATCGTGAGGTCCGAGGGGGCCAGTGCGGCGCACTGGTCGCGCAGCGCGAGCACCTCGTCCCTGAAGCGCACTGCGAACCGACCGACCGGGCTGCCGGCCGACTCGCGCTCGGCGGTCTCGGCCAGCACGCCGATCAGCCCGTCACCGGACAGCATGCCGACGGCGAGCTGGTCGAAGTCCAGCGGCGGCAGGTCCGCGCCGAGGTCGAACAGCTGCCGAGCGGCGGCCGGGTCGGCCAGCCAGGACTTCCGCGCCAGCCGGGGCAGTTGCGGCAGGATCAGAACCAGGCAGGCGGAGCGCGAGATGTGGGCGAAGGTGGCCGGAGCGGCGTCCCTGACGAGCTTCTGGAACATCGCGTAGGAGCCCTCGCGGAGGTAGCCCTGGGCGCCCATGACCGCACGCAGATCCTCGAAGGCGTCCAGCACGATCCGTGACGTCAGGTACTTCACCGCCGGTGCGTAGAGCAGCGTGGCCTCCGGGGCCAGGTGCAGCGCCCGGAGTCCGACGCCGCAGAAGGCGTCGACGGCCAGCAGGTCGGCGTAGGTGCGTGCGAGGGCGGCGCGCACATAGGGCAGGTCGGCGGCGACGCCACCGTAGAGGCGCCGCTCGTGCACGCACTCCAGCGCCAGGCGCAGCGCGGTGTCCAACGGCCCGACGAGGATGGCCGGGAGCACCACCCGGCTGAGCTGGTAGGCGCGCAGGGCGTTCTCGATGCCCTGGCCGGGCCGGCCGAGCATCGCGTTGCCGGGGATCGGGCAGTCGGAGAACCGCAGTCCGCCGAGTTGCACTCCGTTCATGCCGGAGCTGGGGAACCGCGGCAGATCCAGCACGCGGTCGGCCGGCAACTCGTCCCGGGTGACGAAGAACTGGCTGTGGCTGCGGCTGCCCGCGACCTCACTGGTCCGTGCGAAGAGCACCATGGCCTCGGCACGGCGCAGATTGGTGACGATCTCCTTGCGCCCGGTCAGCAGCCAGCCGTCGTCGCTCGGAACGGCAGCGCACTCGGCGTGCGCGAAGTCGTTGCCGTGGTCGAGTTCGTGGAAGGCGGCCGCGATCCGGCCGCCCCCCAGCAGGATCTCGGCTGCCTTCGTGCGCTGCTCGTGCGTGCCGGCGGACCAGATGTTGACCGATCCGAGGAGGGAGCTGAAGCCGTAGCCGAGGCCGAGGCAGGGGTCGCGTCGCCACAGTGCCCGCTGCACTTCGGCAAGCCGGTCGGCCCGCACCAGTCGGCCACCGTACGCGGCCGGCACGAACTCGGCGTTCATGCCGTAGGCCTCCAGCAGGCGTTCGCCCTCGGCGAGCATCTCGTGCCGCTCGTCGGCGGCGAGGACGGCGGCGTAGCCGACCGGGTTGTCCGGGTCCCGTGGGTCGCCGAACAGTGCGTCCAACTTCTCAGCGCTCACGTGAGTCCTTCCCCTGCTGAAGCGTTCGGGGCGCCGGCGCCCCGAACGGGGTGATGGGGGCACCGGTGTTCGCGGCGTCGACGACGAGACCGGCCAGCGTGGCGTCGAGCCGGTCGTCGCCGGGCCCGGCAGCCGGCACCGGCACTCGCAGTACCGCAGCGAGCCTGGCCAGCAGGGCGCGCAGCGCCGCCCGCACCCAGAGGCCGTCCTGCCACAGCGGCTCCGCCGCATGCTCGGATTCACCCGTGGTCCACAGGTGCAGGCAGGCCGCACCCGCGTAGCAGAGCTCATAGGCGGCGGCCAGCTCGTAGGCGGCCATGGGGGGACGGGCGGCGGGCGCCACGTCGGCCATCTGGCTGTGCAGGTGGTCGGCCATGGCACCCAGTGCGACGGCCTGGTCGGCGAGCCCGGCGGGGGCGGGCCGGCTGCCGATCGACTCGACGAGTGCGGGCAGCGCCTGCACGACGGAGCATCCCTGCCGGGACAGCATGGTCAGTGCGCCCCGGTCCACGCGGCGGACCGGACTGCCGATCGAGACGGCTTCTGCCAGTCCGGCCGCATCGACGGTGCCGGTGGCGAAGCCACGGACGAGCTTGGGGAACTGCTGCACCAGGGCGGCGCGGTTCACCGGGGTACTGCCGTCGAACACCGCCACGATCTGGTGGTCGCGCCACACCTTCTGGAACGCGCCGTACTCGTACACGTCGGAGAGGAAGGAACGTGCGCCGAGCAGTTCGGCGAGCTCCCCCAGCGTGGCGTCGACCAGTGTGGGCGCGAGTGCCTTGGCGGCCGCCGAGGTCACGCTCATCTCCGCGGTGAGGCTGTGGAGCGAACGGGCGGCGACCAGCGCGGTCGCTTCCGTAGCCGTCAGCAGCGCGGCGCTGCGGGCCAGGACCGAGGCCGGGAAGGGCCGTTCGGCCAGCGGGCGCTTCTGTATGATGCGTGCCCCCACGAACCGGGCCGCGAGTCGCAGCGCGTGCTCACCGGCGCCGAGGGAGAGTGCGGTGCACATCGTCCGGGTGAACTGGAGCGCGAGCAGCACCGTCTCCAGGCCGCTTCCCTCCGGGCCGATCAATGCGTCGGCCGGCAGCAGCGCACCGTCGAACTCGATGCCGGAGATGTCGATTCCGCGGATGCCGTGCGTCAGCACCTTCGGCAGTGTCCGCCAAGTACCCGGCTGCAGCACCGACTTGTCGACGAGGAAGAGGCTCTGGCCACGCCCGGAGCCGTCCCGGCCGGTGCGCGCGAGCAGAGTGAGGTGGCTCGAGCGGGTGGCGTTGTTGATCGGCCACTTCACGCCGTCGACACGGTAGCCGTCGGGCTCCGCCGTGGCGGTGACGGAACCGCTCAGCAGGTCGGCACCGTGCTCCGGCTCGGACAGCGCCCAAGCCACCGGCGAACCTGACATCACCGCGTCAGCGGTGGCCCTGGCCTGCTCCGGGTTGCCGGCGATCCAGATCGGGGCCACGCCCAGGTACGTCTTGGCGTGGGCCGTCAGTGCACTGATGTCACGGCGAGCGACGATGCGCCAGAGCCGGATCATCTCCTCGTGGTCGGACAGCGCGCCGCCCCACTCGGTCGGTACGTAGTAGGCCGACAGGCCCAACCCATCGAGGCGGGCACAGAAGTCCGCGGGGAACTGATCGTCCTCGTCGAGCTCCACGGACCGGCGGGCCGTCTCGTCGAGCGGGCCCAGGGCTTCGTCGAGGGCGGCCGCGATCCCGGCGCCCGTGCGGGTGGCGGTCACCTGAGGGCTCCCGCCGCCAGGCGCCGCACCTTGGGGTCCGGTTCGCGCGGCGGGGTGAGCCGCACCGGCTCCGTGAAGCCGAGGTTCTCGTCGTCTTCCTCGGCAGTGCCACGGGTGACGGTGAGAGCGGCTTTCTCCGGGTGACGCGCGATCCGCGCGTCGAAGGCAGCTCCCAGGCTCTGGTAGCCGCCGAGATCGAAATCCATGCTGTTCCCCTAGGCTGCTGCTCCGTCAGTCACTGTTGTTCCGGGGTGCGGCGCACCGTTCCGACTCCTACCTCAGCCGAGATGCGGCCGCCTCGCGTCGCCGTCCAGGCCGGACTGCTCGCGAAGCGCTCATCAGCGGCATCGGTTGCGTCGGCGTTAGGGATCATGGCGGGGCCCGGCGACCACTATGCCCCAGCCCCCGTCCCTCGGTAAGTGGCAAAGTGCACGCTGACCCTGAACACCCAGATGGTTCAGGGGTGCTGGAATACAAGGGTGTGCGGTCCCCGACGAGTGCGCGCGGGTGTCCAACTGCCGCACGCCATCGGTTGAACATCCGGTCGCCGGCGAGCGGGACCGCATCGCTCGATCCGATGCCAAGCCATCACTCGTCAACAGCCCTGATTTGACGGCCTGTTGCTATGCGAGTTGGGGATTCCGGCGGAGTGGCCGGCCGTTCCTCGATTGCCTGGCCCCCGGGGCCGCGGCGGTGGACGACTGCCCGTCCTCGATGGCCGAGTACCGCACGGAGATCGACGAACTCATCGTGTGAATTGAGGAGTTGGCCACTCGGCGGGCCCAGCCGACCGCTCGCCTTGACACGGCCGCCTACCGCGGTCGACCGGTTGCCGGGCCGCCGGCTGCCGGCGATCGCATTGACGGCCACCAGCGGCGACCGTGTACGGCCTGTCCTGCCAGGAAACCGCCTACCAGCAAGAGCAGGCCCTTGCCTCCGGCAGCTGGGACGAGCGGCACGGCCACCTGTGGCAACAGCCCCACCTCAACGGGTCGCTCGTCCTGATCCGCGCCGCATGACAGCAGCGCCCCACCGGCTGCCCTGCCGGTCCGTGCCGGGCCCGCGTGTGACCGCCACGACGGGCCCGGCACCACTCGGTCAGCCGGTCGCGGCCTGGCCCACCGCGCGAACCCGCTGGTCCAGTTGCTGCGCGAACTCCAGCCAGGTCTCGGCGCACTGCCGGGCAAGGTCCACCACCAGGGCACCACAGTGCGTGGGCACGACCTCGGTGAGCTCGGACCATTCATTGGCCCCCATCGCGTTCTGCTGCAGCAGGCGCAGCAGTTGGCGGCCTTCCTCCTTGTGGCGCAGCGACGGGTCGCGCAGCAGTTTCTCCAGCACCGTGGCCGGGTCGGACCGCATCAGCCGCATATGCTGGGCCATGGTCGCTTGGGTCCGCTGGG
This sequence comes from Streptomyces vietnamensis, assembly GCF_000830005.1. NCBI lineage: Bacteria > Bacillati > Actinomycetota > Actinomycetes > Kitasatosporales > Streptomycetaceae > Streptomyces > Streptomyces vietnamensis. The sequence continues at coordinate 7,154,431 of NZ_CP010407.1, read as the reverse complement.
CCGGGATCACCACGCCCATGGCGCCGTCGCCCGCCTGCTCGGTGGCCGACGCCTCCCCGGCCGCCAGCCGGCGCCGGACATCGCTGACCGTCGCCGGGGAGATCCCGGCCAGCCTGGCGACCTCGCGCAGCGAGGCCTCCGGGCGCTCGGCCAGCAGCTCCGCGGCCCGACGGCGCCCTTCCAGGCTGTTCAGCGGACGGACCTTGCCGTCCCGACCGACCCTCGCCTGCACCTGCGGTCCATCCGCGGTCTCAGCCACCCGGCGGCGAATCGCCGCCACCGCCTTGGCACCCAGCCCCGCGGTCCGCGCGATCGCCCGGTCGGAAAGGTGCGGGTGCGAGGTCACGATCCGCTCGGCTGCTGCCCGTCGGTCGGCCAGGGAGAGTGGCAGACCATGGGCGACATTCGCCTCGACCGCCTTCAGGAAGGCATCCGCACTGTTGCCGTCGAAGAACTCGACCTCGACGGCCAGTTGGCCCTTGGAAACCGCGGCCAGCAGCCGGTGGGCCCCATCGATCACGCGCATGGTCTGCCGCTCGACCAGGATCGGCGGAAGCGGGCCGTCCAGCTCCGCCAACCTGGCGATGTGCTCCTCGTCCCAGCCGCCGGTGCGCGGCGACTCTCCCAACTGCAACACGGCGGCCGACACCACAACGGTCGGTTTCAGGTCTCGAACAGTCCGCCTCAAGTGATCCCCCTGATTGTCATCGGCTCCGAGCTGGGCCCAGGCGCGTGTCGATACTCCACAGGGGCGTCCCGGCGAGGCGCCTACCAGGTCCCGAAGGCTCGCTCCGCGAATCACCACCAAGGTTCGAAGCCGGCCCTCAAGGACACGTCCCAGCCAAATTCAACTGCTTCGATCATGACTTCCGCCCCATGAACTGTCGAGGGGGCACAACCAGCAAGCCGTGTACGGCTCATCGATTGGCTTGAATCACCCACTGAATGACCATCATTCACTGAATAGCCATCATTCCTTCACACGGCCAGTGGTCACCTCCCGTGCCACCAGTCCGCAACGAACGACAAACTGATGGAGCATCAGAAGTCTTATCCGATCGAGTGTCCACTGCGAATCGCGCCGCCCGTGCCCTGCGGCACCCTTGGCGAGTTCACGTCTGCCCCCGAAATGCCCGCCGCCCTTCGGTGAGGCCCCCTCCCTGCGCATACCTCACAGACAGGAGGTACAGCGCTCGAAACGGCCGAAGGCGCACATCCAACGACATCACGCGTTCAACGCGACCTGCAGAGGGCGGGGTGCCCGCTGATTCCCGCGCGCATCCGACCCAGCGAAGCAGGGTAGGCATTCCGGCCAAGTACTCCGAGGAACAGGGAAGTTCTTTGTTCTCTGATTGTGTGGTGCAACATGAAAGGGTCCGGGGTCATGGCGTCACCGCGCCGAGCACAGTGGCGAGGACTACGCCTTCCTTCACGTGAATGACACGGAAGGTCCCGGGTCGCACCTGCCGGCCGGCGTGCCTCAGGTGCATCACCGCTCTCCGCGCCCACCACCTCGCACCCGTACGCCGCACACCGGCCGCCCGCCGCACCCGGCTGTACCAGCCGGGGCCGCCGCTCGTCACGCTGCTTGGGTGCCCGACCGGTGTCAGGGCCTCGCAGTTCGAGCCGGCCCCATCGGGGCTGCTCTCGGTGTCCACCGCGGGCGCACCGAGCTGATGCCGCTCGCGCACGTCGCTGACCGTCGCTGCCGAGACCACGGCGAGCCGGGCGGCCTCACGCGACGTGGCCTGCGGGCGCTCGGCGATGAGTTCCGCGGCCCCTGCCGACTCGCTCCGCTGTTGAGCGGGCGCACCTTGCCATCCCGGCCGACTCGTGCGTTCAACTGCGGCACCGCCTCAGCTGAACATCGCGGACTGGCCGCGACGGCCTTCGTCCCCGATCCCGCGGTCCACGCGATCGCCCCGTCCGACATGTGCGGGTGGGACTCGCCCATCCTGCTCGCCTGGGACGCCGGACTCCCCACGGCCGGCGACGAATGGTTCCTGAACGGCCCTGCCTACAGCCTGGTTTGATGACCGGCGCGCCGCAGTGCCAAGGTGGGTGCAGCGGAGCCGTATCGGCGGGCCTCCTCCACCTCGATTCCCTCTCACTCAGGAGTCCCGACACCATGCCCCAGGTGAGCACCAACGGCATCCGCCTCTCGTACCAGCGCTCGGGCCAGGGCGAACCCGTCCTGTTCATCATGGGTTCGGGGGCCGCGGGCCGCGTCTGGACGATGCACCAGACTCCGGCCGTCATCCAGGCCGGCTACGAGGCGGTCGTCTTCGACAACCGGGGCATCGGCGGCTCGGACGCACCGGAGGGCAAGTACTCGCTGGCCGACATGGTGGCCGACACCAAGGGGCTGATCGAGGCGCTGGACCTCGGCCCGTGCCGGATCGTCGGGTACTCCATGGGCGCCATGATCGCCCAGGAACTGGCCATCGAGGCACCTCATCTGGTGCGCTCGGCGGTCCTGATGGCGACCAGGGCCCGGTCTGACGCGATGCGCCGGGCGATGCTGGAGAGCGACCAGCTGATGCGGGAGAACCGCGTCCAACTGCCGCCCAAGTACGAGGCGGTCCGCACCGTCCTGGAGATGCTCTCCCCCGCCTCGCTGAACGACGACGACGCCATCCGCTCCTGGCTGGACATCTTCGAACTGACCGGCAGCGGCAGCAACACCGCCGACGGCCAGGCTTGGGTCATCCAGTCCGGCGACCGGCGCAAGGCGCTGCGCGCGATCACGGTGCCGTGCCGGGCGATCAGTTTCGCCGACGACCTGATCTGCCCGCCCCACCTGGTCTCGGAGGTGGCCGACGCCATCCCCGGCTGCGACTTCGTCGAGATCCCCGATGCTGGACACCTGGGGCACCTGGAGCAACCGGAGGCGGTCAACGCCGCGATCACCGAGTTCCTTGACAAGTACTGACGGGCCTCCTGACAGCACGGAGACCTCACATGAGCCTGCTCGCCCACCTGGCCGTCGACCCGGGCGCCCATGCCGACACTGGAGCAGCGAACACCGGTAAGACATCCAGGAGTTGACGGAAACCTACGGTGCCGTGCCGGTACGCGGACTGTCGCTGTCCAACCGGGCCGCGACAATGGCGGCGGTCCGCGCGGTCAGCTGATGTGCTCCAGCTCCTGGCGGATCAGCGGGGCCGGGCTCGCCGTAGACGACCCGACGGGTGCGCGGGCCCAGGCGAACCCGGTCCAGGCCTCCTCCGCCTTGTGGGGCGCCTCGACCGGCTCGGGGCAGATCTCCACCTCGGCATCGAGGTCGGTCAGCCGAAGGCCCCCAGTGGTCTCCACGACCACGGTGTACGGTCCTCACTCGCCGCGCTCCTCGGCGCGTCGCGGGATGTGGCAGGCGGGGAGCAGTTTCAGCAGGGTGAATGATGCCGTACAGCGTGGGGCCGAGCCTGATCGGCTTGGGCAGAAGCAGCGCCTCGGTGATCGACTAGCAGGTGCGGGTGGGCGCCGGCACGGGTAGCTCCCTCGGGTTCCGGCGCGGACGGCTCAGCCGCGGGCCGTCTGGGACTGGGACTTGATGAAGTGCGCCAACCGCTCCGCCCCGTCGGCTATCTCCTGGTGCGTCAGGTAGCTGACGGACAGCCGGACGGTGTGCTCGCCACCGCCGTCCGGATAGAAGTAGGACATCGGGGTCCAGATCACACCGAACTCCTCGGCCGAGCGGATCAGCGCCGCGTTGTCGGCCTGGAACGGTACGGTGAGGCTGAGGAAGAAGCCGCCGGTGGGCTCGTTCCAGCGCACCCCCAGGGCCTCCCGCTCGGCGGCCGGGAACTGCTTGGCGAGCTCCTCCAGGGTGACCCGCATCGCGTCGCCGTAGTAGGCGGCGGTCTCGCTGTTCAGCTCGGAGGTCCGACCGTCGGCGGCGAGCAGCATGCCGGCCACCACCGCCTGGCTGACGGCCGAGGTGTTCACCGTGATCATGCTCTTGATCTTGGTGAGTTCGTCGGCCAGCAGGCCGGTGGTGTCGTCGGCGCCGACCACCGGCTGGTCGGCCACCACGTAGCCGACCCGGGCGCCGGGGAAGAGCGTCTTGGAGAGCGAGCCCAGCTGCACCACCCGCCGGTGCTGGTCGAGGGACTTCAGCGTGGGCAGCTGCTGCCCGGGGCTGACCATCCGGTACGGGCTGTCCTCCAGCAGCAGGATGTCGTGGCGCTGCGCCAGGTCGAGCAGGTCGAGCCGGGTCTGCAGCGGCATCGTGGTGCCGGACGGGTTGGAGTGGTCGGGGATCACGTAGAACGCCCGGGGCCGGCGGCCGCGGGCCCGCTCGGCCAGGATGGCCGCCTCCAGGTCGGCGCAGTCGAAACCCGACTCCCGCTCCGGGACGGCGGTCGGCGTGACGTCCAGCAGCCGCGCCGCGCCGGTGATTCCGACGTAGCAGGGACTGCTGACCAGCAGGACGTCCTCGGGACCGGCGATCAGCGCCCGCACCGCGAGGAACATCGCCTCCTGGCAGCCCACGGTGACCACGATGGACTCGGGGGCGACGTCGGTGTTCTCGTCCTTGCGCAGCGAGTCCGCGATCAGCTCACGGATCTGGCCGCCGGCCGGGCCGTACTGGAAGAGCGTGGAGCGCACCTGCTCGGGAGAGGCTCCCTGCGCCTCCAGGTGGTCCACGTAGCGCCGCAGATGGGTGAAGATCTGCTCGGTGTCGAAGAAGCCCTCGTACGGGCGGCCGGGGGCGAACGAGATCGCCTGCGGGTAACGGGTGGTGACTTCGTTGAGGAAGTTCATGGTGTCCAGCACCGGGTCGCTGACGCTGCCGTGCAGCTCCGCCTTGAGCAGCCCGGCGGGCTGGGAGGTCGGGGCGGGGTGCGGCGGCTGGGCCGGCTCGGCGCCGACCAGGGCAGCGCTCGCCTCGGCGACCGACGGGGTTCCGGTGAGCGCCATGGCTTCGACCAACTCCTCCGTGATGAGCTCCAACAGGTTGGTGGCGCCCTGCTCGCCGCCGACCGCGAGGCCGTGCAGGACCGGCCGGCCCAGCAGGATCGCGTCGGCGCCCAGCGCCAAGGCGGCCAGCACGTCGGCGCCACGGCGGATGCCGCCGTCGACCATCACCGGACAGGCCCCGGCGACGGCCGCCGTGATCTCCGGCAGCACGTCCAACGTGGCCGGGGCGCCGTCCAGTTGGCGGCCGCCGTGGTTGGAGACCACGATGCCGTCGACTCCGGCGCGCAGCGCCGCCCGGGCGTCGGCGGCGCTCAGCACTCCCTTGACCAGCACCGGGAGTGAGCTGACCTCCCGCAGCCAGCCGATCACCGACCAGTCCAGCGCGGGATCGAACTCGGTGAGCGCGTGGGCACTCGGGGAGGCGAAGTCGCCACCGGTGAGGTTGGCCGGCACCATCCCGTCCGGCAGCCGGAAGTCGTTGCGCAGGTCGCGCAGCCGACGGCCGAGCCGCGGCGCGTCGACGGTGAGCACCAGCGCCTCGAAGCCGGCCCGCTCGGCCCGCTCCACCAGCTGCCGGGTGGTCGCCCGGTCCCGGAAGCAGTAGACCTGGAGCCAGAGCGGAGTGCTGGCGGCCTCGGCGATGGACTCGAAGGTCCGGCCCGCGAAGGTGCTCACCACCAGCGGGAGGCCGGCCCGGCCGGTGGCCCGCGCGGTGGCCACCTCGCCTTCCGGGTCGGCCAGGGTGTGGTACGCCATCGGCGCCACCGCGATCGGCGCGGACCAACTACGGCCCAGCACCGTGGTCTTGGTCTCGGGAAGGCCGGCACCGGACAGCACCCGCGGACGCAGCCGCACCCGGTCGAAGGCCGCCAGATTGGCCGCCAGGGTGCGCTCCTGGCCGGAGCCGCCCGCGATGAAGTCCCAACTCGCCCGGTCGAAGCAGCTCTTGGCGGCTTCTTCGTAATCCGACAGGGTCAACAGGGCTGGCTGGACGCGGGGTTCGATTCTCATCCGGCGGTCAGCCGATCGCGCTCCACCGCTTCGTACAGGGCGCGGATGTTGGCGCTGCCGAAGCCGCGCGAGCCGTTGCGCTGGATGAGCTCGAAGAAGAGCGTGTTGCGCGGGTAGGGCGAGCGGGTGAAGAGCTGGAGCAGGTCGCCCCACTCGTCGCGGTCCGCCAGCACCTTGGTCTCGCGCAGCTCCTCGATCTCCACGCGCAGGCCCGGGAGCCGCTCGGCGAGCACGTCGTAGTAGCTGTCCGGGGTGTCGAGGAACACGACGCCCCGGTCGCGGCACTCGTGCACCGCGGGGATGATCTCCCCGGTCAGGAAGGCGAGGTGCTGGACGCCCTCACCGCCGTTGCGCTCCAGGAAGTTGTCGAGCTGACCGGGTTCCTTGCCGGGGTCCGGTGCGACCAGGGTGAAGATGGCGCTGCCCGGACCGCTGCGCACCACGATGGAGTCCATCGCCTGGTCGCCGACCGCGACGTACTCCGAGGAGTAGCGCGAGAAGCCGAAGGCCTCACGGTAGAAGTCGGCGTACTTCTCCAGGGTGCCGCCCTCGAGGCAGACCGCGATGTGGTCCAGCTCGGTGATCCGGCCGGTCGCCGCCGGGGCGGCCCCGGGTGTGGGTACCCAACTGCGGCCGACGGGCAGGCCGTTCACGAGCGGATCGGCCGGCAGCAGGGTGTGCACGACGTCTCCGAAGCCGGACACGACCGGCAGGCCTTGTGCGGAGTCGGTCACCGTGGCGCCGGCTGCGGCGGCCGCCGCAGCCGTCTCCGCCACGTCGTCACAGGTCAGCGCGATGTCGGCGATGCCCTCGCCGTGCTGCTCCAGGAACCTCACGATCCCCCGCCCGGAGGTGACCACCAGGCGAACCCCACCCTGCTGCAACAGTACCGAACTCTGCTCCACCTCGACCGAGTCGGCCACCCGGGTGAACCCCATGGCGGAGACGAAGTAGTCGACGGTCGCAACCTTGTCTCTCGTGTACAGCTCGACGTAGCCGATGTCGTGCACAGCCATGAAGTACCTCCTGCGGGAGCCGGGAGCGGAGTTCGAGGTGTTCGCCTGGGGCCGCGGTCGTTCCGGGCCTGCTACCAGCGCCACTCCTGCTGCTTGAACAGGTGGCCGGCCGGGATGTCGCGCTCCTTGCACCAGCCGAGGAACTCCTCGATCTGCTTGATCTGGTACGTGTCCGGGGTGTAGGTGGTGGCCATGACGTGGCCCAGCCAGTCCTCCTCACCCATCGCGTAGACGTAGGCCTCCTTGGCGCCCAGCTCGACCATGATCGCGGCGGCCTGCTCGGCGTTGGAGCCGGACAGCTTGCGGGAGTTGCTCATCTTCTTGGTGACCGGGATGGTCAGCAGCGCCTGGTAGAGCCAGGTCAGCGGGGCGCCGTCGCACTCCATGCCGAGGAAGGCGAAGTCGGCGGTGCCCAGATGGCCCTTGATGTAGCGGTAGAGCTTGGGGGCGATGCCGGAGGAGTCGGCACCGATGAAGACCTTCTTGCCGGCCAGCTCCGCCCAGTAGGTCGACTTGGCGCGGATGTCCAGGTCGCAGTGCTCGCCGAGGAACGGGGTGGCGGTGATCTTGCCGCCGGGGAACTCGACCTCGTCGAAGTCGTCGACCTCGACCACCTCGAAGCCCTGGTGCTTGAGCATCAGCGCGATCGACGGGTCCGCCAGGTTGCCGCGGGAGTAGCGCGGGCAGACGATCTTGCCGACCCGGCCGCGCAGCTGCAGCAGGGTCTCCATGACGATGTGGTCCTGGTGGCCGTGGGTGATCAGCACCAGGTCGATGTAGTCCGGCAGGTCGTCCAGCGTGTAGCGGTCGCCCGCGTCGCTGTCCGCACTGATGAACGGGTCGGTGACGATGGCGGCTTCGGGCGTCTGCAGCACCAGGCAGGCATGGCCGAAGTAGCGGATCCGGCCGCCGGACTCGATGTGGCGGTCCTCGTTCAGAGCCGGGGTCTCGCTCAGCATGGTGCGCAGCACGGCCGCCTGCTCGTCGTTCAGCTCCAGGGCCTCGCGCAGATGGGCCAGCGTGGTCGGCTTGACCCGGGCCTTGAACAGCTCGGTCAGGCCCGGGTGGCGGAACGGGATGTCCAGCTCGAGCACGTCCTCGGAGGGCAGCCGCGGCGTGCTCAGGATGAACGGGCGCTCGATGCCGGTCTCGAAGGAGAGCTGCACCGACTGGCGCGACTCCTGGTAGTAGGGGCTGGTGTAGAGCACCGGCTCCATGAAGCGCAGCTGCGCCTGGTTGTCGGTGTCGTAGGCCAGCTCGACCAGACCACCCAGCTCGTCCGGCAGCTTCGGGTAGAGCGGGGTCAGGTCGAAGCCGGTGGCGTTCGCCCGCAGGATCTCCTGGCCGGCGGCGATCGCCTCGGCGAACTTCAGCATGTCGGCCCGGTCACGCTTGATGGTGGCGAGCAGCTCGCGCACCTCGTCGGCGCGCTCCTCCGGGATGTTGATGAAGTAACCGCCGCGCAGCTCCGGGTTGTTGCTGGCCGCGACATGCACCTGCGGGGACTGCAGGTACGACTCGAGCAGCGGGACATGCAGGAACGCCAGGTTCATCGCCGCCTGCACCGGCGCCATGGTGTGCGGCTGGGCGACAAACCTGTCCACCAGCGGCTCGATTATGACCTTGGACCGCAGAAACAACTGCTCGTCAGTCATCTGCACCCCTCCTCCCCAGAAAAAACGACACCATCAACGGGGCAGCCGACGATTCGGCGTACCTCAGCCCGGAATAATTCCATCCGACTGGGGAACATAGCCCCCCAGCGCTGAATAGATCAACATGCCTCAATGACTTGGGACAAGGCTCGGCAGCGGTGTTCAAGTGCGTTTTTGCCGCACTTGAACAGACCGCTCGGACGACCTGGAGCGGGCGGCTCGGCAAACCTTGACGCTGTGCGAAACAGCATGCCACCGTGAAATCAACCCTTAGACCCCTGCGAGGCATCGCGTGCAAAGCAAGCCGATCGAGCCGCCACCGCTTATCAACCTGGTCGATCCAGAACTCTATTCACATGGCGACCCTTTTGTGCAGTGGCGGTGGCTGCGCGCCAACGACCCGGTCCACTGGCACGAACCGGCCGAACTGCCCGGCTACTGGTCGCTGACCAGGTACGAGGACGTGCGAACCGCCTACCGCGATCACGAGACCTTCAGCTCCGCACACGGAATCCTGCTGCGGCCCGCCGACCACGGAGTCGACCCCGGGGGCGGCCGCACCCTGGCCCTCACCGATCCGCCGCGCCACCGCCAACTGCGCGGCGTGGTGGACGAGTGGTTCACCGTCCGGTCGGTCCGGGCACTCGAGGAGGAAATGCGGGACATTGCCCGCGCCGTGGTCGGCGACGCCTTGGCCCAGGAGTCCTGCGACTTCGTCACAGAAATCGCCGCGCGCATTCCGCTGTATGTCATCTGCAAGATGATGGGTATCCCGGAGTCGGACTGGCAGTATCTGTACGATCTCACCAGCAAGGCATTCGCCGATGGCGACCCACTGACCCGCCGATTCGCCCACCTCGACATCATGGGGTACTTCGAGAATCTCCAGGAGGAGAAGGCGGCGGATCCGGGCGACGACCTGGTGAGCGCACTCGCCACCGCCGTCATCGACGGTGATCGGCTCAGCCCGGACGACATCATCCTGAACTGCGACAACCTGCTCGTCGGCGGCACCGAGAACACCCGGATCTCAGCGGCCGGCGGTATGCTCGCCTTCCTCCAGCACCCCGAGCAGTGGGACATCCTGAGGGCGGACCCGAGCCTGCTGCCGTCCGCCGTCGAGGAAGTGCTGCGCTGGACCTCGACCGCTACCCACATCATGCGCACCGCGGCCAGGCCGATCGAGATCCACGGCAAACGGATCGAGCCCGGCGACCGCGTGGTGTTCTGGCTCCCGTCGGCCAACCGCGACGAGACCGTGTTCGACGATCCGGACCGCTTCGATGTACTGCGCAAGCCGAACCGGCATCTGGCTCTGGGCTTCGGCGAGCACTTCTGCCTCGGCAGCATGCTGGCCAAGTCCGAACTCCGCCTCCTTTTCGACGAGTTGCTCAACAGCAGGGTCGACATCGAGCTGGCCGGAGAGCCGAAACTGCTGGAATCGATCGTCGTCAACGGCCCCGAGTCCCTGCCGGTCCGCCTGACGCCGCGGGGCGCGTGACCCGATGTCCACGACAGAGTCCCCCTCATCGTCCGGGGACCGCCGCGACCGGCCGGCCTAGGTACTGGCCGGCCTCGGCACCTGCCTGCCCAGCACCGCGATCGACAACGCCGCGCTGGTGACCCATCTGGACACCACCGACGAGTGGATCCGCAGTCGCACCGGCATCGCCGCACGACGCCGGGCGGCCCCGGGGTGTCAATGCGCGACCTGGCCTGCGAGGCCGACGCCACCGCGCTGAGCTCGGCGGGCCTGCGAACGGTCGGCGGCGTGGTGCCGGCCACCACCACACCGGACCGCCCGTACCCGGCCGCAGCGCCCGAGGTCGCCCACCGCCTCGGCCTGGGCCAGGTCCCGGCGTTCGACATCTCCGCCGTGTGCAGCGGGTTCGTCTACGCCACCGCGGTGGCCGACGGCCTGATCGCCGGCGGCGGCGTCGACAGCGTCCTGATCGTGGCGTCCGAAATCCACTCCCGGATCGTCGACCCGACGGACCGCGGCACGGCCGTGGTCTTCGGCGACGGCGCGGGCGCGGTGGTGCTGCGCTGCGTTGAGAGGCGCACGGCGGGTTCGGCGAGAGGTCCGGGAAACGGCCCGGGCGCAATCCCGACACCGCGCCCGGGCCTGCTCGGCGACGAAGCAGGCTTCACCCGCCGACCGCCCAGAGGCCGCACCTGGGGCCGGCGCGGTTGCACGCCGGTCGTGACACCCCGAAGGCCGCTTCCACGAGGGGAGCGGCCTTCGGGGGTGCTGACGGGGGTGTAGGCCGATCAGCTCTGGGCCATCGCGGCGATCAGGCTCTTGGGGCGCATGTCGGTCCAGTTCGCCTCGATGTAGTCAAGGCACTCCTGCCGCGCAGCCTCGCCGAACACCGAGGTCCAGCCGGCCGGCACCTCGATGAAGACCGGCCACAGCGAGTGCTGGCCCTCGTCGTTGACCAGGACCAGGTAGTTCGCGTCAGGGTCCTCGAACGGGTTCGTCATCACGTCGTCCTTCCTGCGGGCATGATGTGGACCGCTCCGGTCCCACCGCGACCCACTATGACCCAGGGTGCCGAGTCGGAGTCAAACAACCGCCGCACGAGCACGCCGTGGCCCCGATTGCCCGTCTAACTGCGGCCCGACGCCGGTTGAACAGGGCACTTCGCACCACCTGCGGTCGGTCTTGATCCACGTCGCGCATGGTGCCAAGGTGGCCGCGGCGGAGCGTGCCAGTCTCGGCCCGCCGGATGGTCAGGCGCGGCGACCCGGCGTCCGCCTTCACTCGACTGCACACCACGTGCACACGATCCGGAGACGCGGATGGACTTCAGCCTCTTCTACTTCGCCAACAACGACACCGAGCAGCAGGACTCCTACCGGCTGCTGCTGGAGGGCGCGCGCTTCGCCGACGACCACGGCTTCACCGCGGTGTGGACCCCGGAGCGCCACTTCCACGCCTTCGGTGGGCTCTACCCCAATCCCGCGGTCACGGGCGCCGCGGTCGCCGCGGTGACCAAGCGGGTGGCCGTGCGGGCCGGCAGCGTGGTGGCACCGCTGCACCACCCGATGCGGATCGCCGAGGAGTGGTCGGTCGTCGACAATCTCTCCAACGGGCGGGCGGGGGTGGCGATCGCCTCGGGGTGGCACGCCGCCGACTTCGCGCTGCGCCCGGAGAACTACGAGACCCGCAAGAGCGCGCTGATGGACACGATCGACACGATTCGCCGGCTGTGGCGGCGTGAGTCGATCGAACTCGTCGACGGCGCGGGCGAGTCGGTGTCGCTGAAGGTGTTCCCGCCGCCGGTTCAGCCCGAGCTTCCGGTATGGCTGACCACCGGCGGCTCCCCGGCGACCTTCGAACTGGCCGGACGACACGGCCTGGGCGTCCTCACCCACCTGCTGGGCCAGGAGGTCGGGACACTGGCACAGCGGATCGCCGAGTACCGGGCGGCATTCCAGGAGCACCAGGGCGACGGGGGACGCGCCCACGTGGCGGTGATGTTGCACACCTTCGTGGGCACTGACCGCGAGGCCGTACGGGAGACCGTGCGCGAGCCGTTCTCCCGCTACCTCGCCAGTTCCTTCGACCTGCTGGTCAAGGCTGCCGAGGCCGCGGGAGCCGACGGCGCCGCGATGATGCGGGAGCTGAAGAAGGTGAGCGAGGAGGACCGCCGTTTCCTGGTGGCCCAGGCCTTCGACCGGTACTTCGAGACCAGCGGCATGTTCGGGACCGTCGAGGAGTGCATGGCTACGCTCAAGCAGCTCGCCGACGCCGGCGTGGACGAGGTCGCGTGCCTGGTGGACTTCGGCGTGGCGACCGACCAGGTCGTGGACGGCTTCCAGCACCTCGCCCGGCTGCACGACACCTGGCGTGCGCACACCGGGCGCTGAGGGCGCCCGCGGGCCGACACAAACGTCTCGGGCGTCTGAGAGGCCCCGGGACACCGTGCTGGAGACCGCCCGCCGTTGCAGACGGGGCGCGCTGACCGGCAGCCCCTCAGCCCGCCGCCACGGCCCGGTCGTAGGTCCGCGTCGCCAGCGGGACGACGGCGACCCGACCAGCAGGACCGAGAGCATGAGCACCGACGACAGGACGGGGTGCCGCAGCGGGAGCGCCGGATCCACGAGGTTGCCGGTCGGGCTCCCCCACAGCTCCCGAAGAACGGTGGCCAGGACGGTCATCGGGTTCCGCCGGGCGATGGACTGCAGCCACCCCGGCAGGTTGGCGACCGGGTAGAAGGTCGCCGGCAGAAACGACGCCGGCATGGTCACGAACATCGCGACCGCATTGCCCCCTGGGGCTCGCGGACCGGCAGCCCGACCAAACAGCCGAGCCAGGTCATCGCTGACCGACACCCGCAGCCCGTCGACGACGGGCGCGGTGATGCCCTGGTCAGCGCGACGTGATCGGCGCGGCCCCGGGCGGTCGTACGGAGCAGTTGCGCGGCACTCACGAGCGGTGGCCCTCCGGGTGATGGGCGTGCGGCGGGCCGTCGAGGTCGAGGGTGCGGCCGATGGCATGCATCACGCCGGTGCCGGTATCGGTGGTAGCGACCGCGCACGCACAGGCGGTGCAGGCGGCGGCCGCGAGGGCACGCAGACACACCGTACTTCCGAGGTGGGGCATGGGCTTGTTCCTCCGCAGGTGGAGTGAGGTGGCGAAAGGGTGGGCGGCACCTGGCGGGCCCGGACCTCCTCGACGGTCGGCTCTCAGGAACCGATCTCGACCTCGCCCTCCCTCCGGTCGATCACCTTGAAGCCCAGGACCGCGCACCAGAAGGCCGCGAGCCGCTCCGGATCGTGGCAGTCGACAACCAACGCGGTGACCGGCCGGGAGCTGATCAGGCACCTGATCGCCTCCGGTGCCGTCCGTCCGGGGCGGTCGTGACCGAGCACTCGGTCGCGGCCGCCCCGCCGTGCGTCGGGGGTACGCACGGAGGGGCTGCCGCAGCCCGGACGCCCGCGGCCCGTTACGAGCGGCGCGGGATCCGGGCGGTCCGTGACAGCGACACGCAGATGACGGAGGTGGCGGCCCACACCAGGGGGACCGCCCACGGGCTCCACCACATGAGCGCCAGCGAGACGGCCGCGGCCGCCAGCTGCGTGACGGTGATCGGCAGCACGACGTCGCGCCGGTACCGCCTCAGCTGCTCGCCGAGAACCTCTTCGACGATCTCGGCGACGATCTCGGCGACCCGGTCGTCGATGGTGTCCCCGTAGTGCACGAGGAACTGCTCGGTGTCGTCGGTCCTGCCGGCCGGGCCGGGGCGGCCGGCGGCGCTCGAGTGTCGATCGGTCATGTCCCCACGATGTCGCACCGGGCGGCACCGGGTCGGCAGCGTGGACCCACCGGCCGGACGGGGGGTAAACCCTACCCCCGCCAGTGGGCTCTCCTCGCTGCCGACGGGTGATCGGGTTGGGTACCGTCCCCTTGTCGAATCGACGCGCGGACGGTGACCCGGTCGCCGCCCGCACTGCCCACGAGAGCGGGTCCGAAGCAGTTGACCGAGAACATCGCCGGCTTTGCCACCGGCAGAGCCCGGACGGGCGCCCGGCCACCCCGCGAGGTGGTGCCGGGCAATCCGCTGCGCGCGCTGGCCTCCCCCGTACTGTGGCGGGCGTCGATCCACCTGGTGCTTGACGGTCTGGTGGCGCTGGCGGGACTGGCCGTGCTGGTCGTGCTGGTCCTCGCCGTCTGCCTGGCGCCGGCCGGCCTGGTGGGCCTGCCGGTGACGGTGGTGGTGGGGTGGGCGCTGTTCCGGCTGGCCGCCGTCGAGCGCGTCCGGTTCGCCGTGACCTGCGGGCTGGAGCTCGACGAGCTGCCGGCGCCGGTCTGTTCGTGGCGGTTGGTCAAGTCGCTGCAGTCGCTCGTCCACAACCCCTGCACCTGGCGGCTGATCGGCTACTTCGTCCTGCTGGTGCCGGTGGCGGTGGTGACCGTGGTCGGGGTGGCGCTGGTCTGGGCAGTGCCGCTGACCCTGGTGCTGCTTCCGGCCTACTACCGGGGCCTGCCCGGCGGAGAGGCCCAGCTCGGGCCGTTCGTGGTGGATTCCCTGCCCCGGGCGCTGCTGGTCGCGGCGGTGGCGCTGCTGGCCGGCGCGGTCCTCTCCCCGCTGATCGTCAAACTCCTGCTGGCGCTGGACACCGCGCTGGCCGTCGCACTGCTCTCCCGGCCCCGCGGCATGGAACTGGAGCAGCGGGTCAATGATCTGACGGAGAGTCGAGCCCGGGTGGTGGACGCCGCCGAGGCGGAGCGCAAGCGGATCGAGCGGGACCTGCACGACGGTGCCCAGCAACGGCTGGTGGCGATGTCGATCACCCTGGGCCGGGCCAGCTCGCGGTTGAAGAAGTCCGGTGACCACGAGACCAACAAGCTGGTCGAGGACGTCCGGCGGGAAACCCTCAGCACCATCGCCGAGTTGCGCAACCTGGCCCGTGGTCTGCACCCGCCGGTGCTGACCGACCGCGGCCTGGAGGCGGCGCTCTCCGCCGTCGCCGCGCTGGCTCCGGTGCCGGTGCGCCTTGACGTCCTGGTGGAGCCGCGCCCCTCGTCCGCCATCGAGGCGGTCGCCTACTTCACGGTGACCGAGGCGCTCACCAATGTGGCCAAACATGCTCGTGCGACCCGCGCTTGGGTGGAGATCCGGCGGGAGGGCGCCCGGTTGGACGTTAAAGTTGGCGATGACGGGCGTGGCGGAGCCGACCTCGCGGCCGGCACGGGCCTGACCGGTCTGGCGGACCGGGTGTCCGGGGTGGACGGGCGGTTCCGGCTCAGCAGTCCGGCGGGTGGACCGACCGTGATCGAGGTGGAATTGCCATGCGGGTAGTGCTGGCCGAGGACTCCGCGCTGCTGCGCCAGGGCATCGAACTGCTGCTCAGCGAACAGGGGATCGAGGTGGTCGCCGCGGTCGGCGACGGGGAGCAACTCCTGCGCGCGGTGGCCGAACACCGGCCGGACGCCTGTGTGACGGACGTCCGGATGCCGCCCACCTTCCTGGACGAGGGCCTGCGCGCCGCACTGGCGGTACGCGCCCGCTGGCCGGAGACCGGCGTCCTGGTGCTCTCCCACTACGTCGAGGAGCGTTACGCCATCGACCTGGTCAACACCAATGACAACGGGGTCGGTTACCTGCTCAAGGACCGGGTGTCGGACGCCGAGGAGTTCGTGGACGCGCTGCGCCGGGTCGCCGCGGGCGAGACGGTCCTCGACCCGGAGGTGGTCAAGCAGTTGTTGATCGGCAGCCGGCAGCGGGATCCGCTGTCCACCCTGACGCCGCGCGAGCGGGAAGTCCTCACGGCCATGGCGGGGGGCCGTTCCAACGCCGGGATCGCGGCCGATCTGGTGATCGGCACGGCGGCTGTGGAGAAGTACATCCGCAGCATCTTCGTGAAATTCGACCTGCAGCAGGAGGTGGGAGACCACCGCCGCGTACTCGCCGTTCTGCGCTACCTGGGAGCTTGAGATCAGTACCACACCGAGGATGCGCCGCGGATTCCTCCTCATAGGTCTGGCCGTCCTCGTCACGGTCGTCGCCGCGGCCGGTTGGGGTGTGGTCGCCTTGCTTCCGGCGCACCACCCGTACAGCGGCAACTGGCAGCAGGACGCGACCGGCGCCGGCCAGGTGACGGTCCAGACCGACGGACTCGACGTGACGCTGAGTCAGGACGGCTCCTCGCAGGTCACGGTGGCCATGAGCGGCAACTACACGGGCCATGTCCCGCAGGTCTCCGTCACCCGGTCCGGGTCGGACGTCACGGTCACCGCCGGCTGCTCCAACGACTGCTCGGAGCACCTGCAGATCACGGTGCCGGCCGGCCTGGCCGCGCAGGTGAACACCGGGGACGCCGGGATCCGGGCGAAGGGCCTGACCGGCCGGCTGGATCTGACCACCGAGCTGGGCGAGGTGGAGGTGGACCGGTCGTCCGGCCCGCTGACCGTGCGGAGCACCTACGGCGCGGTGACCCTCGCCGACAGCAGCGCCCCGAACGCCGAGGTGATCACCACCGACGGCGCGGTCAGCGCCTCCTTCAGGGCGGCACCCGCCTCCCTGAAGGTCACCGCGGGCTACGGCGGGGTCGACCTCAAGGTGCCTCACGACGCCACCTACCGCGTCGACGCGCAGAGCTCCCAATCGTCGCCGAGCGTCTCGCTGCCGAACACCGCTACGGACGCGCCGCACAGCGTGGTGGTGAAGACCACGGGCGGCGACATCACGGTCCACTGAGCACGCCCGTGCCGCGAACGACGGTGGCGTCCCCGGGAGATCCCGGGGACGCCACCGTCGTTCGGACGATCAGCCGGCGACCGGCGAGGGGCCGACGACGATCTCCGCGTGCCGCTCCGGCTCGCCGAGTTCGGCGATCGCCCCGGCCGGTCCGTCCAGGCCGGTGACGCCGGTGACGACGGCACCGGCGTCGATCCGGCCCTCGGCGGTGTCCCGCAGCGTCTGGCGGTACTCACCCGGGCTGCCGCCGAACGACCCGCGGATGTCCAGCTCCCTGCCGGCCACCACCCCGGGGCCGACCGTGTCGGGGCGCAGGCAGACGCCGACCAGCACGATCTTCGCGCCGGCCGGACGACCAGAACTGACCGCCGCGCGGCCGCGGGCCGCTGCCGCCCCGGCCGACACCACCGGCACCACCACCCCGCCCGACAACAACGGCTGGGACTGACAGGAGGGTTATCCCTACCCCGGTTCTGTGGGCTGGCAGCGTGTCCGGCCCGGCCGAACTGCTGTTGGCTGGGGGCAGACAGTCGGTGCGGGACGGCGCAGGTGCCCCGTACCGCAGCGCCACCGCGAACCGCCGGTGAAGGCCACCGGCCTTCCCGAGAACGAGGAGTGGAACGATCAATACCTCAAACCGCACCGCCCGCCGGTGCACCATGACGACCGGCGACGGCGCGGTCGACCTCGCGGAGCCCTCGAGCACCGGCTACCGGATCGGCGCCCACACCAGCAGCTCCGCGCCGCAGATCGACCTGCCGAACTCCGACGGTGCGTCGGCCTCCCTCACCGTGGCCGCCTCCAACGGCGGCATCCACATCCACTGAGCGGGCACCACCGCCCCACGCCGACGACCAACGCTGGAGAAGAACCATGCGCCGCTCCTCCTCGCCCCTGCGGGCCCCGTTAGGCAAGGCCGGCATCTGGGCCCTTGCGGGCGCCCCCGGTGCGGGCTCCGGTGTCCCGCGGATCCTTCCGAAGGCCGCGGCCGCTTCGACGTCCCCCCTGCCGCTTCGCCGGGCGGCCACGGTCCTCACCGTGCTCGGGCTGGCGATGATTCCCTGGCTGGTCTTCCTGCACACCGGGCTGCCGGCCACCGCTCAGGCCTCGCACTGGGCCTGGACGTGGACGGGTCTGGACAGCTTCGAGGCGCTCGGCCTGCTCTCCACCGGACTGCTCCTCAGGCGCGGCGACTGCCGGGCCTGCCTGACCTCCGCCGCGACCTCGGCCCTGCTGCTGGTCGACGCCTGGTTCGACACCATGACGGCTGCCCCGGGTTCGGACTTCAAGCTGGCGGTGCTGATGGCGGTCTTCGCCGAGTTGCCGCTGGCGGTGGCCTGCGCGGTCCTCGCGACCCGGACCTTCCCCCGGCCGGGCCGCTGAGCGGAAGAGCTCGTGACGTGATCGGCGCTTGCGGTCCGGTCCTTTTCGGGAAGCCCCCGCCCTGCCGCAACGGCGGTCCACGGGCGGTTCGTTCGGCCCGCTCGGGTCGACTGCCGACAAAGTCGGCTCTGGCGCAAGCACATTACACACAAACACAACTGATGGACCATCAGAAATGTTTCGATGGCCCAACCGGACATTCGATGAGGAGTTATGAGGTATTCGCGAGCATTGATCGGAGCGGGCGCTGCCGCCGCCGTCGCCACCTGGTGGTTCACCGACTCCGCGCCGTACCCGTACTCTCAGCGCTGGCTGCTCGACCTGCCGCTGCCGTTCCTGACCCTGAAGCGTCTGGACCACGTGCTGCAGGCCCGGGAGGGCGAGAGGATCCTGGAGATAGGCCCCGGAACCGGCCTGCAGTCGCTGCACGTCGCACCGCAGCTGGGCCCGAACGGCCAGCTGGACATCCTGGACATCCAGCAGGAGATGCTCGACCACGTGGGCCGCCGGGCCAAGGAGCAGGGCGTCGACAACATCGTGCCGAACTGCGCCGATGCACATGCGCTTCCTTTTGCCGATGGCTCGTTCGATGCGGCTTACCTGGTGACGGCGCTGGGCGAGATCCCGGATCCGGCGCGCACACTGGCCGAGCTGCGCCGGGTGCTGAAGCCGTTCGGGCGGCTGGTGGTCGGCGAGTTCTTCGACCGGCATCAGATCCGGCCGTCCTCGCTGATCAGTCTGGCGGAGGGAGCCGGGCTGCGGGTCGCCCGGCTGTACGGTCCGCCGTTCGCGTACTACGCGGTGCTGCGTCCGATCGACGCCTGACGCCGCTCGGGCGGTTCCCGCCCGGCCGAACCGTAGACCGGACGGCCGTAGCCGTAGCCGTAGCCGTAGGGCCCGACGGCAGCCTGCGAGCGACGAATCGGTCCGGCCGCCGAAGCAGACCAGCGACCCGCCGCCCTCGGACCGCAGCGGCCCCCACTGCGTGGGCAGGACTCCTTTGAAGAACGCCCCCGGCCCGTCCACCGACCCGACCTGCCCGGTCTCCTCCGGATGCTGCAGCACTCGCTCCAGCCGGGCGGTCCGGTCGGGCACCTGTGCCTCGACCTGCGCCGGATGCTGAACAACTTGACGCTCGCGGACGCCCCAGTGGTAGCCCTGCCGTCGGAGCCGGGGTCGATTCGATCGGCTCCAACGCCCGTCCAGGTCGGTGCAGTTGACCGGGTCGCCCGAGCAGTATTCGTACGCGTCGGCACTGCCGCCGTACACGGGGTCCTGGGAGAGGAAGCGGCCCGTCGACGGGTCGTACAGACGGACGCCCATCAGGATGACGCCGGAGGACGTCTCGGCGGAGCACTGCTTCTCGCCCAGACAGCCGTAACCCACCGACGCCTGGCCGGTACGCGGGTTGCCGTACTCGTCGTTGTCCAGGGCCGTGGTGGCCACCGAGGCGTCCAGCGGCAGTCGGCGCGCCGTCCGCTCGCCCTCACCGGGCTGGGCGAAGCCGCCCGGACCCGCGTGGAACGTGTACGAAACCGGTTCCGACTTGTTGTCGGCCTTGTCCACCGCGCGCACCTGAAGCGTCTGGTTGCCGTCGCGCGGCGGGGTCACCGGGATGGAGACGTCCGTGGCGACACCGCCGGTGGAGACCTTGGTCCAGCTCACACCGTCCAGAGACCGTTCCAGCCAGTTGTGGTCGCCGGCCGGCGGGGTGACGGTGAACGTGCCGCTCTGACCGGCTCCCTTCACCCGGTTGTCCGTGGGGTGGTCGGCCGAGACGATCTTCACGGGACCGGCAGGAGCCTTGGTGTCGACGGCGAACGTCTTCCAGGCCGACCAGCCGGTGTTGTAGCTCGTGCCGGCGTACTGGCGCGTACGGAACTTGTACGTCTTGCCCTCGGTGAGCATGCCGGCGGGCACGGTCACCGACGCGGGCTGGCCGGACGGCACGTAGGGCGACACCAGGACGTTGCCGACCTGGGTGCCGGTGGCGGAGTCGAAGATCTGGAAGGTGCCGTCGACCTTGTCACCGTTGGGTTCGCGATCCACGCCGGCGGGTTGGGCACGGCCCAGCGCGAGGACGTGGACACGGCGCCGGTGGACCACACTTCCCACGGCTGCAGCGGACACGCGGAGCCGGTGTAGTTGCCGGAGGAGAAGCCGGCCTCAGGCTTTGCCTTGACCCCGACGAACTGCTCGAAGCCCGTACGGGTCGCCTCGACCACCACGTCCGCGCCCGACACGGCGTCCGCGTGGGTGGCGCGGGGGCCGTCGAGCTTCGGCGTCGGCAGGCCGCCGCGCCACTGCAGGGTGATGGCCTCGTCGCCCGATCCGAGCGTCACCAGGTCCGTCCCCGGGGACGACTGGGCCGCCTTCAGCGAGGAGGCCCGCGTACGCGTCCCGCCGACGAGCTTCAGCCCACGCGGATGCGCCTTCGAGGTGATGGAACCGTCGGCCGCGGCGACCAGGTCGACGTCCACGTCGCGCCAAACGTGCGACGGGATGACGAACCCGGCGGGCCTGGAGTTGAATCTTTTCGTGATCTTGACTCCGGTTCGTCAGCCGTCTGCACAGGATCGAGCCACTCGTCCTGAAGACGACGACCCGGCCCCGGACCCTTGGGTTCCGTCCACTACAGTGCGGCATGCTCCGTAGGTGCGGAGCATGGCAACACTGCGCCGCTCCATGGGGCGACGGGCACGACGTCAGCGGCTCGGCCTTCCCGCTTCACACACCCGTTTCCCCCGGTCGGCGCGCTGACTGCGGCAGTCCGCCGCGTTCGTGACGAGGGGTGGGTATGGCCGACCATCGGCTTTCGAAGAAGCGTCGCTACATCGCCGCGGCGACTGGAGGTGCCGTCGCCGTCGTGGGCGCCGTGGTCGCGGCGCAGACCTCGATGGCGGCCACAGTGTGGCCCGCGCAAAGAACCTTCACCGGCCGGGCCTTCGACACGTGCGCGGCGCCCTCCTCGGCGGCGATGAAGGCGTGGAAGAGCAACGGCTTCTACGGCGGCGCCGCGGTCTACATCGGCGGCAAGAACCGGGGATGCGCCCAGCCGAACCTCACCGCGTCCTGGGTGAAGTCGGTCAACACCATGGGCTGGAAGCTCATCCCCCTCTACGTCGGCGCCCAGCCGCCGTGCCAGACCAGCGCCAACCCTGAGAAGCTCACGGCCTCGACGGCGGCGTCGCTCGGCGTGACGGACGCCAACGACGCGGTGGCCAGGGCATCGGCGCTCGGCATGAAGCCCGGCAGCCCGATCTTCCTGGACATGGAGCCGTACGACATCACCGACAAGGCGTGCAACGACGCTGTGCTGACGTACGTGCGCTCCTTCACCAAGACGCTGCGCGCCAAGACCTACCGCGGCGGCTTCTACGGCTTCACCAGCTCCAGCGCCAAGGCCGTCGCCACCGCGACCGACCGCACCGACCTGCCGGGCAACCTCTGGTACGCGCTGTGGGACAAGCAGAACACCACCACCGCCGACTGGCCGTGGGGCGCCACCCAGTACACCGACCACAGCCGCGGCCACCAGTACCTGGTCAACAGCAAGGAGACGCGCGGCGGCTACACCATCACCGTCGACCAGGACGCCTGGGACGGCCCCGTCGCCATCATCGGCTGAGCGCCTTCCGGCGGAAGGCTCGTTCGGCGTGCTCGTCTCTCCCCTGCCTGTGCTCTCGCCGGCCCTCACCTGCGGCATCAAGGCGACCGGCGGCTCGGAGACGACGTACTTCTGACGCTTCGAACCGACCCGAGCGAGGTCGCGGCCACCACGCCGGATCCGGCATCTGCGGGGGCGCCGGTGCGGGCGGGGCGAGGAGTTCCGCGAGGCCCTGGCGGGGGCGGCGCGGTGGACGCGGGCCGCGAGCACTCGCGCTGCCCGACCGGCAGGCACTGGTCGGACCTGGCCGACGCCCTCGTCACGGCCTCCTACGGCGAGTAGCGGGGCCGGGGCGATGCGGTGCTCTTCGCGGCGTCCACCGCCGCCCGTATCGGCGAGGTCTCCGGCTGCCGGGTCGGGGACATCGACACCACCGACTGGATCTGGACCGTCCGCCGCCAGACGACCTCCGCCCCCGGCGGCCTCGTGGACAAGGGCACCAAGGGCAAGCGAGCCCATCAGGTGCCCATCATCGAGGAGATGCGTCCTGTCGGCGGGCCCGGACCCTGGTGCCCGCATGTTCGCCGGGCCTCGCGGCGGCCGCATCTCCACCGCCGTTCCGCGCGACGCGCCCCACTGGGAGGAGGCCGTCACCAAGCTCGGGTACGAGCACCTGCGCCGCCACGACCTCCGCCATACCGGTCTGACGTGGTTCACCGACGCCGGCGTCCCGGTGCACGTGCTGCGCAAGATCGCCGGGCACGGGTCGCTCACCACCGCCCACCCCGGCTTCGACAGCGAGAGCCACGACCGCCGTAACGACATCGGGTGCACGATGGTCAGCGACTGGCGTACGGCAGCAGGGCCATCTCCCGGGCGTTCTTGATGGCGGTGGCGAGGGCCCGCTGCTGCTGGGCGGTCACGCGGGTGACGCGGCGGCTGCGAATCTTTCCCCGGTCGGAGATGAACTTCCGCAGCAGGTCGGTGTCCTTGTAGTCGATGTACGTGATGCCGGCCGCGTCGAGTGGGTTGGGGCGGGACTTCACGGGCTTGCGGGGGTCGGGACGTCGGGCCATGTCGCGGCTCCTTCGATTGGGCGTTTCAGTGGGGTCGTACGAGGTCAGGCGGCGTCGAGGAGGGAGTCGAAGGCGGCGGGCAGGTGCTTCCACGCCTCACGTCCCGCCTGGTATTCGGCGTCCGTCAGCAGGCAGGAGTCGAGGAGTTGTTCGAGTCCGTTCCGGTCGAGGCCGGGTGAGGTGAAGACGAGGTGCTGGCAGCAGTCGCCGTGCTCGGGGTGCCAGTCGAGTGCGGCGGCCGCGCGGCGCACGGGCGGGACCATCTCCCAGGCGGCGTCGGGCAGTGACGCCAGCCAGGGGCCGGCGCTCTCCACGCACAGCGCTCCGCCGGCCGCGTCCCAGGCGAGCAGCGTGTCGGGCCGGTCGGCGAGCCAGAACCGGCCGCGGCTGCGGGCCGCCGCGCAGCAAAGGTCCTCAAGCGCCTCGTACAGCCGTTCCGGATGGAAGGGCCGGTGGCGGCGCCAGACGAAGGTGGTGACCCCGGCCTCGTCGGCGTCCTGGGGCAGCAGCGCGCACGCGGGGTGCTGGGCGGCGGCCGCGGCCTCGACGTCGAATCCGGCGAACGCGGCTTCGGCGAGTTCGCCGGAACCGGCGGCCACGTGCCGCGCGGTGGGATGGAGCTGCGCGAGGAGGGCGTGGTCCTCGTCGTCGGCCTCGTCGTTGTCGACGACGGCGAGGACGGGTGCGTACTCCAGCTGGCGGGCCCAGGTGTCGCCGATGGTCCGCCGGTCGGTGGGGGCGGCGGCCAGGCCGGCTTCGGCGAGGTCGTCGCCGTTGCCGAGGCAGGGCAGGACGAGCGCGGGGTCCACGGCGGTGATCACGTTCGTCAGGGCGAGGCGATCCGCGCCGTGGGCGGCGATGACCTCCGCCATGGCCTTCGGTTCCACCGAGTCCCACAGTTCGACGACGGCGAGGCGGGTCAGGCCGCCGTCCGCCAGCCGTTCCAGTTCCGGGACGAGGTCCTCGCGGAGTGCGCAGCACGCGCAGTCGTCGACCAGGGGCGTCTCGCCGGAGGAGACGGTGCCGGTGGCGTCGCGGACGAGGCGGAGCACGGTGCCGTCAGGCGCGCCGGCGAGGTCATGGTGCAGGGCCACGCTGCCGGGGACGGTCCGCAGGAGTCGTTCGACGACCTCCTTGCGGGCGTCGGCGTGGAGCCCGGCGACGATCACGACGGGCATCCGGTGTCCCTGGTCCATCAACGGGCTCCGTAGCGGCGCTGGAACTTCTCGACGCGGCCGGCGGTGTCGAGGACGCGGGCGGTGCCCGTGTAGAAGGGGTGGCTCGCGGAGGAGATCTCCACGTCGACGACCGGGTAGGTGTTGCCGTCCTCCCATTCGACGGTCTTGTCACTCGTCATGGTCGAGCGGGTGAGGAAAGCGGTGCCGGAGGCGGAGTCGCGGAAGACGACGGGCTCGTAGGCGGGGTGGATTCCGGGCTTCATGGCAGGACCTTTCGATGGCCGGGGTGGGTCGGGGTGGTCAGCGCTCTTCGCGGAAGTCGACGTGCCGGCCGACCACGGGGTCGTACTTGCGGAGCACGAGGCGGTCGGGGTCGTTGCGCCGGTTCTTGCGCGTCACATGGGTGAACCCGGTGCCCGCCGTGGAGCGGAGCTTGATGACCGGGCGGATCTCGTTGCGTGCCATGCCGAGAGTACATGGGAACGATTTTCATTTCCAATACCGCTACAGTGTGCACCCACACCCATCCAGCAGGAAAGGCGGCATCACCCATGTCAGCTCACTGCCAACTGACCGGCGCCAAGCCGGGTTTCGGCAACACGATCTCCCACTCCCACCGGCGCACCTCGCGCCGTTTCGACCCGAACATCCAGCGCAAGCGCTACTGGCTGCCCAGCGAGGGCCGGCACGTCCGGCTCACCCTGAGCGCCAAGGCGATCAAGACGGTGGACGTGATCGGCATCGAGGCCGCCGTGGCGCGCATCCGCGCGCGAGGGGGGAAGGCCTGATGGCGAAGCGCAGCAAGATCGCAAAGAACGAGAAGCGCAAGGAGATCGTCGAGCGGTACGCCGCCCGGCGGGCCGAGCTCAAGGAGGTCATCCGCCGCCCGTCCTCCACTCCGGCCGAACGGGACGCCGCCCTCGCAGAGTTGCGGCGCCAGCCCCGCGACGCCAGTGCCACGCGCGTACGCAACCGCGACAGCACGGACGGCCGCCCCCGCGGCTACCTGCGCAAGTTCGGCCTCTCCCGCGTACGAGCACGACAGCAGGCACACGCCGGATTCCTGCCGGGAGTGACCAAGTCGTCCTGGTAGAGGCCGACTTGACGCAACATTCAGCCTCGCCGGCCGGGCACCCGAGCGCGCGAACCGTGGCCATCCATTGAAAATGGATGCCATGAGCGTTTAGGGTCTCCCGCGTCCGCGTGTGGACCTGCGGGGCCGCGAGGGGACCCAAGGACCACACGCGGACACCCGGAAAGCCGAGGCGTCAAGCGAAAACCGGCTCGGCGCGCCGCGCAGGACCTCACCGCCGACGCCTACCCGGCCGTCCAGCACCTGGCGACTGGCGGACACGCTTCCGTCGACGCGGCGGCACACGCCTGCCGGACCCTTCCCCCCGCAGCCGCGGCGCAGCGGGATCGACACCGACAGCCCGGACGATCGCAACGACCGCACCCCACCCCCGCCGCCGTCAACCTCACCCCCTCCCGAGGAACGTCGCCGACGCACGCCGAGCGGAAGGACTACGGGCCGGCGGCGAGATCAGACGGCGGGCCACACCTCGACATCGACCGCATCACCGGCGCACCGGATGCCGCCCTGGTCACCGACGCCGACCTTGCACTGGGCCGCGCGAACCGGGCCAAGCAGTCCGCCCCCTTCTTCAGCCGCAAGAGTCGCAAGAAGCCAGATTGATAATGGCAACCATTTTCATATAGCCTCTGCGCGTCAGGAACCGGACCAAGGAGTCTCACGATGGCCGTCCCCAAGCGGAAGATGTCCCGCAGCAACACCCGCCACCGTCGCGCCCAGTGGAAGGCGACCACGCCCCAGCTGGTGCCGATCACCGTGGACGGCGTCGTCTACCGGGTCCCGCAGCGCCTGGTGAAGGCGTACGAGCGTGGCCTCGTCCAGCCGGAGGGCTGAGCGCTCATGACGCCCACCGACCGGCTTCCCGTGACCGTGTTGTCCGGGTTCCTCGGGGCCGGGAAGACCACCCTGCTCAACCACGTCCTCGGCAACCGCGAAGGACTGCGGGTCGCGGTCATCGTCAACGACATGAGCGAGGTCAACATCGACGCCGCACTCGTGCGCGGCGGTGAGGCGGCCCTGTCCCGCACCGAGGAACGTCTGGTCGAGATGACCAACGGGTGCATCTGCTGCACCTTGCGCGACGACCTGCTGGAGGAGGTCGACCGGCTCGCCCGGGAAGGCCGCTTCGACCACCTGCTCATCGAGTCGAGCGGCATCTCCGAACCGATGCCCGTGGCCGCGACGTTCTCCTTCCCCCGCGACGACGGGGCCACCCTCGGCGACCTCGCCCGCCTCGACACCATGGTGACCGTCGTGGACGCCGCGGGCTTCCTGCCCGAGCTGGACGGCGGCGACGAACTCGTCGCGCGCGGGCTCGACCAGTACGAGGACGACGAGCGCACCGTCAGCGATCTCCTCATGGACCAGGTCGAGTTCGCGGACGTCATCGTCCTCAACAAGCTCGACCTGGTCGGACCGGACGAGGCACGCCGACTGCGCGCGACGCTGTCCCGGCTCAATCCGGAGGCGCGGATCGTCCCGGCCGTCCAGGGAAGGGTTCCTCTCGAACACGTCCTGGGCACCGGCTTGTTCGACGTCGAGCGGGCCCAGCAGGCCCCCGGCTGGGTGAAAGAGCTCAACGGCGACCACGTACCGGAGACCGAGGAGTACGGCATCGCCTCGCTCGTCTTCCGCTCCGACCTGCCCTTCCACCCCGGGCGGCTGTGGACCTTCGTCACCGAGGGGCTCGACAGCGGCACCTTCGGACGAGTCCTGCGCTCCAAGGGATTCTTCTGGCTCGCCAGTCGGCCCGGGGTGACGGGCCTGTGGTCCCAGGCCGGCGCAGTCGCCCGGTTCGAACCGTCCGGCGCCCGCGGTCCGGAGGCCACGCAGGGCCAGGAACTCGTCTTCATCGGCACCGGACTGCGTTCAGACGCCCTGCACGCGGCGCTCGACGCCTGCCTGCTGGTGCCGGGCGAGGACGTCCCCGCCGACGACGACTTCCCCGCCTGGGAGACGTACGGCATCGAAGCCGCCTGCGAGCACGAGCAGGCGGCCTGAAACACCGGCCCCGCACACTCCGGGCCGGACGGTGGTCGCAGCCACGGCACCGTCCGGCCCGGCCCCTTTCTCGCTTACTGCCACCCGGCCGACCCGGAGACGGCCGATCTGTTCGAGGTCCTGATCGGCACCGGCATGCGCAAGGGCGAAGCCCTCGGCCTGCACTGGGACGACGTCCACCTCAACGAGGGCGTGCTCTACGTGCACTGCACGCTCTCCGCCGTCGACAACAACCGCCTGGCCATCACGACACCGAAGACCCGGCCGAGCAGAGGCTGGGGCGCCATCTCACCCCGCGTCGCCACCGCACTCCGCCGCCGGGCACGCTCAGCACCCGACCCCGCAGCGACCCCACCGACCCCTTTGCGGGGCTGGTCTTCTGCCGGCCCGACGGCCGCCCGCTCGGGCCGCACCAAGTACTCGACCGAATCCGCCGACCTGCGTTTCCGCACAGTCGGGACGACAGGGTTTGAACCTGCGACCCCTTGCCCCCAGCCGCACTCAGTTCGGGCGCAAACGGTGCACTGAGAGTCGTGTCGTGCACCACCGGGCACATCGTGTGGTCCTCAGCCGGTCCCCAGATCCCTTGTACTGACGACCGGGCACCTACTCGGACTCGTCCGGTCCTCTGCAGGGTGGAGAGCGGCCCCGACCCTGCCTCCCGCCGAGCCCGCTCCTCGGACTCTCCGAGCTTCACCGGGACCGCGATCGGGATCGTGCGGTCCGGCCGAGGATCCGTCAAGTCGGATGCCGTCACACGTTCTTCATGCTCTGTGCATGGTCCTGGTGCGGCTCCCCCGCGCACGATCAACAGACGCCGGGCCCGACCCAGCCCGGTCGTACCCGCACCCGAGGAGCAGTCCCCCCATGCCCAGTCGCCGTACCTTCCTGGCCGCTTCGACCGCTACGCTCGGTCTGACCGCCGTCACCGCCACCACCGCCGGGTCGGCACAGGCGGTGCCCGCGGTGACGGTCCCGGACACGGCGGACGGCTCCGGCGCCCGGCTGCCGAACATCGTCGTCGTCCTCGCCGACGACCTCGGCTACGGCGAACTCGGCGCCTACGGCCAGAAGCTGATCACCACCCCCCGCCTGGACCGGCTCGCCACCGAGGGGCTCCGCTTCACCGATGCCTACTCCACCGCCGCCGTCTGCGCACCCTCTCGCTGCTCCCTGCTGACCGGACTCCACACCGGCCACTCCACGGTCCGCGCCAACCCCTCCTCCGGCGGCCAGGGCTCGCTCACCGCCACCGACACCACCTTCGCCCAGGTGCTCCGGGCGCGCGGCTACCGAACCGCCGTGATCGGCAAGTGGGGCTTCGGACCGGAGGCCGCCGGCCAGGACAGCCATCCGGCCGCCCGCGGCTTCGAGGAGTTCTACGGCTACATCGACCACAGTCACGCCCACCAGTACTACCCCGAGTACCTCTGGCACAACGCGGTCAAGGAGCCCATCCCCGCCAACGCCGGCGGCGCCAAGGCCGTATACGCTCCTGACCTCCTCGAACAGCACGCCCTGGAGTTCATCGACACCCACGCCGCCGAACCGTTCCTCCTCCTGCTCACCCCGAACGTCCCGCACGCGCCCAGCGACATCCCCGACACCAGCGCCTACGCCGACCGGAGCTGGACGGCCGCGGACAAGGGGCACGCGGCCCAGGTCTCCTACTTCGACTCACTGGTCGGCAAGGTGGTCGACCGGCTCCGCGCCCTCGGCCTGGAGCAGGACACCGTCGTCCTCGTCACCAGCGACAACGGCCCCCACGAGGAGGGCGGGGTCAACCCCGACCTGTTCGACGCCAACGGCCCGCTGCGCGGCTACAAGCGCAACCTCTACGAAGGCGGCGTACGCGTGCCCCTCATCGCCTGGGGCCCCGGCCGGGTCCAGCAGGGCACCAGCAACCGCCCCACCCCGCTGACCGACGTCCTCCCCACCCTCGCCGAGCTCGGCGGCGCCCCCGCCCCCACCGACGTGGACGGGCTCTCCGCCGCTCCCCTGCTCGCCGGCAGCCCCGACTCGGCGCGCCACGGACACCTGTACTGGTTCCGCGACGAGCTGGGGGTCACCAGCCGGGCCAACGCCCAGGACAACAAGCGCGCCACCTGGCTCGCCGAGGCGGTCCGCAGGGAGAACTGGAAGGCCGTGCGCTTCGCCCCCGAACGCGACCACAACCTCCCCGACGACAAGTGGCAGGTGGAGCTGTACGACCTGGAGACCGATCTCGGCGAGACCCGCAACGTCCTCGACAAGAACCCCTCCAAGGCCGCGGAACTGGTGGCGCTGATGCGCTCCTCCTGGAAGGACACCTATCCGCGCACCCCGTTCGGGACCCGCCTGACGCTGCCCCGCCTGGCCGTCCCGGGCCAGGCGTTCACCGTGACCGCCACTCTGGACAACGGTTCCGCACGGCCCTGGACCACCGCGGCGCTCGGCCTGCGCGCCCCCGCCGGATGGACCGTGACCTCCGCCTCCCCGACCACGGCCGAGGAGCTCGCCGTCGGCGCCCGGCTCACCGCCTCCTGGCAGGTCACACCGCCCGTGGACGCCGCCCCCGCGACCACGTGGGAGCTCACCGCGGAGGGCACCGCCCGCACCCCGGCCGGTCCGGTCCACTACCCGGCGACGGGCACCGTCCCGACCCCTCCTCCCGCCCCCAAGCGCGACTCCTACCTCTCCGACCTCACCTGGATCAGCGCCACCAACGGCTGGGGACCGGTGGAACTCGACACCTCCAACGGCAAGAGCGCCGCCGGCGACGGCCCGCTGATCTCCTTCGGCGGTACGACGTACCCCAAGGGCCTGGGCGTCCACGCGCCCAGCGACATCGCCTACCACCTCGGCGGTGCCGCCGTACGCTTCACTTCCCTGGTCGGCATCGACGACTTCTCCGCCAAGCAGAGCACCCTCGGTGCCACCCGCGCCAAGGTCTACGGCGACGACCGCCTGCTCCTCACCACCCCCACCCTCACGGCGGCCACCGGCCCGGTCCAGATCGACCTGGACGTGCGCGGCGTCCGCGTCCTGCGTCTGGTGGTCGAGGACGCCAACAACCGCACGTCCTTCGACCACACCTCCTGGGCCCTGGCCCGGGTCACCGTGTCCTGACCCCGCACCCACATGCCAGAGGCCGTTTCGGATCACTCCGAAACGGCCTCTTTCTCAACGGGACGGCCGCCACGGGCGCGGCGACCTCGTCGGCGAGGAAGGCCCCGAAGGTGAAGGAGAAGCCGAAGCGTTCGGCCTCTGTCGTGCATCCGGTGGACTTGACGAAGGTGGCGAACTGCGCGTTCGTCACCGTCGTGGCCGCACCGCCGTTCCATCTGGTCCCCAAAAACGATCAAGGGGCCGTTTCAGATTGCTCTGAAACGGCCCCTTGATCTGCGACTTTTACAAGTCGGGACGACAGGATTTGAACCTGCGACCCCTTGACCCCCAGTCAAGTGCG
Organism: Streptomyces vietnamensis; assembly: GCF_000830005.1. Lineage (NCBI taxonomy): Bacteria > Bacillati > Actinomycetota > Actinomycetes > Kitasatosporales > Streptomycetaceae > Streptomyces > Streptomyces vietnamensis. Next base: position 7,123,833 of record NZ_CP010407.1, on the reverse strand, counting down.
CTACCAAGCTGCGCCACGTCCCGATGCTCGTCTCCGCGGGGTTTCTCCCGCGTCGCCGTGCAGGGAAAACATTACCTCACTCCGGAGGGTGGGATGACGCACCCGCTGTCACTTGTCCGAGGTGAGGAGGTCGGCGCCGCAGGTGGCGGCCAGGGCGGTGGCTTCGGCGAGGGTGGTGGCGGAGCCGGTGGCGTGGGCGAGGTCGAGGCGGGCGCGGGCTTCCTCGTAGCGGGACGGCGACGCGGCGAGGTGTTCGACGGCCTGTGCGAGGAGCCGCTGGGACTCGGGCGGGTCGGCGAAGAGGGCGAGGCAGCGGAGGGCTTCGCCGAGGGCGGTGTGCGTGCCGAGGCGTTCGGCGTGGGCGTGGGCCTCGCGGGCGATCCGGGCCGCGCGGTCCGGGTCGGTGGGTGCGAGGGCGCGGGCGAGGTCGAGCGGCCAGGGGGCCCAGACGATGTGGTGGCGGCCGCGGACGGTCAGGGCCTCGGCCGCGCCCTCCAGGGTGGAGACGGCCTCCTCGGTACGGCCTTCGGCGAGCAGGAGCCGGCCGAGGACGCTGGGGCCGTCGGGCAGCACGATCGCGCCCGGCCAGGGCGGGCCGAAGGAGTACCGGTCGGCGACGGCGCGTGCCTCGGCGGTACGGCCCCGGGCGACGAGCGTGTCGACGAGCAGGCAGGCGGTGTCCCAGTGGACGGGCAGGCCGTCGCCGACCCGGTCGGCGAGACGAAGGCCCTCCTCCAGGTGGTGCTGGGCGCGGGGCAGGTTGCCGCGGCGCCGGTGGACCAGGCCCAGGAGGGTGTGGGCGAAGGCGAGGTGGACGCCGCTCCAGCCGGAGATCTCGAAGGCGCGGACCGCCTCGGTGAAGAGGGCCTCGGCCCGGTCGGGACGGTCGGCGAAGGCGTACGCGATGCCGGTGAGGGCCGGGATCTCGAAGCCCCAGACGGGGTCGGTCCAGCTGAGCCCGCGGGCGGGCACGCCGTCGACGAGGGCGAGGTCGCAGAGCCGTACGACCTCGGCGGCGGGCTCTCCGCGCATCATCGCGTCGAAGGCGCGGACGGTGATGAGCGCCCGTTCGGAGTTGTCGGCCCCGGTGAAGCCGGCGGTGAGCTCGGCGAGGCGGCGGGAGCGGTCCGGACCGTCCATCTCGGCCGCCTGGAAGCCCTCGTACATGAAGTGCGCGGCCTGGAGCCGTCGTCGGCCGGTGCCGGGGGGCGTCCGACCGTACTCGACGGCGGCGGCCCGCGCGGCCTCCTGGAGCTCGTTGTTGTGGGCGAGGGCCTGGGTGAGCCGGAAGGTCGCGTCGATGCGCAGGTCGTCGTCGAGACCGGGCAGTTCGAGCGCGGAGCGCAGGTGGCGGACGGTGGCGGCGGGCGCGGTGAGCAGGGAGGCGCAGCCGAGTTCGTACAGGACCCTGGCGTACGTGTCGGGGCCGGGCGGTTCGACGAGGGCCCGCTCCAGGCAGCGGCGGGCCGCGTCGGGGGCTCCGACGGCGAGGTGTTCGACGGCGGCGGCCCGCAGTTGGCTCACGACGTCCTGGTCGTCGTCGGGGTGCACCTCGAGGAGGTGGCGGGAGACGGCGGCCGGTCCGTGGCCCGCCTGGGTGAGTGCCCAGGCCGCCAGTCCGTGCATGGCGGTGCGCATCGCCGTGGGCACGGAGCCGTACACCGCGGTCGCGATGAGCGGATGCGTGAACTCCAGCGGCGGGACGGGCACGATCGCGAGTCCGTTTCGGCCGGTCGTCGGCGGGCTCGTCACGATCCTGGCGGCGCGGAGGCGTTCGGTGTCCTCGGCGACCTCCTTCGCGGACCTGCCGGTGAGGGACACGAGGAGTTCGGGCGTGCTGTCCGTGCCGAGGATGGCCGTCGCCCAGGCGAGGCGGGTCGGGCCGGGGCCGAGCTCCTCCAGGCTGGCGACGAGTCCGCCGCCGCGGGTGCCGGCGCCGAGGTCGCGGAGGAGGGCCGCGGAGCCGGCGACGGGTTCGAGCATCCGGTCGCGGGCCTTGGCGAGCAACTCGACCGTCTCGTACGGGTTGCCGGAGGTCACCGACCACAGCTCGTGGCAGAAGGGGTCGTCCGCGTGCCCGCCGAGCACGTCCCGGGCGAGTGCGGCGGTGGCCCCCGAGGTGAGGGCGTTCAGGCCGAGGGTGAGGACGGCGCGGTCCGCGAGCGCGGCGAGCGTCGCGGGCGCACCGGGGCCCTGCGGCTCCCGTACGAACGGGCGGTGGGCGAGGACGACGAGGACCGGCAGCCGGTGGTCGCGCCGGGTGCGGGTGAAGGCGTCGAGCCAGGCCAGGGATTCGGCGTCGGCCCAGTGGACGTCGTCCACGAGCAGCACCGGGGGCCGGTCCCGCAGCCGGTCCGCGAGACGGTCCAGGAGCCGGGCGAGGCCGAGCAGCACGCCCTGCGGGTCGGCGGGCGCGTCCAGGGGCGGCGGGGCGATGCCGAGGGCCGGGGCGAGGAGGTCGAAGTGGTCGCCGAAGAGGTGCCTCACCTCGTCCTCGGCGAAGCCGTCCAGGGCCGGCTGGAGCAGCTGACGGGTGAGGTGGAAGGGGACGGAGGTGAGGGTCTCGCCGCCGCGGGCGGTGAGGACGGTGCACCGGTCCCGGGCGGTGCGGTGTATCTCGGCGAGGAGCGCGGTCTTGCCTATGCCCGGCTCGCCCCGGTAGACGAGGATGCCGCCGCGCGGGGGACCGCCGGCCGCGGCCCCTGCGACGAGTTCGTCGACGGCGTGGGCGGCCGCGGCGAGCTCCGAGCCGCGTTCGAGCAGCCCGCCCCGCCCGGCGTCGGAGACGCCCGGCGCGAACGGCGTTGCGGGCGGCGACTGTTCGGGATCCGTCGGCACCGGTGACTCACTCCCCACACGAACTGTTGGCATGACGCGTCCGGCACCACCCGCGCGGACCGTAACAGCGTCGGACCGTCGAGCCTAGCGGTCGTGATCGTCCATGGGGCGACAATGGACGGGTGAACCGGACAACGGGTGACCACGGAGACGGGCGGGACGGGGCGGAAGACGGCGCGCGGGGCGGTACGCGGGACGGCGTACGGGACGGCGCGCGGGACCGCGAGGGGAATGGCGTACGGAACCGCGAGGGGGACGGCGTACGGGACGGCGCGCGCGGCAGGGATCGCGACGCGGCGGGGCGCGCCCGCAGCGCCCGGCCGCGCGACGGCCTCGGCCGTCCGCTGCCGTACGGGGCGGAGGGGGTGCCCCGGCAGCCCGAGGGCGTCGTCCGCGGGCCGGACGAGACCGTGCGTGAGGCGCAGCGGCTGCTCGACGCCGGGATGCCCTTCCACGCGCACGAGGTCTTCGAGGACGCCTGGAAGTCCGGCCCGGAGTCGGAGCGGGACCTGTGGCAGGGGCTCGCCCAGCTCGCCGTCGGCCTGACGCACGCGGCCCGCGGCAACTCGGCGGGCGGGGCCAGGCTGCTGCGCCGGGGCGCCGACCGTCTGGCGGGCGGGAGCGGGTCCGTTCCCGGTGCGTACGGGATCGATGTCGGCGGACTCGTGGCGTGGGCGCGGGAGTTGGCCGACCGTACGGAGGGCGGGGACGGGGGCGTGCTCGACGCGGCCGCGGAGGCGCCCCGGCTACGTCCGCTCTAGTTCGCGCCGCAGTACGGACGTGTGGCTCACGGACGGGTCCTTCGCGGCCGTCAGGAGGGTGACGGTCTCCCGGGCGGCGAGGTCCCGGAGCCGGTCGAGGGCCTCGGCGGCCTCCGGGGCGTCGAGTTCGGCCTCGTAGCGGCGGCAGAACTCCTCGTACTCGCCCTCGGGGCCGTGGTACCAGCGGCGGAGTTCGGTGGACGGTGTGAGCGCCTTGGGCCACTCGTCGACGCGGGCGTCCGTCTTCTTGAGGCCGCGCGGCCAGAGCCGGTCGACGAGGACGCGCACCCCGTCGTCGGGTGACGGGTCCTCGTAGACGCGGCGGACGCGGACGGCGGGGGCGTGTGCGGCGGCCATGACTCCAGGGTGCGGGACGGGGCGGGGTCTCTCCTCCCCCGACGCGCGGCGCGGGGCAGTGACTCGGTCTTCGACGCGCAGGCCGGGGCTGGGCCTCGGTCTGCGACGCGCAGGGCGGGGCCGAGGCTCACCCGTCGACGCGCGGCGCCGGGCCGGGGGTTCAGCCTTCGACGCGCAGTGCCGGGAGGAGGACGGCGTCCACGAAGGTGCGCATGGTCGAGGCGTCCGCGAACCGCTCCTCGTAGAGCCGCTCGATGCGGAGCATGCCCATGAAGCAGGGGGCGACGAAACCGATCGCCGGGTTGTCGGCGTCGACCTCGCCGCGCTCGACCGCCCGCGCGACCACGGCGTCGATGGCCGCGACCTCGGGGGCGATGACGGTCTCGCGGAGGGCGGCGCGCAGGTCGGGGTGCTGGATGTAGGCCTGGGCGACGGCCTCCATCAGCTCGGCGTCCCGCTCGCGCCGGGAGGCGGAGATCCGGGCGGCCTCGCGCAGGTCGCCGGCGAGGGTGCCGGTGTCGATGCCGCCGAAGACGATGCAGCGGCGCCGGGCGAGGGCGGCGGTCACGAGCTGGGGCTTGGTGCCCCACTGCCGGTAGAGCGTGGCCTTGCCGCACTTGGTGCGGGCGGCGACGCCCTCCATGGTCACCGAGTCGTAGCCGCCTTCGCGGAGGAGGCAGAGCACGGCGTCGTAGAGCTCCGTCTCACGCTCCGGCGTGATCTTGCTGCGACGGGCTGCGGCGGTCGCGGCCTGTGTGGACATCGATCCCTCCCGGACACCTCTGTCTCTGCACATACGAGAGTAGGGGGTGCACAATCGAGACGCAAACGTATCGAGACGCTTGCGTCTCGATGAAAACAGATCTAGGCTCACTCCGTTTGTTGCCGATTTGACGGATTAGAGGGCCGCGCGATGGCTGTCGGGATACGCGGGACACGAGGGGAGCACGACCGGGACGAGGACGCGGGGAACGCGTCCGAGTCCGAGTCGGAGCCCGAGCCGTCACCCGTACCCACACCCGCACCCTCGCCCCGACCCGGATCCGCGTCCGCGCCTGCGCCTGCGCCGGCGTCCGCGTCTGCGCCTGCGTCCGCCAGGCCGCCGCTCCTGCGGGAGCTCCTGCTCGTCACCACGCTCTTCCTCGTCTACAAGTTCGGCCGGCTCTTCGCCAACGGCCACGAGACCCGCGCCTTCCGGAACGCCGACCGCGTCTGGGACGCCGAGCGCGCGCTCCACCTGCCGGGCGAGGGAACGATTCAGCAGCTGCTCCTGCACGGCGAACCGCTGATCCGGGCGGCGAACACCTACTACGCGGCCGTGCACTTCCCAGCCACCATCGCCTTCCTCGCCTGGCTGTACTGGCGCCGCCCCGCGCACTACCTGTGGTCGCGCCGGGTCCTGGCCCTGACCACCGGCGCCGCGCTCGCGCTGCACCTGCTGATGCCGCTCGCCCCGCCCCGGATGCTCGCCGCCTCCGGACTCGTCGACACGGCCCGCGTCTACGGCCCCTCCGTCTACGGGGCGACGCCGGAGACGGACTCGATGGCGAACCAGTTCGCGGCCATGCCCTCGCTGCACTTCGGCTGGGCCCTGATGGTCGCGATCGGCCTGATCGCCGCCACCCGGTCCCGCTGGCGGGTCCTCTGGCTGCTGCACCCGCTGCTCACCCTGCTCGTCATCGTCGGCACCGCCAACCACTACTGGTTCGACGCGCTCGCCGCCGCCGTCCTCCTCGGCCTCGCGCTGCTCGCCGTCCGCGCGCCCGGCCGGCGGACGGCGCCCCCACCCGTACCCCGCCCGCTCGGTGCGGCACCCCTCCCGGTCGGAGCCCTGCGATGAACCCCGCCGCCGGCACCGCGCTCGCGGTCCTGCTCTCCCTCGTCTCCGCCGCCGGGTACGCGCTCGCCGCCGTCGCCCAGTCCCGGCTCGCCGCCGCCTCCCCCGCCGCTCCCGACGGGCGCGGCGCGCTGCGCGCCCTGCTCGCGCGCGGGCAGTGGTGGTGGTCGGTCGGCCTCAACGCCGCCGGCGCCCTCGCCCACGTGGCCGCCCTGCACTACGGGCCGCTGACGCTGGTGCAGCCGCTCGGCGCGCTGACCCTCGTGGCGGCGCTGCCGCTGGGCGCGTACTACGCACGGCGCCGGGTGACCCGTACCGAATGGCGCGGGGCCCTGTGGACCCTGGGCGGGCTCGTCGGGATCGTCGCCGTGACCGGGCCCACGGCCCCCGGCGAGGCGCTCAGCCTGCGCGAGTCCCTGATCGTCGCCGCGGCGACCGCGTTCCTCATCGCCGCGCTGGCCTCCGGGCGGGTGCACGGGCGCGAGCGGCGCGGGGCCGGCGGGCCGGGCGCGAGCGGGCTCGGGCACGCCACGGCGTCCGGGATCGCCTCGGGCGTCGCCTCCGCGCTCACCCAGACCCTGACGGCGGCGCTCGCGCTCGACCTGCCCGGCGCCGAGCCGACCTGGTGGCAGACCGCGCTGCTCGCGGTGCTGATATCCGGCTTCGCCAGCGGTGGCCTGCTGCTGTCCCAGGCCGCCTACCGGGGCGGGCTCGCGGCCCCGCTGGCCGTCGTCAACCTCTCCAACCCGGCGGCCGCCGCGGTCATCGGCGTGGCCCTGCTCGGCGAGACCTTCCGGGCGGGCGCCTGGGGCTGGCTGATCGCGGCGGGCGCGTCGCTGGTCGCAGCGCGGGGCGTGGTCCTGCTGACGAAGGGCGGCGCGGCAACGGCGGAGCCCGCGCCGGTTCCGGTGGCCACGGCGGCAGGCCCGGCGGAGCCCTCGCCGATTGCCGCGCCTGCGGCGTCGGGCCTGGCGCTCGCGCCGTCGACTCTGTCGGTCCCGTCGACCCTGCCGGCCTCGTCGATCCCATCGCTTCCGTCGGCCCCATCACTCTCGTCGATCCCGTCGGTTCCGTCGGTTCCGTCGGTTCCGTCGGTTCCGTCGGCCAGGGAGGCGCTCCTCGCGGCCGTTCCGGCGCCGCCCCTCGCCCCGGAGGCGCGGCCGGGGTCGGGGTCGGCGTCCCGCGCCACCGGCCTCGGCGCATCCGAGAGCGAGCCGGTGCCGGCACCCGTCGCGGGGTGAGTACGGCGGTCACGCCGACCGGACCCAGGGGGCGACGGCCACACGGCCGTCGCCCCCTCGGCGTACGGGGACCCCCGAATTCGTCATCTTGACGACAACTATCCGAACCCCTATCGTCAACATGACGACAAGGGGGTTTCCATGGCCGACATCACCCGGCGGGCAGGCTGGCGCCATCTGCGCTCCGCACCCACCGCCCACATCCGCCACCAGCGCCGCGGCCGGCTCGTGCACGACGGCGAGGGGCTGAGCTTCTGGTTCCGGCCGCTCACCGCCGCGCTCTCCGAAGTGCCGGTGAACGACCGCGAGCTCGCGATGGCCTTCCACGCCCGCACCGCCGACTTCCAGGACGTGAGCGTGCAGTCCACCGTCACGTACCGGATCGGCGACCCGGGCGCGGCGGCCACCCGGCTCGACTTCTCCATCGACCCCGACACGGGCGCGTGGCGCGGCACACCGCTCGAGCAGCTCGCCACCCTCCTCACCGAGACCGCCCAGCAGCACGCCCTCGACGTCCTCGCCCGCACCACGCTCGCCGCCGCGCTCGTCGACGGCGTGGCGGCGGTACGGGACCGCATCGCGGCCGGACTCGCCGCCGAGCCGCGCCTGCCGGACACCGGCATCGAGGTCGTCGCGGTCCGGGTCGTCGCGATCCGCCCCGAGCCGGAGGTCGAGCGCGCCCTGCGGACCCCCGCGCGGGAGCAGATCCAGCAGGAGGCCGACCGGGCGACGTACGAGCGCCGCGCGGTCGCCGTCGAGCGGGAACGCGCCATCGCCGAGAACGAGCTCGCCAGCAAGATCGAGCTCGCCCGGCAGGAGGAGCGGCTCGTCGAGCAGCGCGGCACCAACGCCCGCCGCGAGGCCGAGGAGAACGCGGCCGCCGACGCGGTACGGGCCGAGGCCGAGGCCCTGCGGAAGGTCCGGCTCGCGCGGGCCGAGGCGGAGGCGGCACGGGAGGTCGGCGAGGCGCGCGCCGGGGCGCAGTCCGCGTGGCTGCGGGCGCACGCGGAGGCCGACCCGGCGGTCCTGCAGGCCCTGGCCGTGACCCGGGCCGCGGAGAACCTGCCGCGCATCGAGCACCTCACGCTCTCCCCTGACGTGCTGACCGGGCTGCTCGCCAAGCTGGGCGGCGGCGAGGGCGGGGCGCGGCCGTGAGCCTCGCGCCGCGCGCGGTGCTCGTGCACCGGACCACGGAGTACGAGGAGCTGCTCGCCCGGCACGGCACGCACGGGCAGGCCGCGTTCTTCCTCGCCGCGCGCGGCCGCTCCGTCGACGCGGTGCGCGAGCGGCACGAGCGGACCCGGCGGGCGCTCGCCGAGGTGGCGGGCGCGGTTCCGCTGACGTGGCGCCAGACGCGGGTCGAACGCGCCGATCTGGACCGGTTCCTGTTCGGCCCCGAGGACGTCGTGGTCGTGGTGGGGCAGGACGGTCTCGTCGCCAACGCGGCGAAGTACCTGACGGGGCAGCCCGTCATCGGCATCGACGCCGACCCCGGACGCAACCCGGGCGTCCTGGTCCGGCACCGGCCGGACCGGGCGCGGCGTCTCCTTCCGTACGCGGCGGGGGCCGGGGCGGCGGTCGACGAGCTGACGATGGTCGAGGCCGTCACCGACGACGCGCAGCGGCTCCTGGCGCTGAACGAGATCTATGTCGGTCCGCCGGGCCACCAGACGGCCCGCTACTCCCTCGCGCTCGACGGCACGGACGTCCCGCCCGAGGCCCAGGCCTCCTCGGGCGTCCTGGTCGGCACCGGGACGGGCGCCACGGGCTGGCTCCGCTCCCTGTGGGAGCAGCGCTCCAGCACGCTCGCCCTGCCCGCGCCCTCGGACGCGCGGCTCGCCTGGTTCGTCCGCGAGGCCTGGCCGTCGCCGACGACCGGCACCGCCCGCGTGGAGGGCCTGCTGGAGGCGGGCCGGGGCCTGCGGCTCACCGTCGAGTCGGACCGGCTGGTCGCCTTCGGTGACGGCGTCGAGTCGGACGCCCTGGAACTGACCTGGGGCCAGACGATCCGCCTGACGGTGGCGGGCTCCCGCTTGCGGCTGGTCCACTGAACACCCGCCACCGCGTTGCGGGCCTACGCCCACCGGGCCGGCGCCCCGCCCGTTGCGGGCCGGCGCCCGCTGCGGCCTGCGCCCCGCCGTTGTGGGCTGCGCCCGTCCGGGTCGGTGCCCCCGCCGCCCCCCCGTTGTGGGCAATCGTTCCGCTGGGGCGGAACGGGTGGGCACAACGGACCCACGCCCTGCCGGCGCCCGAGGCTTCCGCGCCTGAACCCGCACCACGTCGTGCGGCGCCGCTGGGGTGCGGGTCCAGGCGCGGAACGCGGAGGCGCCGCTGGGGGCGCCGTCCCGTGTGCCCACCCGTCCCGCCCCAGCGGGACGATTGCCCACACGGCGGTGCGCACCGCCCGCCCCGGCGCGGGGCCACACGGCGGGGGCACCGGCCTGCCGGGCGCGGGCCCACACGGGCGCGGGGCACGGGCCCACACGAGGCGGGGCGTGGGCCCACACGGGCACGGAGCGACGCCCAGCACGGGCGCGGGCCCACACGCAGGCACCGGGCAGCCGGGGGCGGGCGCAGGCACGCGGGGTGGGGCGCGGGCCCGCACGGGGCTCGGGCCACACGGGGCGGGGCCCCCACGGGGCTCGGGTCGCACGGGGCGGGGGCGTCGCCCCCACGGGCGCGGCTGTCGGCCGTGCGGCCGGAATCGATCGGCGTCGGGCCTGCGGGCGACCGCACGGCGTTATGCTCGGCGCGCTTTGCCCGGGTTCCGACCACTCGGGCTCCCGCCGGTCGTCGAAGGGCACCCCCATGACCTCGCTGTCCGTCTCGTCCGCCACCCCGCAGGAGTGGGCGCTCGTGCGGTCCTGGGCCGCCGAGGAGGGCTGGAACCCCGGTCTCTCCGACATCCCGGCGTTCTTCGCGCAGGACCCCGCCGGCTTCTTCCTCGGCCGGGTCGAAGGGGAGCCCGTTTCCGCCATCTCGGTCGTCAACTACGACGACTCCTACGCCTTCCTCGGCTTCTACCTCGTCCGCCCCGAACTCCGCGGTCTCGGCTACGGCCTGGCCACCTGGCGGGCCGGCCTCGCCCACGCGGGCGGCCGGGCCGTCGGGCTCGACGGGGTGCCGGCGCAGCAGGACAACTACCGGCGCTCCGGCTTCACCACGGCCTACCGCACCGCGCGGTACGTGGGCGAGGTCCCCGCCCCCGCCCGCCCGGTGGCCGGCCTGGTGGCCGCCGAGCGCGTCGACCGGGTCGCCCTCGCCGCGTACGACGGCCTCTGCCACCACGCCGACCGGCCCCTGTTCCTGGACGCCTGGCTCACCACTCCCGGCCATCGAGCGCTGGCCCGGGTCGTCGACGGGCGTCTGACCGGGTATGGCGTGGTTCGTCCCGCCGAGGACGAGGCGCGTGTGGGGCCTCTGTTCGCGGACACCCCGGCCGACGCGGCCGCCCTCCTCGACGGGCTCGCCGCCGAGGCGCGGGAGTTCGGCGCGGCCCGGATCGCGGTCGACATGCCGGAGGCGAACCCGGCGGCGGCCCTGCTGGCCCAGGAGCGCGGTCTGGAGCCGACGTTCGAGACGGCCAGGATGTACACGGGCCCGGTCCGCCCAGTAGCCCGCGAGCGCGTCTTCGGCGTCACCACGCTCGAACTCGGCTGATCCGCCACCCCCGTACGAACCCGGCCGACCCGCCCCCGTACGACCCCGGCCGCCCCACCACCCCCGCCCCCGAACAGACCCGTGACGGCGCGTACGGTGCCCGCCAGGGCGTCCCGTGACGGACTCCCGTCCCTCGCGCGCCAAACACCTTCCCCCCAGGGGTCCTCGGGGCCCCTCAGCCCCTCCCCCTCGCCGGACCCCTGCCACCCCTTGAGGGGGGACAAGGGTTTTCCCCGTATCGGGTTCACCCCCCCGTTCCCTACTGTCCTCCGCACCGGCAGATATCATCCCCCGAGCGCACCCTGACAGGTGCATGCGGAGGGTGCTGTCCGCCGGTGGCGGCCTTGACCCGGGCCGTCGCGCCGGTGGCGGCGCACGGGCCCCCCAAGCCCAGGGAACCTCGGACGCGACCCCACTTCGCCCCGTGCGTCCCCGCGCCGCCGCCACTGCTCCGCAGTTACGTCGTACTCGAAAGGGCCACACCTTGAACGGTTCCAGGCGGAGAGTCATATCCGTGGTCGCGAGCGCCGCGATCCTCGGTGCCGCTGCCATGACTTCCGGGGCGTTCGCCGCAACCCCGGTCGCTGCCACCCCGAAGCCGGCTCCGGCTTCGCAGGCGATGCGGGCGCTTCCCAACGCCCCCGTCGAGAAGGTGATCGTCACCTACAAGAGCCGGACCCCCGAGGCCGGTTCCAACACCGCCGCGAAGAGCGACACGGCCGAGAAGGCCGCGAAGACGGGCGAGAAGCTCTCCTTCGAGCGCCGCCTCGCCGGCGGTGGCGCCCTGGTGAACCTGGGCGGCAAGGCGACCAAGCAGGACGTGACCGAGGTCATGAACGCGTTCCGCGCCGACCCGGCCGTCGCCTCGGTCGAGCCCGACATCCGCGCCTACGCGATGGCGGTCACCCCCGACGACACCGACTACGCCAAGCAGTGGGACCTCTTCGAGCCCACCGGTGGCATGAACGTTCCTGCAGCCTGGGACAAGGCCACCGGCTCCGGCGTCACCGTCGCCGTCATCGACACCGGCTACGCGGCCCACTCGGACCTGGCGGCCAACGTCATCCCCGGTTACGACTTCATCTCCACCGCCGCCGACGCCCGCGACGGCAACGGCCGCGACGCGGACTCGAAGGACGAGGGCGACTGGAACGCCACCGACGGCGAGTGCGGCACCGGCTCCACCGCCTCGAACTCCTCCTGGCACGGCACCCACGTGGCCGGCACCATCGCCGCGGTCACCAACAACACCAAGGGCATCGCGGGCATCGCGTACAACGCGAAGATCGAGCCCGTGCGCGTGCTCGGCAAGTGCGGCGGCTCGTCCTCCGACATCGCCGACGCGATCACCTGGGCCTCCGGCGGCACCGTGCCGGGCGTCCCGGCCAACCCGAACCCGGCCAAGGTCATCAACATGAGCCTGGGCGGCGCGAGCGCCACCTGCCCGAGCGTCTACCAGACCGCGATCAACGGCGCCGTCTCGCGCGGCACCACCGTCGTCGTCGCCGCGGGCAACAGCAACGCCAACGCCTCCGGCTTCACGCCCGCGAACTGCACCGGCGTCATCACCGTGGCGTCGACCAACCGCGCCGGCAGCCGTTCGTACTACTCCAACTACGGCACCATCGTGGACGTGGCCGCGCCCGGCGGCGAGACCCGCAACGCCACCGACACGCCCGGCACCGTCACCACCCCCGAGAACGCGATCTACTCGACGCTGAACTCGGGTCTGACGACCCAGTCGACCGAGACGTACAAGCCCTACCAGGGCACCTCGATGGCCGCGCCGCACATCGCCGGCCTCGCCGCCCTGCTGAAGTCGGCCAAGAGCACCCTCACCCCGGCCGAGATCGAGTCCGCGATCAAGAACAACGCCCGTCCGCTGCCCGGCACCTGCACCGGCGGCTGCGGCACCGGCATCGCCGACGCCGCGAAGTCCGTGAACGCGGTCCTCAACACCACCCCGCCGAGCGGCACCGTCTTCACCAACGCGACGGACGTCCAGATCCCGGACAACACCACCGTGACGTCCTCGATCAACGTCACCGGTGTCACGGGCAACGCCCCCGCCACCCTCAAGGTCGGCGTGGACATCAAGCACACCTGGCGCGGAGACCTGGTCGTCGACCTGGTCGCCCCCGACGGCACGGTGCGCAACCTGAAGACCTCGTCCTCCTCGGACAGCGCCGACAACGTCATCGCCACCTACACGGTCGACGCGTCGAGCGAGGTCGCCAACGGCACCTGGAAGCTCCGGGTCCAGGATGTGGCCACGGGTGACACCGGCTACATCGACTCCTGGAGCCTCACCTTCTAAAGCACCACCGCACCACCCCTGAACCACCCCCCACATCAGCATCTTTGCTGGTCAGCGACGCGCCCGTGGTCTACACCACTGGCGCGTCCTGGCGTTGTGGGAGCGTGCGCGGTCCAGGCCCCCTGTCCGTATGTCGGACAAGGGCCCTGGACTGTGCCGGTGGGCTCCGTATCCTCTGCGCACGGGGTCCATGGGCCGGACCCGAGGGGCCGGAGGTGGTGGACAGTGACGACAGCTCCGCAGAGCCCTGCTCCGGTGGGCCGGGAGGAACTCCTCACCCGGCTCGAACGCGCCCTCCACACGCGGGGCCGCGCCCTGCTCACCGGACCCGCCGGCGTCGGCAAGACCGAGGTCGCCCTCGCCGAGGCGGCCCGCGCCGAGGCGCGCGGCGAGACCGTGCTGTGGCTCGCGACCCTGCCGTCCGACCGCGAGATACCCGGGGCGGCCGCCGCCGCGCTCGTGGCCTCGGTGGCCGCGACCGTGACCTGGCCGGGCCTCGGCACCAGCCGCCCCGAACCGCCCGGCTCATCCGCCCCCGCCGTCCCCGCGTCCGAACCGTACGCGGCCGACGCGGCCGTGGACGTGCTCAGCCCCGCCGCGCTCGCCTCCGGGATCCTCACCTCCGGCGTGCTCAACTCCGGGATCTTCTCCTCCGGCGTCTTCGACCAGCTGCCGGGTCCCCAGCGCACCGCCGTCGCCATGCTCTGCCGCGAGGCGCCGATCGAGGCGGGCGGCTGGGACCCGATCGCGCTGCGCCTCGGCATCGCCCGGATCCTGCGCGCCCTGACCTGCCGCGGCCCCGTCCTGGTCGTCGTCGACGGGGTGCAGAACGTCGACGCGGACAGCGCGGACCTGCTCCGCTTCGCCCTCCACCTGGCCCCGCCCGCGCTGCGGGTGGTGGCGGTGGAGACCCCCGAGCCGTACGCCGAGGCCCACTATCCGTACCGCGAGGGCCACCGCTCCGAGGACCCGCACGCCGCGCACCTCTGGGTTCCGTCCGAGGCGGACGTGCTGCGCGTCCCGCCGCTGCACGCCGACGAGATCGCCGAACTCCTCATCCACCACCGGCTGCCCTCCCGCATGGCCGGCCGCATCCACCGCGCCAGCGGCGGCAACCCGCGGCTCGCACTCGCCGTCGGCCGCTCGCTCGCCGACGCGCGGACCCCCGTGCACCACGCGGAGGCGCTGACGCTCTCGGGCCGCGCCCGCGACCTCGCCCGCCAGCTCCTGGGCGCCGCGCCCCCCGCCGTACGCGAGACGCTGCTGCTCGCCGCGCTCGCGCTGCGCCCCTCGGCCACCCTGGTGCGCCGCGCCGGGCGGCCCACCGCGGAGGCCGACCTCGCCGCGGCCGAGCGGGCCGACCTGGTGTCGCTCTCCGAGGACGGCTCGGTGACCTTCACCGCCGGACTGCTGCCCTCCACCCTGGTGCACGACGCCTGTTGGGCCGAGCGGAGCGCCGGGCACGCGGCGCTCGCGGAGGTCGTGGACGACCCCGTCGAGGCGGTACGGCACCGGGCGCTCGCCACCGAGCGGCCGGACGAGGAGCTGGCCGGCGAGGTCGCGGCCGCCGCCGACCTGGCCCGGCGGCGCGGGAACAGCGCGCTCGCCGCCGAACTGGCCCTGCTCGCCGCCGAGTCGACGCCGGGACGGCACGGGACGCGGCGGATCGCGCGGCTCGTCGACGCCGCCGAGGAGGCCGCCCGCGCCGCCCGCGCCGACCTCGCGATGCGGGCCGCGACCGATCTGCTCGCCCGGGACGCGGTGCCGTCCGACCGGGTCAGGGCGCGGCTCGCCGTGCTCGACACCGCGGGCCAGGGGCTCACCGGGCTCGACGAGATGTACGTCCACGCCATGGAGGACTCCGAGGGGGACACCGCCCTGCGGGCCGCCGTGCAGCTGCGCCTCGCCGTCAAGTACGTGCTCGCGGACGGCGATCCGGAGCGCTCGCGGACGGCGGCGGTCGAATCGGCCGCGCTGGCCTCCTCGATGGGCGATCCCCGGCTCGCCGCGCAGGCCCTGACCGTGCAGGCGCGGATGGAGCGGGCCCTCGGCTTCCCGGACGCGGAGACCGTGCTCGCGCAGGCCCGCGCCCTGGAACGGGCCGAGCGTCCGCTCGGCATCCGCAACGCCGCCCAGATCCTGACGATCCGTCACGCCCTCTTCGACGACCGGCTGAACGACGCCAGGGACGAGCTGAACGCGCTGCTTCCGCTGGTCCAGCGGCGCGGCTCGGTGGAGGACACGATCGAGCTGTTCTCCACGCTCGCCGCGATCGAGTCCCGCAGGGGCGCCTGCGCGGCCGCCCTCGCGCACGCGGGGCAGTCCCTCGCGCTCACCCTGGAGGCGGGCCTCTCCCCCGGTCCCGCCTGGTACACGCTCGCGCTCGCCGAGACCGCCGGCGGCAGCTTCGCGCGGGCCGCGAGCTATGCCCGCCGCAGCGTCCAGGCCTCGGAGGAGGAGGGCGACCGCGTCTTCCTCTCCCGCAGCCGGTACGCGCTCGGCCGCGTCCAGCTGATCAACGGCGACGTCGCCGCCGCCCTGGAGACCCTGCGCCGGGTCCAGGCCGACGAGCGCGCCCAGTCGACGGTGGACCCCTCGATGCTGCGCTGGCACGAGGAGCTGGCCGAGGCGCTGCTCGCCCAGGACGCGGGCGACGAGGCCCTGGCGCTGCTCGCGGAGGTGCGGCCGGTGGCGGAACGGCTCGGCCGGTCCACGGTCCTCCTCGGCTGCGACCGGGCGCACGCCCTGTGCCTGGCGGCGGAGGGCCGGACGGACGAGGCGGCCGATCTCCTCACCCGTACGGCCGAGAGCTTCGGCCGGGCCGGGCTGCCCCTGGAGCGGGGGCGGGCGCTGATAGCCCTGGCCCGGGTCGAGCGGCGCCGCCGGCGCCGGTCGGCGGCGCAGACCGCCCTGCACGAGGCGGCCTCGGTCTTCGAACGGGCCGGTGCGGCCCCCTGGCTGGCCCTCGCGAGCGAGACCCCGGCAGGCGAGGCCACCAGCCCCGGCACGGGCGGCGAGGAGTCGGTCCCCGCGCTCTCCTCGCTCACGGAGGCGGAGCTGCGGCTGGCCCGGCTCGTGGGCCAGGGCGCGAGCAACCAGGAGGCGGCGGCGAAGCTGTACCTGAGCGTCAAGACGGTGGAGGCGCGCCTGACCCGCATCTACCAGAAGCTCGACGTCCGCTCCCGCGCCCAACTGGCCACGGCCCTGCGCCCGTAGTCGACGGTACGCCGCCCCCGGCACCCGGCGGCCCCGCAGCCCGCACGACCGGCCTCCCCGGCCGAGGACCGACCACCCCGCACCCACCCGGGGCCCACCCCACGACAGGCCCGCGCCGAAGCACCCGGGCACGAGGCCCGGAAGACCGGACCGGCCCCGCGGCGGGCGCCGAAGCACCCCGCGCCCGCCGGAAGGCCGGGCCCGGCGGACCTGCGTCCGCCCGTGGGCACCACCGAGGCGGGGCGCGGCAGACCGGCTCCCGCCTGACGGGCGGCCCGGTCGACCGGTACCGGTACCGCCCGTCAGGGCGCCGCCGCCCCGGTCAGGCCGTCGCGGCGCCGAACCACTCGCCCAGGACGCCGTTCAGGCCCTCCTGGTCCTCGCCCGCCCAGACGACGTGGCCGTCCGGCCGCAACAGGACGGCGGGCGCGTCGAGTTCCGCGTCGGCGTCGACGACGTGGTCGACGCGGTCCGCCCAGCCCTCCACCGAGAGCCGGCCCGTCCGGTCGAGCAGCAGTCCGCGGCCGCCGTGCGTCAGCTCGTAGAGGCGTCCCTGCCGCAGAGGCAGGTCCCGCAGGCGCCGGCCGAGGAGTTCATGGCCCTCGCCGAGGTCGTAGCGGACGTCGACCGCGGTGATCATCCCGGTGATGTACCGGTTCACCTCCTCGAAGTCCATCAGCTTGGAGAACAGCTCCCGCAGCGCGGTCGCCCCGGGGTCGCTGCCGAGGAGCGTCATCTGCGCGCGGGTGTTCTCGACCACGCGGGCGCCGACCGGGTGGCGTTCGGCCTCGTACGTGTCGAGCAGCCCCTCCGGCGCCCAGCCGCCGACCGCCGCGGCCAGCTTCCAGCCGAGGTTGAACGCGTCCTGGATGCCGAGGTTGAGGCCCTGGCCGCCGGTCGGCGGGTGGATGTGCGCCGCGTCACCGGCCAGGAACACCCGGCCGACCCGGTAGCGCTCGGCCTGCCGGGTGGCGTCGCCGAAGCGGGACAGCCAGCGCGGCGAGTGGACGCCGAAGTCGGTGCCGGCGAAGGCCTTCAGCTGGGTCCTGAAGTCGTCGAGGGTCGGCGGGGTCGTACGGTCCTCGGCCACGCCCTCGGCGGGCACGATGACGCGGCACGCGCCGTCCCCGAGGGGCTTGAGGCCGAACCGCAGTTGGGTCTTCTGGACCTCCGCGGTGACGGCGGCGATCGTCTCCGGGTCCGCGGTCACCTCCATGTCGCCGAGGAGCGTCTCGACGGTGGCGGGCTCGCCGGGGAAGCCGACGCCGAGCAGCTTGCGCACCGTGCTGCGGCCGCCGTCGCACGCGGCGAGGTAGCGCGAGCGCAGCTCGGTGCCGTCCGCGAGCTCGACGGTCACCCCGTCCGCGTCCTGGCTCAGGCCGACCACCTCGCTGCCGCGCCGGATCTCCGTGCCGAGTTCGAGCGCGCGCTCGTTCAGCAGCCGCTCGGTGACCGGCTGCGGGGTGGCGAGACCGTACGGGTGGGCCGTGTCGAGCCGCTCCGGCCACGGCTTCATGACACCGCCGAAGAGGCCGCCGACCGAGAACTGCTCGCTGACCGCCTGGAAGCGCTCCAGGAGGCCCCGCTGGTCCATCATCTCGACGCTGCGCGCGTGCAGGCCCTGTCCGCGGGACTCCTTGGTCGGCTCGGCCAGCTTCTCCAGGACGACCACCCGCACGTCGTGCAGCCGCAGTTCGCCCGCGAGCATCAGACCGGTCGGTCCGCCGCCGACCACGATCACATCAATCATCAGTACGCCCCGTGTTTCCGCAGTTCAAAGCCGTGAGTCAGGCTTCGAGCGGAGATTCTGCAGGACGACGGGGGCCTTGCCGCAAGGCCCCCGGTGCGCTATATCTTGAGAGTGGCAAGGAGAGGTTTCCCTCCTTGCCTTTCTGTTTTCCCGGGACCGCCCGCCTCAGATGGTGAAGGGGCGCTGGTTCAGGAAGTCCGGGGACGGGGTGCCGGTCAAGTAGAGGTTCGGGCTCTGGGTCGGGGGCAGCAGGCGCTGGATGTCCCGGTGGAAGGTGCGGTAGCCGCCCCGGAAGGCGCCGTCGTTCCACACCCGGCGCAGGGCCTCGGTGAAGGCGCCGTTGACGGGGCCGTCGGCGGCGACCTGGTTGTCCTGGCAGGCCGACACGAGGAGCGCGTCGGGGGCCGTCCCGTCGGCGGGGGCCTCCTTCGCCAGGGTCTGCTGGAGGTCCTCGAACCAGCTCCGGTCGCGGTCGTAGAGCTGCCGCTGCCACGGCTCCGGCATGTAGCGGCCCGTGCTCTCCTCCGGTGCGCCGCCGGGGAGTTCGATGCTGCTGCCGCTGTGGCAGCAGTCGAAGAGGGCGACGATCCGTACGTCGTCGGCGAAGGCGCGGAAGGCGTGCTGGACCTCGTCGTCGAGGAACTGGCGGTCGTAGAACACGAGGGTCTCGTCGAGCGCGTCGGGCTCGTCGTCGGGGCCCGTGACGTCGGGGACCTGGCCGCCGTGGCCCGAGTAGCTGAAGAGCAGGATGTCGCCGGGGACGAGGCGGGCGGCGGCCTCGCGGAGCACGGAGGTGACGTTGGCGGCCGTGCCGTCCGCGGTGAGCAGGATGGTGGTCTCGAATCCGGCGGTCCTGGCCAGCCGCGCCATGTCGTGGGCGTCGTTCTCGCAGGCGTTCAGGGTGCCGTCCCAGCCCTCGTATCGGGCGGGGTCGACCCGGTTCAGTCCGATGTGCAGGGAGAGTCCGGTGGCCATGGGGTGCCTCCTCGTGCGGAGCGGAGGGGTGCCGGGGGCGGGTATGTCCGGTCAGGGGTGCGGGGGCGGGGTATGCCCGGTCGGGGACGCCGGGGGTATGCCCGGTCAGGGACGCCGGGGGGTATGTCCGGGGCGGGGACGCCGGGGCGTCTGTTCGAGTGACCGGCGGTCCGGCGCCGAGCACGACCCTCTCGGCGCGGTACTTACATCGTATGAACCCATCCGATGCACCGCTCCCTCCCGGCAGGCCGTCCGCCGCCGAGCGCCGTGCCGCCCTCGCCGGCCGCACCGGCTACGACGAGGCCTTCCTCGGCCCCGTCGTCCCGCTGGCGCTCCCGGTCCGGGACACCGTCGAGACGGTGATCCTGCCGTACACCCACTTCACCGTGGTCTTCCGGCCCGACCGGCGGCTCGCGGCCTCGACCGCGGTCTGCATCGAGGGCGGGCAGCTCCTGGAGGACGTGCCCCGGGAGGACGTCTGGGAGTTCGATCCCCGGCTGCCGGAGGAGCAGCAGGCCGGCGACGACATCTACCGCAACAACAGCCTCGACCGGGGCCATCTGGTCCGCCGCCTCGATCCCGTCTGGGGTGCGCCGGCCGTCGCGGGCCTGGCCAATGCGGACACCTTCCACTTCACCAACGCGGCTCCCCAGGCGGACGTCTTCAACCAGGGCAAGGAGCTCTGGCAGGGCCTGGAGAACTACCTGCTCGACCACGCCGCCGAGTACGACCGGAAGCTGACGGTCCTCACCGGCCCGGTGCTCCAGGACTCCGACCCGCCGTACCGGGGGCTGCAGGTGCCGATGCGGTTCTGGAAGGTGGCCGCGTTCGTCCAGGACGGGGCGCTGGCCGCCGCCGCGTACGTCCTCGACCAGAGCCCCGACCTGAGCCGGGACGCGGACCGGGCCCTGGCGGGGGCGAAGGCCGGCGCGCCGCCGCCGCTGGGCCCGTTCCGCACGTACCAGGTGCCCGTCTCGGACGTCGCCGAGATCACCGAGCTGGAGTTCGGGCCGCTGCCGGACGTGGACGTGATGCCGGTGTTCCGCGCCCCGGAGGAGCGCTGGCGGCGCCTGGAGTCGTACGCGGACATCGTGCTGCACCCGTGAGACCCCCGGGACAGCGATTGCGACCGCCCCCGCCCGGTGGAACGATGAAAGGGATCAGCCAGTCCGTCTGGCCTCGACCGGCCACGTCCGGTCACGACCGATCTCGTCCGGCCCTGCTCGTCCGGCCATGACCGGTCTCGTCAGGTCACGACTGGTCTCGTCAGGTCCGGCGCCGGAGCGACCGGCGCTGCGCGAAGAGCGCCGGGCAGGTGCGGTATGCCGCTCACCGAGACCGAATGGGGGCTCGTCGCCAGCTGGGTGCGGGACCACCTCCTCGACACCCCCGAGCCGCGGGGACGGCTGCTGCGCGCAGGTCTGCCGGCCGACTTCGTCGAGGACCTGCCGCTCACCCCGGACCCCGAACGGAACGCCCTGCTCGTCGTCGCCGCCGCCCGCCGGGACATCGCCCACCAGCGGCGGCTGCTCTCCGTGCTCGCGGGTCTCGACGCGCTGGCCGCGATCGACGACCCGCACGCCTTCGAGCAGGGCGCCGAGGCCCGGAACCTGCTGACCCGGCTGCGGGAGGACGAGCGGCTGCGCCGGTCCCCCGAGGACCCGTTCGACAGCACGCTCCTGAAGCACGGCACGGAGGTCTTCCTGGACCGGAGCGAGCTGCGCGAGAAGCTCCGGGGCTTCCTGGCCGACCCGGAGCAGACGGTGCTCGTCGTCGACGGCCCCCCGGACAGCGGCCGCTCCTACACCTACGAGCTGATCCGCCACCTCGGCCAGCACTGCGACTTCCGTCCGGTCCGGGTCACCCTCTCCCGCACGTCCACGGCGGCGCGCCTGATGGAGCGGCTCTCGGCCTTCGTGGCGGGTCCCGAGGCCGAGCGGATCCCGTTGAATCCCACACGGTTGAACGATCCACTGCCTTCTTTCGAGGACGCGGCGCACCGGATCGTCACCCGCGCGACCGCCGCCGAGGAGCGCTTCTGGCTGGTCCTCGACGACTGCGACCGGCTCGACCCGCACTCGGACGTGTGGGACTGCATCGGCGTCCTCGCCCGGGCCATCTACGAGCACACCCCGGTACGGGCGGACGCCGTGCCCCGCCTGGTGCTGCTCGGCTACGCGACGACGATGCGGCAACTCCCGTACGAGATCCGCAAGAACGAGTGCCGCGACACGACGCGCCTCGCCGACGAGGGCGATCTCCGGGCCTTCTTCCGGGAGTTCTTCACCGACAACGGGCCCGTCGGGCAGGAGGCGACCGTCCGCGAGCTCACGGAGACGGCCGTGGCCGAGGTGCTGCGGGCCGTCGACTCGTCTTCCCAGGAGGACAGTTACATGCGGCGGCTGTGCACGGCCGTGGAGGACGCCGTACGGCTCCACCGGGCGCTCCCGCCGACGTCACCGCCGCCGGGCGAGGCCGGTCACGTCCTGCGCGACGCCCTGCGCACCAGCCTCGCCGCCCCTGCCGCCGCGCTGCCCGATCTGCGCAGGTCCTACCGCGAGGCCGCCTGCCTGCTCCAGGAGTTCGACCCCGCGCGGCTGCGGCTCCCCGGCGAGGAGCAGGCCACCGGGCGGGCCGTCCTGGAGCTCGTCGACGACTGCACGGCCCTGCCGGAGCCCGGGGCCACCGTGTGGACGCTGAAACCCGAGATCCGCGACGCGGCCCTGGCGGGCCTGGAAGGCCCCGAAGCCGCGCTGCGCGCCCTACGGACCAACATCGGCCTCCGCCCCGAGGGCCCCGGCCCGGAACGCACGGCGCTCGCCCTGCTCACGGGCGCGGGGCTGCCTCCGGCGGCCGCGGGTCTCGTCACGGCGGGGACGGACCGACCTGCAGCAGGCACCGGCTCGCCCCCGCCGGGCGCTGGCCTGCCCCCGCCGGGCCCGGGCCCGGCAGGGATCGCCCAGCCTCCCCCGGCCGGCGCGGGGGTGCCGGGCGGGGGGACCGGATCTTCCCCGGCCCCCCGCGACGAGGTCGAGGTGCTCTCCGACGCGCTGCAGGCCACGCTCTGGCTGAGCCGGGTCCCGGGCGTGACCGGACTGCCCGCCGTCGACGACGTGCAGCACCGCCTTGAGCAGGCCCGGCTGCTGCAGCCCATGCGGCGGCTCGTCCGGGGGACCTTCCACGGCCGCACCGCCGAACTCGACGCCCTGCACGCGTACATCGCGCTGCCCGAGGAGCCGGCGGAGCCGCCCGTCCTGCTGCACGGCGTCGGCGGCATCGGCAAGAGCACCCTGCTCGCCAAGTTCCTCGTCGACGCGCTCGCCGCCGCCGGTCCCGGCGGATTCCCCTTCGCCTACATCGACTTCGCGCGCCCGACGCTCTCCGTCCACGAACCCGCCACGGTGATCGCGGAGGCGGCCCGGCAGCTCGGCGTCCAGCACCCGGCGCACCGCGCCGCCTTCGAGGAGCTCGCGGACGAGTGCGAGCGGACGGCGGCGCTCCAGCGCACCGAACGCAACGAGCTGGACGAGCTGGACGAGCTGGCCGGCACCCGGGCGACGCTCGGCCGCGACTACTCGTCCGACTTCCACGCCCGGGCCAGCGCCCGCGAGCAGGAGCTCGCCCACCGGGTCGCGTCCCTGGTCGCCGAGGCCGTCCGGCCGGCGCCGGGCGACCCGCCGCCGCCGCTGGTCGTGGTCGTCGACTCCTTCGAGGAGGCCCAGTACCGGGGCTCGCCCGTCCTCGCCCGGATGTGGGCCGTCTGGACGGCCCTGCGGGCCGCCTACTCGCGGCTTCGGTTCGTCGTCTCCGGGCGCGCGCCGATCGACCACCCGGCCCGGGTCCTGACCCCGCGCACGATGGAGCTCACCGAGCTGAACCACGAGGCCTCCGTGGACCTGCTGGTGTCCTCCGGGGTGGACGACGAGCCGCTCGCCGAGGACCTCGCGGACCGGATCGGCGGCCATCCGCTGAGCCTCAAGCTCGCGGCCCGCACGGTGGTCGCCCTGGGCGCCGACTCCCCCTCGCTCGGCGAGCTGCTGCGCGGACTTCCCTCCCGGCGCCGGTACTTCGACCGGCAGGTCGACCAGATGCTGATCCAGGGCACGCTGTACGACCGACTGCTCAAACACATCGCGGAGGACGACGTCCGGGCCCTCGTGCAGGCGGGCCTGGCCCTCCGCTTCATCACTCCCGATCTGATCCGGGAGGTCCTGGCCGGGCCGGCGGGACTGGTCGTCGAGAGCGCGGGCGAGGCCCGCAGGCTCTACGGGCTGCTCACCTCCCGGGTCGACCTGATGGAGTCGGCGGGCCCAGGGGCCATCCGGCACCGGACCGATCTGCGGGCCATCATGCTGCGCCTCTCGGACAGCGCGCGGACCGATCTGATGCGGGCCGTGGACCGGAGGGCCGTCGCGTACTACGCGGTCCGCGAGGGGCTGCGGGAGCGCGCCGAGGAGATCTACCACCGGCTCCGGCTCGGCGAGAACCCCCGTACCGTGGAGGCCCGTTGGGAGCCGGGCGTCGCGCCCTACCTGGGCGGGTCGACGCACCGGGAGATGGCGCACCGCTCGGCCGCTTTCCTCCTGGGCAGGATCGGCGGCCACGTGCCCGACCAGATCATGACCGAGGCCGACCAGGAGGACTGGGAGCGGATCGCCGCGCGCGAGGTCGAGGACCTGCTCACCCAGGGGTACGTGGAGGCGGCCGCGCAGCGGCTCGAGGAGCGGCGGCCGTGGACGCCGTGCAGCAGGCTGCACGCGCTGCTCGCCGAGACCCTCGCCCGCTCCGGGCGGACGGCGGAGGCGCGCGAGGGCGCCGAGCGGGCCGTGGACCGGGCGGAGGAGGCGGGCTGCGCGGAGACCCAGCTCGAACTGCTCCAGCTGTCGGCGCGGCTCGCCCAGGACACGGGCGACTTCGCGGAGGCGGACCGGGACCTCCAGGAGGCGGAGGAGATCGCCGCGGGCCTCGGGCTGCGCTTCGAGTCGCTGGGGGTGCTCGTCGCCCGGTCGCGGCTCGCGGCGCTCGCGGACGGCGACTCCGCCCCGGCGGAGGAGCGGCTCGCCCGGACGCTGCGCGGGATGCCGGACGCGGACCTGGCCCGGCAGCCCTCGCTCGCGCGTACGGCGGCGGCCACGGCCTGCCGGGCGGACCCGAGGCTCCTGGAGCACACGCTGCGGCTCGTGGGGCTCCCCGCGGACGAGGAGGCGGTGGTCACCGAGCTGGCCCGCTGGTTCGACACCACCCTCACCGACGAGCCCGGCCTGCGCGTGCCGCTGACCCGCATCCTGGAGTCCGCCGCCGGGGCGGAGCCGTCCCCGGGTGCCGACCGTCCGGACCTGGAGCGGATCGAGCGGCACCTGCGGGAGGCACGGCGGCGCGGCACCCTGGACGCGGTCGCCCGGCAGGCGCTGACGCTCCGGGACGGCAGCGGGGACCTGCTGCTCGGGGTGGCCTCCGCGATGGACCAGGGCCCGTCCCCGCACGGAACCGCCCCCGCCGCCCCGGCCGGACACGGCGCGGAGCAGGAGCCCAGGACCGGCCTGTGGACGCAACCGCCGCCGAACGCCGCCGGGGCCGCGCTCCGGAAGGTGCCGTTCCTGCCGCAGGAGGAGCTGGTGCGGGTCCGCAACGCCGCCCTGGCGGCGGGGCTCGCCGACCGGGCCCTGCGTCCTGCCCTGCTCAAGGGCATCCCCGGCTACTTCACGGCCACCCTCCAGCCGCTCGACGACCCCCTGGAGCAGGCCCACGCGGACCTCAACGCGATGAACCAGGTCGAGCGCCTCCTCGACGGTCTGGTGCCGCTGGAGATCTGGCTGCACAACGCGATCGAGCAGACCCACGAGCCGGGCCCGCGCGCCGTCCTCCAGGGCGCCCTGGACTCGGTGGCCCGCGAGATCACCGGCGAGGCGGAGCTCCCGGCGGAGATGATGCCCGGGGAGCTGAAGGAGGAGATCGTCCTCCAGGACGACACCGTGCCGTACGAGTTCCTGCACGGCGGCATCCGGGCCGGTGCCTCCGTGGCGCTGCTGCGGATCCCGCCGTACGAGTCGGGTGCGCCGCTGTTTCCCTCGTACCCGCACGGCGGCACCGGCTGGATGATCGCCCCCGGGTTGCTGATCACCAACCACCATGTGGTGATGGCCCGTTCGTGGGAGTCGGGCGTCCGGCCGTACGTGAGCGACGAGGACCTGCGACTCCAGGCGCTCATGTCGCGCTCCCGCTTCGACTTCGTCGAGAACGCGGCGGCCGCGCCGGAGGCGACGGCGGGCGAGCTCGCGGCCTGGGACGCGACGCTCGACTACGCGATCGTGCGGCTCTCCGCCGACCAGGGAGAGCGGCCCACCCTCCGGGTCGCCACCCGGCCGCTGCTCGTCCGCGAGCGGCAGCGCGTCCCGGTCAACATCATCCAGCACCCGGGCGGACTGCCGAAGCGGGTGGCACTGCGCAACAACCTGGTCTACCGGGCGGACGAGCACGACATCCTGTACTTCACCGACACCCGCGGCGGCTCCTCGGGATCGCCGGTCTGCCTCGACGACTGGACGGTCGTGGGGCTGCACCGGGGGACGCGGAAGGTGGACGAGGTCGAGTTCCAGGGCGGCCGGACGAAGTTCGTGAACGTGGGCACCCAGATGAGCGGCATCCTGGCCCATCTCAGGGAGTTCCGGCCGGAGTTGTACGAGGAGATCATGGCGGGCCAGTCCGGGCGGCCGGCCCGGGGTGAAGCGAACGCGAAGCCGAGGTGAGCGACCATGCCGAACGGACCACGGAACGTGTCGCCGGTGGCGACCGGCGCCGAGCGGATCTTCGACGATCTGTGGGAGGTCGCCGCGCGGGTGCGCGCGCAGCTGGAGGCGGAGATCGCCGAGTCCGCGCTCGAACTCCCCGCCGATGTGGCACCGGCGACCGAGATCTCCCGCTTCGCCCGGGAGGAGCGGGCCCGCGTCCTGGAGGCCGGGGTCACCGGCCTGGAGAAGCTGGCCGCGCACCGGGAGGACGAGCTCGACAGGGACGAGACCTTCGGCGTGGAGGCGATCGTCCTTCTGGAGGGCCGGCCCGCGATCCTGGTCCAGCGCCAGGACTTCGCCCCGCAGCACGACGAGTGGGCGGTCCTGGAGTCGCAGCGGCCGGCGATCCGGGACTCGATCCTGCGGGTCGGCCGGGTCGAGGTCACCGGGCACCCCAGCCTGGACTGGATCGGCACGGCCTTCCTGGTCGGCCCGCGCACGGTGATGACGAACCGCCACGTGGCGGCGGAGTTCAGCCGGTTCGAGGGCGAGCGCTGGACCCTGGAGTTCGGCATGTCGGCGCGCGTCGACCCGGCGGAGGAGCTGCCCGTCGCGGGCGGGCCGCCCGGGCCCTCGGTGCCGTACGAGATCACCGACGTCATCGGCATCCACCCCGACGTCGACATGGCGCTGCTGCGGGTCGAGCCCGCGGCGGAGGAGGGCCTGCCGACGCCGCTCGCGGTGGCGGCGGACGGGCCGGCGGACCTGCCGGGCCGGCCGGTGTACGTGATCGGCTACCCGGCCTGGGACGGCCGGCGCAACGAGCCCGAGTCGATGCGCCGGATCTTCATGGACGTCTACAACGTGAAGCGGCTCCAGCCGGGCACGGCCACCGATTTCACCCCCGGTGGCCTGGTGATGAAGCACGACTGCTCGACGCTGGGCGGGAACAGCGGCTCCCCGGTGTTCGACCTCGTCGACCACCGGGTCCTCGGACTGCACTTCGGCGGCCGCTACCGCACGGGCAACTTCGCCGTCCCGCTGTGGGAGCTGGTGGAGGACCCGCTGCTCGCGAAGGCGGAGGTCAACTGGGTCTGAGGCGCGGCTACTCGGCGAGGGCGACGGCGTACGCGCCGCGGGCGGTGGTCCCGTCGGCGAGGCGCCACTCGGCCGTGACCCGGCCGCGGCCCGGTCCGCCGTCCGCGCCGTCGCCCAGGACGCGCCGCACCCGGAGTGTCAGCGGCGTGGCCGCGCCGGTCTCCCGTACGACCAGGTCGGTGTGGTCGGGGCCGTCCTCGACCCGTACGAGCTCCGCGTCGGTCCCCGGGGCGTCGAGCGAGGCGGCGACGGTCGGGTCGATCGTGTCGTCGACGGACTGCGCCTGGGCCTCGGCGCGGCCGGCGAGCAGGGCGTACAACTGGGCGACGAGCACCGGGTCGTGGGTGCCGTCGTAGATCCAGCGCGTGCCGAGGACGCCGTGCTCGGAGGTGCCGATGAGGGCGTGCTCGGCGCCTTCCAGGGGCGCGCCGCGGTAGGTCATGGGGACCAGGTAGGTGACCGCGTCGGGGCCGGTGCCGTCGGTGACCGCCATGAACTCGATGCCGACCTCGCCCTCGGGGTCGTCGAGCCGGAAGCCGCCCGCCTTGGCCGGGCTCGGCGCGTCGGCTCCGCCGGCGTACCAGGCGCGGCTGGGCAGCCACTCGGCGAGCAGCTCCAGTTTGGTGGGCTGCATCGTGGTGTGGTGGATGACGGCCATCGTGCGCATCTCCCTCTCTGACCTGGGGCGAAGAACCCCGGGGCTAATCCCCGGGACGAAGCCCTGGTGGCAAAGAACCGCAACCTAACAGACGGGCCGGGTCGCGATGCGGGGGTGTCCGCGCCGACCTAGCCTGGAGGTGGAGTGTTGTCCCCGGCCGGTCAGGAGGCCTGCCGTGAGGTACTCGCACACACGGAACCGGCGCGTCTGCGCGGCCTTCGCGGCCCTGGGGATCCTCGTCGCCCCCGTCGGCGCGGGTGCGGCCCTCGCCGCCGAACCCCCCGGCCCCGCCGCCCTCGTGGCGGCCCCCTCCCCCTCGGCGGACGCCGGGTTCCCGGAACTCACCCCGGCCGTCGCCGCCCGTCTGGACCGGGCGGTCCAGGACGTGATGAAGGAGACGGGCGTCCCGGGCGTCACGGTCGGCCTCTCGGCGCCCGGCAAGGGCACGTACATCCGCTCCTTCGGCGTCGCCGACAAGGCGACGGGGCAGCCGATGAACCCCGGGCTCTACATGCGGATCGGCAGCGAGACCAAGACGTTCACGGTGACCGCCCTGCTCGAACTGGTCGACCGGGGCGAGGTGGGCGTCGACGACCCGATCTCGAAGTACGTGGACGGCGTGCCGAACGGCGACCACATCACCCTGCGCAACCTCGCCTCCATGCGCAGCGGTCTCTTCAACTACTCGGCGGACGAGGGCTTCTACAAGGCGCTCACCTCCGATCCCTACCGGCCGTTCACCCCGCAGGAGTTGCTCGCCTACTCGTTCAAGCACCCGATCCAGTTCCAGCCGGGCGCCGAGTTCGACTACTGCAACACCAACCTGATCCTGCTCGGCCTGGTCGTGGAGAAGGTCAGCGGGACGCCGCTGCACGAGTTCATCCAGAAGAACGTGATCGAGCCGGCGGGGCTGCGCCACACGGTGTTCCCGACGGACGCGGCGTTCCCGAGCCCGCACGCCCACGGCTACACCGTGCAGACCGCCTCCGGGAAGCTGGAGGACTCCACCGACTGGAACCCCTCCTGGGGCTGGGCGGCCGGTGCGATGATCTCCGACCTCCAGGACCTGCGCACCTGGGCCCGGGTGGTCGCGACCGGCACCCTGCTGACGCCGAAGACGCAGGCCGAGCGGCTGAAGACGTACCCCTCGGGCATCCCCGGCGCGGGCTACGGCCTCGGCATCTTCGACATCCAGGGCTGGATCGGCCACAACGGCTCCCTGCCGGGCTACGAGTCGCTCACGATCTATCTGCCGGAGGCGAAGGCCACCCTGGTCGTCCTCCTCAACACGGACGTGCTGCACGACAACAACGAGCCCAGCACGCTCTTCGGGCAGGCGATCACCCGGATCGTGACCCCGGACCACGTCTTCGACATCCCGGTGACGGAGCCCGGGCCGAGTCCGAGCGGGAGCTGACGCGCGTCCCCCGCCCCCCTCCACCACCTGACTGATAATCTCCGAATTGTCCTGAATGATCCCCGGCACGCGTCCGTGCCGCCGCAGAATCGGGAGCAGCAATGACCGGTGGACCCGAGCCCCTCAGCGCCGTCGCCCGTGAGGCACTGGAGCGCGAGCTCGCCGATCTGCGCACCGAACGCGAGGCCGTCGCCGTCACGCTGCGGGACGGCGGTGGCGACGAGGTCGGCGACCGGGCGGACCAGGCCGACGAGTTGCAGCGCGCCGACGAGCTCGACCGGCTCGCCGGCCGCATCACCGAGATCGAGGGGCGGCTCCGAGAGGGGGCCGTGGCGGGGGCTCCGTCCACCGACGCGGTCCGCGTGGGCAGCAGCGTGACCGTGCGGTTCGCGGACGGCACCGAGTCGACCGTCCAGATCGGCGAGCTCGCGAACGCCCTCGACGCGACCCTGGTCACCGCCGACAGCCCGCTCGGCAAGGCCCTGCTCGGCCACCGCGCCGGCGACACCGTCACGTACGACACACCCGAGGGCCGGGCGACCGCGGTCGTGGTCTCGCTCGGCTGACGGCGTGCCGGAAACCGCTTCCCCCGGGCCCGGCCATCAGCAGATCCGGGAGGCCGACCGCAAGGGCGGCCCCGGGCACACGGTCCTGGTGGCGCTGGCCGTCGCGGTGCCCGTCACGAAGCTCGCGTACACGGTCGGCGGCGGCGACGCCGTACGCGACGTGCTCGTCGGCATGGAACCGGGGAACTGGCCGGACGTCCTGATCGGCATGGTGATCACGGATCCGCTCCTCGGGTCGGTGCTCGGCATCGTCTTCTCCCGCGTGGTCTTCGCCCTGTTCGCCGCGCGCGGGGCGGTCCCCCTCGGGAGCGGGACCGCACGGGCCGTCCGGCGGGTGGCACTCACGCTCGTCAACCCGGTCGCCGTGGGCGTCGTCGACGCCTGTTTCTTCGGACCCTGGTGGGGCCTCGCCACGGGGCTCGCCGCCTTCGCGCTGCGGCAGGGCGTGGTCGTGGAGTACCGCACGGGCCGGCGCCGGCCGCACCACCGGCACGGCCAGGAGCAGGCCCATCACGACCCCGGCTACCGGCCGCCCTCCTGGCTGCGCCGGGCCGCCGGTGTGGAGCAGTGGGTGGCGCTGTCCCTGACGGTGCTCGTACTGCCGTTCCTGGCGTTCGTCTCGGCGCTCGACGGGCAGGCGTGGACGTCGATCGTCGAGTGCCGGGTCACGTACGGCACACGGACGGAGAGCGACCGTCTGATCGAGCTGAGCCGCAAGGGCAACGGCGTCGTCGGCTGGAACCTGGACTCGGAGCAGATCTCCGACGGCCTCGGGTGCACGAGCGAGGAGAGCCGCTACGTACGCGAGCCGTGGTGGCGGCGCTGAACGTCCGCAGGGCACGGCTCAGCCGCCCGTGACGATGCCGGAGACCAGGTTGATGGTGGTGGCCAGGATGCTCGCCCCGAAGACGTACGACAGCAGGCAGTGCCGCAGGACGACCGAGCGGACCGTGGGGCTGGAGACGTTCGTGTCGGAGACCTGGTAGGTCATGCCGAGGTTGAAGCTGAAGTAGAGGAAGTCGCTGTACCGCGGCGGGGACGGGGAGTTGAAGTCGATCCCGCCGCCGGGTTTCAGGGCGTAGTAGAGGTACGCGTATCGGGTGGCGTACATCAGGTGGAGCGCCGCCCAGGCCATGAAGACGCCGCAGAGCGCCGTCGCGGCCGCCGCGTGGCTCAGGTCGGTCTTCTTGCCCACCAGGAGCAGGACGACGATGCCGACGAGCCCGCACAGGGAGGTCGCGACGACGACGAGTTCCTCGACGACGGGCCGGAACTCCTCGCGCCGGACGTTGCGGTGGGTCGTGGTGGCGTCCATGGGCCACAGGACGAGCCAGCCGGTGACGACGAAGAGGGTCTCGGCCGTGGCGATCCCGGCGAGGACGCCCAGGGGCGCGTGGTGGGCGAGGGCGGCGACGAGGGCGCCGGTCGCCGCGCCGGCGAGCGCCGAGGCGGCGAGCCGGGGCACGGCGCCGGACAGCCGTCGGGCCACGGCTCAGGGCTCCAGGACGACGACGGCCTCGTCCGTGTACGTGAGGAACGTCAGGGTCTCCTGGAGGTACAGCTCGACGCCGGTCGCGTCGTGCGAGGTGTAGCCGATCGCCACGTCCTGGCCGATGCGCAGTTCGAAGTCGCCGCCCCGGGTGGAGAGGACGAAGCCGCCGTCGAGGGCGGGCGCCCAGATCGGGGAGCCGTCGAGCATCCGGGCGAGGTGGGCCGCGATCGGATAGCCGTGGTCGGAGGTCTCGCTGACGGCCCGGTACTGGTCGGCGCCGAGCAGCAGCGCGTACGGGCCGTCGACGCCGGCGAGCCGCAGGGCGGTGAGGGCCCGGCTGACGGCGTCGGGGTAGTCGCGGGGTTCGGTGGGCAGCCGCAGCACCGCGTTGGAGCTGCGGGCGCGCAGCCCTTCGACCCCGGCGGCCTCGTACCCCTCGAAGACCATGCGGTCCTCGATGAGCGCCAGGACGCGGGCCGCGTCCTTGACGGGCTGCCAGTCGGAGTCCTTCGAGCCGCGCTCGACGTCGTCGACGGCGGCCCGGTCGACGGTGAACGGCACCCTGAGCTCGACGAGGGGCCGGGCCTCGCGGAGCCGTGCCGTGACGCCGGGTGCGGGCGCCGTCAGGTCGGAGAGGTGGCCGGTGCCGACGGCGGAGAGCTCCGGCCCGGCCGGGTCGGGGACGTCGACGACGCGGCGGCCGGCGACGTTGCGGCGGAAGGTGCGGCGGGCCTCCTCCTCGATCTCGGCCCACGCTGCGGCGGTGATCGGGGCGAGTTCGCGGTGGAGGTTGCTGGTGGACTCGGGGGACGTCATGGGGCTTGCGCTCCTTTCAGGCTGCCGATGCCCAGGGACTCCCCGGGCGCCGCGGCGGCCGAGGGGGCGGGGAGGTCGTCGAGGAGGTCGGCGCTCGGCACGAAGAAGAGGCCGCCGGTCACGGCCCGGGAGAAGTCGAGGATGCGGTCGGTGGTGCCGGGCGGGTCTCCGAGGAACATGTTGCGGAGCATCCGCTCGGTGACGGCGGGGGTGCGCGCGTAGCCGATGAAGTAGGTGCCGAACTCGCCGCTGCCGATCTGCCCGAAGGGCATGTTCGCGCGGAAGATCTGCTGCTGGACGCCGTTCTCGTCGGTGATCGTGTTCAGGGCGACGTGCGAGTCCGCGGGCTTGACGTCGTCGGACAGTTCGATGTTGGAGCCTTTGCCGCGCCCGATGACGTGCTCCTGCTGCTCGACGGTGAGCGCGTCCCAGGCCGCCATGTCGTGCACGTACTTCTGCACGACGACATAGCTGCCGCCCCGGAAGTCCGGGTCCTCGTCGCCGATGTGGACCGCGTCGGCGGCCGTCACGCCCTCGGGGTTCTCGCTGCCGTCGACGAAACCGAGCAGGTCGCGGTCGTCGAAGTACGCGAAGCCGTGCACCTCGTCGACGACGGTCACCGCGCCGCCCAGGGCGGCCACGATGTGCCGGGCCAGTTCGAAGCACAGGTCCAGGCGCCGGGCCCGCAGGTGGAAGAGCAGGTCGCCGGGGGTGGCCGGGGCGCGGTGGCGGGGGCCCCGCAGGGGCGGGAAGGGGTGCAGCTCGCGGGGGCGGGGACCGCCGACGAGCCGGTCCCATCCCTCGGAGCCGATGCCGGCGACGCAGGTGAGGTACGCGTCGGGGGCACGGAACGCCACCGAACGGGTCAGTCCCGTCAGGTCCTGGAGCGCCTCCCGCACCACGGTCTCGCCGCCCGGGTTGACGGTGGCCACCAGGAAGACGGCCGCACGCGAGGGCGGGGCGACGACGGACTGGGGTACGACCATGGCGCTCCCACGGAAAACAGCACGACGGAAAACAGCACGAAAGGGACAGCGTCAGCGTAGGTGGGCATGATCGGGCACGCAGCCCGACGCGGGCCCCTCCACCGTTGAGCGGCAGGCGTCTCCGCCGTTGAGCGGCAGGCTCCGCCGTTGAGTGGCAGGCCCCTCCGCCGTTGAGTGGCAGGCGCCGAACAGCGGGTTTAGCCTGCCCGAAGGGGTCCTCATGTCCCACCATGCCCATGCGTCCGCAGGGCGAGAGGGTGAAACGCCTTGAGCACCGACCAGGACGAGACCACCGCCCAGGACGAGCGGGAACCCCGGGTGGGACCGACCCCCGAGGGCGACCCCGAGTTCCGTCCGTACCACCACCCGGCCGCCGGCTGGGGCGCCGCGAAGAGCGTGACGAACTTCCTCGTGCGCGAGGGCGCGCTCGTCGACGGACCGCGCGCGATCATGCGGATGAACCACGAGAACACCGGCTTCGACTGTCCCGGCTGCGCCTGGCCCGACGACACCAAGGGCCTCCACCTGGACATCTGCGAGAACGGCATCAAGCACGTCACCTGGGAGATGACCCGCAAGCGGGTCGGGCGCGAGTTCTTCGCCGCCCACTCGGTGACCGAGCTCGCCGGGTGGAGCGACTACGACCTGGAGAACGAGGGCCGCCTCACCGAGCCGATGGTCTACGACGCGGAGTCGGACCACTACGTCCCGATCAGCTGGAAGGAGGCCTTCGCGCTCGTCGGCCGCACCCTGCGCGGCCTCGACGACCCGAACCGGGCCACGTTCTACACCTCGGGCCGGCTCGGCAACGAGGCCACCTTCCTCTACCAGCTGATGGCCCGCGAGCTGGGCACCAACAACCTGCCCGACTGCTCCAACATGTGCCACGAGGCCAGTGGCCGCGCCCTCCAGGCCTCCCTGGGCACCGGCAAGGGCACGGTCGACCTCCAGGACTGGGAGACCGCGGACGCGCTGTTCATCTTCGGCGTCAACGCCGCCTCGAACGCGCCCCGGATGCTCACCGCCCTCGCCGAGGCCCACGACCGCGGCGCCCAGATCGTGCACGTCAACCCGCTCGTCGAGGCCGCCGCCACCCGGACCATCGTCCCGCACGACTTCACGGACATGGCCCTGTTCAAGACGACGAAGACCAGCACGCTCAACCTCCAGCCGC
Organism: Streptomyces vietnamensis; assembly: GCF_000830005.1. Classification (NCBI taxonomy): domain Bacteria; kingdom Bacillati; phylum Actinomycetota; class Actinomycetes; order Kitasatosporales; family Streptomycetaceae; genus Streptomyces; species Streptomyces vietnamensis. Next base: position 7,089,946 of record NZ_CP010407.1, on the reverse strand, counting down.
GCATCGGCGGCGACATGGCGCTCGTACGGGGCATGGCGAAGGCGATCCTGGAGCAGTCGTCGACCGACCCGAAGGCCCTGGACCGGGAGTTCGTCGAGCGGCACACCTCCGGCTTCGAGGAGTACCGCGCCCTGTGCGAGGCCACGCCGTGGGAGGAGCTGGAACGGCAGTCCGGGCTGAGCAGGGACGACATCCTCAAGGCCGCACGGGTGTACGGGGAGGCCGACCGCTCCATCGTCAGCTGGTGCCTCGGCATCACCCAGCACGAGCACGGCGTCGACACCGTCCGGGAGATCGTCAACCTGCTGCTGCTCCGCGGCAACCTCGGCCGGGAGGGCGCGGGCCCCTCCCCCGTACGCGGCCACAGCAACGTCCAGGGCAACCGCACCTGCGGCATCGACCACCGTCCCGGCGAGGAGTTCCTCGACCGGCTCGCCGAGGTCTGCGGGATCGATCCGCCCCGCGCGCACGGCAAGGACACCGTCAACAGCATCAAGGCCATGCACGACGGCGACATCAAGGTCTTCGTCGGCATGGGCGGCAACTTCGCGCTCGCCGCCCCCGACACCCCGTACACCTACGCGGCACTGCGCAACTGCGAGCTCACCGTCCAGGTCAGCACCAAGCTGAACCGCAGCCACATCGTGCACGGCCGCCAGGCGCTCATCCTGCCCTGCCTCGGCCGGACCGAGAAGGACCACCAGCGCAAGGGCATCCAGAGCACCTCGGTCGAGGACTCGATGAGCATGGTGCACCTGTCCATCGGCATGAAGAAGCCCGCCTCGCCGCACCTGCTCTCCGAACCGGCCATCATCGCCGGCATGGCGCGCGCCGCGCTGCCCGACAGCGCCACGCCCTGGGAGTGGTACGTCGAGGACTACGACCGCATCCGGGACACCATGGCCCGCGCGCTCGACGGCTTCGAGGACTTCAACCGGCGGGTACGGCTGCCGCTCGGCTTCCGCATCAAGCAGCCCGCCCGCGAACTGGTCTTCCTCACCCCGTCCGGGCGCGCCGAGTTCTCCAGCGCCGAACTGCCCGACGTGGTGCCCGCCGCCGGCACCCTGGCGCTCGGCACCATGCGCTCCCACGACCAGTGGAACACCACCATCTACTCGGACGACGACCGCTACCGGGGCATCAAGAACTGCCGCACGCTGGTCTTCATGAACCGGGCGGACATGCGCGAGCGCGGGATCGCCGACATGGGTCCGGTCGACATCACGAGCACCGCGAAGGACGGCAGCGAGCGGTACCTGAAGGGCTATCTGGCCGTGCCGTACGACATCCCGCGCGGCTGCGCCGCCGGCTACATGCCGGAGATGAACGTGCTGTGCGCCCTGGGCGACTACAGCACCCAGAGCGACCAGCCGATCATGAAGCACGTCAAGGTGACGATCGCGCCCGCCTCCTGACGTTCCGTCACCCGTTGCGGACCAGCCGGTCCAGGAGGAGGTACGCGCGCCGTTCGGCGGCGGCGAGCTCGGTGGGGTCGATCTCCGCCTGCCAGAGCTCGCCCGCCGCGGCGTCGTCGGCCTCGCGCAGCTCCACCGCGGCCGCCGCGAGGCGCGTCTGCACGAGCGGGAACGCCCGGACGTCGCCCTCCTCCAGGGCGCGTTCGGCCCGCTCCGAGGCCGCCGTGCAGGCGGCGAGCGCGCGCTCCGCCCGTACCGCCGCCCGGTCGTGGACCACCATCAGGGCGCAGCCCAGTGCGATCGCGATCCCGAGCACGCTGCCCAGCGCCCGGTCCTGCACGAGGGCCTCGGCCGCCGAGGGCGCGGCCAGATCGGTCAGGAGCAGCGCGAGCGGGGTGAGGAAGACGACGCCGAGACCGTAGTTGCGGGCGACGACGTACTCCAGGAGGAACTCGAACAGCACGATCACGAGGACGAGCGTCACCGGCTCGGGGCCCAGGGCGAGGACGCCGAGGGCGAGGAAGAGGCCCGCGACCGTGCCCAGGGTGCGCTGCACGGCCCGCTGGGCCGCCGTCCGCACGTTGACCGAGTGGAGGACGGCGGCGGCGGAGATCGCCGCCCAGTAGCCGTGCCCGAGGCCGAGGAGGAGGGCCGCCCCGCCCGCGACGCCGGTGCCGAGGACCATCCGCAGGGCGGGCACGAGGAGGACGGCCGCGCGGCCGTGGGCCGGTCCGGCCACCAGGGCGGCGGCCCGGAGTTCGGTGGCGCGCAGGGTGGTCGGATCGACCGGGACCGGCCCGGGGCCGGGGACTCCGGTGCCGGGCCCTGGCCCTGGGCGGGCGAGCATGCCGGCCTGGGCGATCAGGACCGGGAGCGCCAGCTCGGGCAGGAGCCGCGGGGCCCGCCGGCGGCGGCCGGCGAGCAGCTTGGCCTGGCGGCGCAGGGTGCGGGCCAGGCCGGTGGGGTCGCTGGGCGGGCGGCGGGCGGAGCCGACGAGCAGCGACCAGGAGAGGTCGGTGAGGCGGACGCAGGTGTCGCCCCGGCCGCGCCACTCGGTGCCCGAAGGGGGCAGGACGCCGAGCGTGCGGTACGCCTGGAGGACGGCGGCGGTCGCCCGGTGCCGTAGGCGGGTGCGGTCCCTCGTGTCGGCCGCGTCCCACAGGTCGGCGAGCTCGCGCAGGGCCGCGGCGACGGCGAGCCGCTGCGGGCGGTCCGGGTGCACGAACCGGCCCGCCACGGCGAGGATCCAGGCGACGGCCGCGCCGCAGGCGGCCAGGCCGGCCTGGGGCAGGACGTCGGCGGGGGTCGAGGCGCCGTTGGCCGCCACCGCGAAGGAGAACAGCAGCAGCACCGCGCCGAGCCCGCTCAGCCGGGCCGCGTCGCAGGCGAACTTCGCGAGTCCGGCCACCAGGGCCGTGGCCGCGACGGTCACGGCGGCGCCCGCTCCCCCGTCCCGGGGATGGGCCCAGGCGGCGAGCGCCGCGCCGCAGCCCACGCAGGCGGTCATCGCCACGGCGACGACGGCGAGCACGCGGGCGCGGCGCGCGTAGGGCAGGTTGCGGCCGAAGGTGGTGGTGAAGGAGCCCAGCATCGTGTAGACGGCCTGGTCGGCCCGCCCGGCGAGCGCCATCGGCAGCGCGGGCAGCGCCATGGCGAGTGCGGCGCGCAGGGCGAAGGACAGGGCGCCGTCCACGCTCTGCAGGGCGAGCGCGCCCCTCGGGGAGAGCGCGCTCCCCAGGCGGGCGGCCGCGCGCCGCGGGCCGGTCAGCACGCGCCGACCCACTCCTCGGCACCGTCCGCGAACAGCTGGTGCTTCCAGATCGGCACCTGGTGCTTGAGGTCGTCGACCAGCCGTCGGCAGGCGGCGAAGGCCTCCGCGCGGTGCGCGCAGGAGACGGCCGCGACGACGGCGATCTCGCCCACGGCGAGCAGGCCGGTGCGGTGGACGGCGGCGAGGGCGCGGACGGGGAAGTCGGCGGCGACCTGCTCGGCGACGCGGCGCAACTCGGCCTCGGCGCCGGGGTGGGCGGAGTACGCCAGGGAGGTCACCGGCTTCCCGGCGTCGTGGTCGCGCACGGTGCTGACGAAGAGGGCGGTGCCTCCGGCGGCGGCGTCGCCCACCGCCGCGTACACCTCGTCGAGGGAGAGCGGGGTGTCGCGTACGGCGAGGAGCCGGAGCGGGTCGGGGTGCGTCATGGTCGGGTCCTGACGGAGTGGGGGCGGGGACTCGGGATGGACAGGGGGTCAGCCGTCCGGGGGCAGGTCGATGACCTCCACGGTCGCCCCCGCGGCCACCCCGCCGGGCGGGACGACGGCGAGGCCGTCGGCGCACGCGAGACCCCGCAGCATCGCGGGGCCGTCGAACGGCAGCGGCTCCGCTCCCTGTTCCGTGCGGCGTACGGGAAGCAGCCGGGTGTCCCGTGGGTGCCGGGGCAGCGCGGCGGCGGCGACGGTACGGGGCGGTTCGGGGTCCCTGTGCCCGCCGAGGCCTCGCAGCAGGGGTACGGCGAGGGTGACCGTGCCGGCGACGGCGGCCAGCGGGTTGCCGGGCAGGCCCACCAGGTGGCGGGGCCGGCCGTCGGCGGCCGGCGGCAGCTCGGCGAGGAGCATCGGGTGGCCGGGCCTGACGGCGACGGAGTCGACGAGGAGGCGGGCGCCGAGCTCGGCGAGGGCGGCGTGCAGGAAGTCCACCGGTCCTGCGGCGGTGCTGCCGGTGGTGACGACGACGTCGGCGGTGGAGTCCCATACGGCCGCGCGCAGCAGTGCCAGGTCGTCCGGGACGCGGCGGCGGCCGGTGACCTCCGCACCGCAACCGCGCAGCCAGGGCGCGAGGAGCGGGCCGAGGGCGTCCCGGACCCGGCCGTGCCGGGGCACGCCGGACTCCAGCAACTCGTCGCCGAGCACGAGGAGTTCCACGACGGGCCGGCGGTGCACCGCGAGGCGGTCGTACCCGGCGGCGGCCGCGAGCCCGAGCACGCGCGCGGTCACGGTCGTGCCGACGGGCAGCAGGACGTCGTCCGCCCTGCACTCCTGCCCTCTGGGCCGGACGTCCCGCCCGGGGGCGATCTGCCCTTCCGAGCGGTCGAGCAGCAGACCGGTCCCCTCCTCGATCTCCCCGTGTTCCCGCCGGAGCACCGCGCTCGCCCCCGCCGGTACGGGGGCGCCGGTGGCGATGCGTACGGCGGTGCCGGGGCCCAGCGGTCCGGGCTCCTCCCCCGCCAGGACGCCGTCGTCGCGCGGTCGCCACGGTCCGGGTCCCGCCACGGCCCAGCCGTCCATCGCGGAGGTGTCGAAGGGCGGCAGGTCGGTGAGCGCCCTCAGGGGTGCGGCGAGGGCGTGGCCGAGGGCGTCGGGGAGGTCCCGGGTGACGGCGGGCAGCGGTGGCCCGGCGCTGTCCCGGGCGAGGTCCCTGGCCCGCTCCCACGCGAGGGCGGGGCGCGCCGGGTCGCCGCACCCGGGGGGCGCCGTGCGGCCGTTCCCGGGTGACGTGCTCGTCCGTTCCGTGGGGGACGGACTCATCCGCTCCACGGGGGACGGGCTCCTCCGTTCCATGGGGGACGGCTTCATCCGGTTCATGGGTGCCGTACTCATCCGTTCAGCCTCCGATGGCCGACATCGGCCGTTCCGGGCGGCGGAAGTCCGGGCCGCCGATGGCGTGCCCGGGGCCCTTGCCGCCGATCGCGCTCCGCCAGGCGGCTTCGAGGGCCGCGTCGTCGGCGCCGCCGCGCAGCAGGGCCCGCAGGTCGGACTCCTCGGTGGCGAACAGGCAGGTGCGCAGCTGGCCGTCGGCGGTGAGCCGCACCCGGTCGCAGCCGCCGCAGAAGGGGCGGGTGACGCTGGCGATGACTCCGACCACGGCGTCCGTGCCGGCGATCCGCCACTCCTCGGCGGGGGCGTTGTCCCGCCGGTCGGCGGGGACCAGGTCGAAGCGCTCGCCGAGGCGGTGCAGGATCTCCTCGGCGGTGACCATGCGGTCGCGGTCCCAGGCGCCCTGCGCGTCGAGCGGCATCGACTCGATGAACCGCACCACGTAGCCGTGCTCCGCGCCGAACGCGGCCAGGTCGGCGATCTCGTCGTCGTTGACCCCGTGGACCGGGACCGCGTTGACCTTGACCGGGGCGAGGCCCGCGGCGCGCGCGGCGCGCAGTCCGGCCAGGACGTCGGCGAGCCGGTCGCGCCGGGTGATCTCGGCGAACCGCTCCGGGCGCAGGGTGTCGAGGCTGACGTTGACCCGGTCGAGGCCGGCCTCGCGCAGGGCGGCGGCGCTCCGCTCCAGGCCTACGCCGTTGGTGGTGAGGGACAGTTCGGGGGCGGGTTCCAGGGCGTGGAGGCGGGCGACGAGTCCGGGCAGGCCGCGGCGGAGGAGCGGTTCGCCTCCGGTCAGCCGTACCGCGGTGATGCCCAGGCGTTCGACGGCGACGCGGACGAGGCGTACCACCTCGTCGTCGGTGAGCAGCTCGGGCCGGGGCAACCAGTCGAGGCCCTCGGCGGGCATGCAGTACGCGCAGCGCAGGTTGCAGCGGTCGGTGAGCGAGACCCGCAGGTCCGTGTGGACCCGGCCGAATCGGTCCGTCAGCGGGGCGGGGTGCGAACAGGAATTCATGACCTGATCACCCTCGGCGAATTCTCTGCACAAGTCAAAGAGGTAATACCGATGGCACGATCCATATCGCTTATCTGCCACAGGAATCCGCAGGGAAGCGAGCGATAGGCCGCACCTATCAGCTCATCGAGAACATCTCTTTGACTTTGCTCCGAAAGGGGTCGAATCTGCTCTGCGGCGAGAATCCGATATTCGCGAGGAAATGAGGCGGAGCAGAGCATGAGCGCCATCGAGGACCCGGTCGACGATCTGAAGGTCACCCCGCCGAAGACCTGGGCGACGGGACTGCCCGCCGTGACGCACGCGCTGGAGTACTCCCTGGGCCAGACGTCCCCGAGGCGCACCGCGCTGACGCTGCTGAACATCAACCAACCGAAGGGCATCGACTGCCCGGGCTGCGCCTGGCCGGAGCCCGCGCCGGGCAAGCGGCACATGAACGAGTACTGCGAGAACGGCGCCAAGCACATCAACGACGAGGCCACCTCGCGGCGCGTCACCCGGGACTTCTTCCGCGAGCACTCGATCGCGGAGCTCGACGGCATGTCCGACTACTGGCTCAACCAGCAGGGCCGGCTCACCGAGCCGATGGTGAAGCGGCCCGGTGCGACGCATTACGAGCCGATCGGCTGGGACGAGGCGCTCGGTCTGCTCGCCGACGAACTCAAGGCGCTCGACTCCCCCGACGAGGCCCTCTTCTACGTCTCCGGCCGGCTGAACAACGAGGCCGCGTTCCTCCTCCAGCTCTTCGCGCGCGCGTACGGCACGAACAATCTGCCGGACTGCTCCAACATGTGCCACGAGTCCAGCGGTTCCGCGCTGTCGGAGACGCTGGGCATCGGCAAGGGCAGCGTCTCCCTGGACGACATCCACCACTCCGACCTGGTGTTCGTCGTGGGGCAGAACCCGGGCACCAACCATCCCCGGATGCTGTCGGCCCTGGAGGAGACCAAGCGGAACGGCGGGCAGGTCGTGGCCGTCAACACGCTGCCCGAGGCCGGGCTCATGCGCTTCAAGCACCCGCAGAAGGCCCGCGGGATCATCGGCCGCGGCACGCCGATCGCCGACCAGTTCCTGCACATCCGCGCCGGCGGCGACCTCGCCCTCTTCCAGGCCCTGAACCGGCTGCTCCTGGAGGCCGAGGAGGCCGCTCCGGGCACGGTCCTCGACCGCGGCTTCATCGAGCGGAACACGATCGGCTTCACCGAGTTCGCCGAGCACGCGCGGCAGGTCTCGTGGGAGGACGTCCTCACGGCGACGGGCCTGTCCCGCGAGGAGATCCAGACGCTCTTCGAGCGGGTCCTCGCGAGCGAGAAGGTCATCGTGTGCTGGGCGATGGGCGTCACCCAGCACAAGCACGGCGTGCCCACGATCCGCGAGATCGTCAACTTCCTGATGGCGCGCGGCAACATCGGCAGGCCCGGCGCGGGCGTCTGCCCGGTGCGCGGCCACAGCAACGTGCAGGGCGACCGCACGATGGGCGTGTGGGAGCGGATGCCGCAGAGGTTCCTCGACGCCCTGGGGCGCGAGTTCGGCTTCACCCCGCCCGCCCACCACGGCCTGGACGCGGTGAACGGCATCCGCGCCATGCACGAGGGGCGCGCGAAGGTCTTCCTGGGCGTCGCCGGGAACTTCGTCCGGGCCACCCCCGACAGCACGGTCACCGAGGAGGCGATGCGGAGCTGCCGGCTCACCGCGCACGTCTCCACCAAGCTCAACCGCTCCCACACGGTCTGCGGCGGCACCGCCCTGATCCTGCCCACCCTCGGCCGCAGCGACCGGGACGTGCAGGGCGGCGTCGAGCAGTTCGTCACCGTCGAGGACTCCATGAGCGACGTCCACGCCTCCCGGGGGAAGCTGCCGCCGGCCTCCCCCGACCTGCTCAGCGAGGTCGCGATCGTCGCGCGGCTCGCGCGCCGGACCCTCGGCGACGAACCGGACGTCCCCTGGGAGGAGTTCGAGCGCGACTACGGCACCGTCCGGGACCGGATCTCCCGGGTCGTGCCCGGCTTCGAGGACTTCAACGCGCGGGTGGCCCGGCCGGGCGGCTTCCACCTGCCCAACCCGGTGAACAGCGAGGTCTTCCCCACCCCGAGCGGCAAGGCCGTCTTCACCCGCAACGCGTTCACGATGCCGCACGTCCCCGAGGGGCACCTGCTGCTGCAGACCCTGCGCTCGCACGACCAGTGGAACACCGTCTGGTACGCCCCCAACGACCGCTACCGGGGCATCCACGACGCCCGCCGGGTCGTCCTCGTCAACCCGGCCGACCTCGACGCCCTCGGCCTCGAGGACCGCCAGCTCGTGGACCTGGTGAGCGTCTGGCACGACGGGCGGGAGCGGCGCGCGGAGGGCTTCCGGACGGTCGCGTACCCCGCGAGCCGGGGTTCCGCCGCGGCCTACTACCCCGAGACGAACGTCCTGGTGCCGCTGGACAGCGTCGCCGACATCAGCAACTGCCCGACGTCCAAGGGCGTGGTGGTCCGCCTGGAGCCGGTCCGCCCCTCCGTGCCGGAGCAGGCCGGTGCCTCCGTACCGGAGCAGACCCGCGCCTCCGTGACCGAGACGGCGGCCGCCGTACGGAGCGACGCGGGGAGCACCTCGTGGGACGCGTGACCCGGCGTCGGCGCGTCCTGCGCGTCCGGGAGGGCGAGTCCGGCTACCGCCCCGACACGCTGGCCGCCGAGGAGCCGATGGAGATCCGGGTCGGCGGGCGCCCGCTGACCGTGACGATGCGCACCCCGGGCGACGACTTCGACCTGGCGGCCGGGTTCCTGGTGAGCGAGGGCGTGGTGCACGCCGCCGGGGACGTGGCCGGGATCCGGTACTGCGCGGGCGCCACGTCCGACGGCGGCAACACGTACAACGTGGTGGACGTCGTCCTCGCGCCCGGTGTGGCCGCCCCCGACGCGTCCCTGGAGCGGAACTTCTACACGACCTCCTCGTGCGGTCTGTGCGGCAAGGCGAGCCTGGACGCGGTGCGGACCACGGCCGCCTGGTCCGTCGCCGAGGACCCGCTGCGCGTCGGGCCCGAGGTGCTGACGGCGCTTCCCGACCGGCTGCGGGCGGCGCAGAAGGTCTTCGACAGCACCGGCGGGCTGCACGCGGCCGGTCTCTTCTCGGCCGGGGGCGAGCTGCTGTGCCTGCGGGAGGACGTCGGCCGGCACAACGCCGTGGACAAGGTCGTCGGGCACGCCCTGCGGTCGGGGCTGCTTCCGCTGCGCGGGACGGTGCTGATGGTGAGCGGGCGGGCCTCCTTCGAGCTGGTGCAGAAGGCGGTGATGGCCGGCATCCCGATGCTCGCCGCCGTGTCCGCGCCCTCCTCGCTCGCCGTGGACCTCGCCGCGGAGAGCGGTCTGACGCTGGTCGGCTTCCTGCGCGGGACGTCGATGAACGTGTACTGCGGCGAGGACCGTCTGGAGGCCGGTCTCGCGGCCGTGGAGTGACGGCGGCGCCGATTGGCGTTCCGGTGGGCGGTCCGGTAGACCCGTGGGGTGCTGTTCCGTCAACTCGAGTACCTGGTGGCCCTCTCGCGGGAGCGTCACTTCGCCCGCGCCGCCCAGGCCTGCCACGTCTCCCAGCCCGCCCTGTCGGAGGCGATCCGGAAGCTGGAGGACGAGCTCGACGTCCCGCTGGTGCTGCGCGGCCGCCGCTACGAGGGCCTCACGCCCGAGGGCGAGCGGATCGTGGTGTGGGCGCAGCGTCTCCTTGCCGACCGTGACGCCCTGAAGAGCGAGGTCGGTGCCCTGCGTACGGGTCTGAGCGGCCGGATCCGGATCGGCGCGGTGCCGACGGCGTCCGGCGCGGTCGCCCTGCTCACGGCGCCGTTCTGCCTGGCGCACCCGCTGGTGACCGTGGAGGTGGCGGCGGACCTCCGGTCGGAGGACGTCCTGCGGCAGCTGCGGAACTTCGAGATCGACGCCGGGGTGACGTATCTGCACAAGGGTCTCGCGGACCACTTCCAGGCGGTGCCGCTGTACGAGGAGCGGTACGTGCTCCTCACCGGCACCGCCGACGCCCTGCCGCAGCGGACCTCGGCGACCTGGGAGGAGGCCTCGCGGCTGCCGCTCTGCCTGCTGACCGGGACCATGCAGGGGCGCCAGGTGCTCGACGAGGTGTTCGCGGAGGTGGGGGTGCGGCCCTCGCCGCGGGTCGAGACGGACTCGGTGGCGTCGCTCTTCGCCCATGTGCGGACCGGCCGGTGGGCGAGCATCGTGCCGCACACCTGGCTGCACGTCTTCGGGGTGCCGCACGGCATGCGGGCGGTGCCGATGGCCGAGCCGGCGCGGTCGGTGCCGGTCGGCCTGGTGACGGTCGTCCGGGAGCCGGAGTCCGTGACGGCCCGCGCGCTCAGGGAGGTCGCGGGCCGCACCGATGTCGCCGCCGCCCTGGACCGGCTCCCGGGAGACTCCGTACCGCAGTGACGTACGGCGTACGGGCACGGGGCCGCTCGGGACGGCCCCGTGCCCTGCTCGTGTGCGGCGGCCGTCAGGCCGCCGTGGCGCCGCTCCCCACGGCCTCGGGCTTGCGGACCGTGCAGTGCAGCGAGTCCTCGATGACGTCCGCGACGATCGTGTCGCCGGGGTCGGCCTCGCCGCCGAGCAGCAGGGAGGCGACGCGGTTGTCGAGCTCCGTCTGGATCGTGCGGCGCAGCGGCCGGGCGCCGAACGCCGGCTGGTAGCCGTGGGCGACGAGGAGCTTCTTCGCCGCCTCGGTGACCTCCAGGGTCATGCCCTGCGCGTGGACGCGGTGCTTGCTGCGGTCGAGGAGGTGGTCGACGATCTCCGACAGGTCCTCCTCGGTGAGGCTGTGGAAGACGATGATGTCGTCGATGCGGTTGAGGAACTCGGGCAGGAAGCGTCCCCGCAGGTCCTCCATCAGCTCGTCCTTGAGCTCGGCCGCGTCGCCCTCGTGGGCGAGGATGCGGTGGGCGCCGATGTTGGACGTCATGATGACGACGCAGTGGCGGAAGTCGACCGTGCGGCCCTGTCCGTCGGTGAGGCGGCCGTCGTCGAGGATCTGGAGCAGCGTGTTGAAGACGTCGGGGTGCCCCTTCTCGATCTCGTCGAAGAGGACGACGCTGTACGGCTGGCGGCGGACCTTCTCGGTGAGCTGGCCGGCCTCCTCGTAGCCGACGTATCCGGGAGGCGCGCCGACGAGCCGGGCGACGGTGTGCTTCTCCTGGAACTCGCTCATGTCGAAGCGGATCATGCGGTCCTCGGCGCCGAAGAGCAGCTCGGCGAGGGTCTTGGCGAGTTCGGTCTTGCCGACGCCCGTGGGACCGAGGAAGAGGAAGGAGCCGACGGGCCGGTTGGGGTCGCCCATGCCCGCCCGGTTGCGGCGCACGGCCTCGGAGACGGCGGTGACCGCCTCGTCCTGGCCGACGATCCGGGCGTGCATCTCCTCCTCCAGCTTGAGGAGCTTCTCCTTCTCGCTGGCGGTGAGCTGCGAGACGGGGATGCCGGTACGGCGGGAGACGATGTCGGCGATGTCGGCGGCGGTGACCGAGACGACGCCCTCGCGGCGCTCCTCGATCCCGGCGAGCTCGCCCTCGATCTCGGCCATCTGCTCCTTGAGTTCCTTGGCCTTCTCGAAGTCCTCGCGGGCGACGGCCTGGTCCTTCTCGCGCCCCAGCTTGGCGAGCCTGTCCTCGCGGCTGACGACCTCGGTGGAGCGGCCGCCGCTGCGGAGCCGTACGCGCGCGCCGGCCTGGTCCATGAGGTCGATGGCCTTGTCGGGCAGGAAGCGGTCGCTGATGTAGCGGTCGGAGAGTTCGGCCGCCGCCGCGAGGGCGCCGTCGGCGAAGCGGACCTGGTGGTGGGCCTCGTACGCGTCGCGCAGTCCTTCGAGGATCAGCACGGTCTCTTCGACGGTCGGCTCCGGGATCAGGACGGGCTGGAAGCGGCGTTCGAGGGCGGCGTCCTTCTCGATGTGCTTGCGGTACTCGTCGATGGTGGTGGCGCCCACGACGTGCAGTTCGCCTCGGGCGAGGGCGGGCTTGAGCATGTTGCCCGCGTCCATGGAGCCCTCGCCGGTGGCTCCGGCGCCGACGACCGTGTGGAGTTCGTCGATGAAGAGGATGATCTGGCCCTCGGCCTCCTGGACGTCCTCGATGACCTTCTTCAGGCGTTCCTCGAACTGCCCGCGGTACTGCGCTCCGGCGACCATGCCGGACAGGTCGAGGGAGACGACCCGCTTGTCCTTGAGCGTGTCCGGCACCTCGCCCGCGACGATCCGCTGGGCGAGGCCCTCCACGATGGCGGTCTTGCCGACGCCGGGCTCGCCGATGAGCACGGGGTTGTTCTTGGAGCGCCGGGAGAGGATCTCGATGGTCTGCTCGATCTCGTCGGCCCGCCCGACGACCGGGTCGAGCTTGCCCGCCTTCGCCTCCTCCGTGAGGTCGCGGCCGTACTCGTCGAGGGTCGTGGCCGGCTGCTTCGCGGCGGCGGGGGCGCCGCCCTGCTCCGGGCGGGCCGTCTGGTCGGTGAGGCCGCGCAGCTTCTGCACGTCCAGGTCCTCGGCCCGCAGGAAGCGGGAGGCGCCGGAGTCGGGGTCGCGGAGGAGGGCGCTGAGGATGTGCTCCGGGCCGATGTACGAGACCCCGGCCGCCTGCGAGTAGGCGTGGGCGGTCGCGAGGGTCCGCTTGGCCGCCGGGGTCAGTCCGGGCTCGGCGGACGGTTCGGCGAACTCCCGGGGAAGGACCCCGGCGAGCTGTTCGGCGAGCTTGTCGGGGTTCACCCCGCCCTGGGAGAGGAGCCGGCGGGTGGGCTCGACCTGGGTCGCCGCCCACAGGAGGTGTTCCGTGTCGAGGTCGGAGCTGCCGTCCTCGTCGGCCTTGCGCGCGGCCGTGTTCAGCAGTTCGTGGGCGGACTCGGTCAGCAGACGTCCGATGGGCACGCGCTGCACCGCCGGGGGCGAGGACGCGGGCGACATCCCGAAGAACCGGTTGAACAGGTCGCTGAACGGATCCGACGAACCGAAGGGTGAACCGAACGCCATCGACATGACAGCTCCTGGAAACGCGATAGGGGGCCTCCCCACTCAAACCCGGCGCCCACGCCTCCGCAATCGGAACGGGACCAGCGGTGCGTCCGCCGGCCCGCCCCGTACGAACCCCGACGCGCCCGCCGCGCGGCCCCCGGCATGACCGCCCCGCGGACCCGGCGGTGCGTCCGACACGCCCACCCGCACGGCCGACCGAAATGCCCGGATCGCGGCTCCGGCCGCCGACCATGGCCCCATGACCTCCGCGATCCCCCCGAACACCCCGGAACCCGAGCCCGAGCCCGAGCCCGGGCCCAGCACCGGCCCCGGCCCCGGCACCGGCACCGGTCCACAGGTCCGTGCCACCACGCTCGTACGGCACGCCAAGTTGTGGCTCGTACCGACCATCCTGTGCGCCCTGGTGTCGCTGCTGCTGTCGCTCCTCTACATGGGCGGCATCCTCAGCCCGAACGACCACCTGGACGAGCTGCCCATCGCCCTGGTCAACGAGGACCAGGGCGGCCCGCTGCCGGGACAGCGGGAGAACCTGGGGAAGCAGATCACCGACGAGATCGTCTCGGTGGGCTCCTCGAGGACCACCATCGACTGGCACCGCCTCGACCTCGCGGCGGCGCAGGACGCGATGGCCTCGGGCAAGGTCTTCGGCGCCCTGGTCGTCCCGAAGGACTTCACCGCGTCCGTCGCCGCGCTGACCACGAACCGGGCGACGGTCCGCCCGACGCTCACCGTGCTCACCAATCCCGGTCTCGGCAGCCTGGGCTCCTCGCTGGCGTCCCAGATCAACCAGAGCGCGGCACACCAGGCCTCGCTGACCATCGGCAAGCAGCTCGCGACCACCACCGCCGTACCGACCACACGGCTGCTCCTGACCGACCCCGTCGCGATCACGACCCGCATCGGCCATCCGATCGGCCGGCACAGCGGCCTGGGGCTGACCGCCTTCTACTACACGCTGCTGCTCGTCCTGGGCGGCTTCATCGGCGGAAACCTGGTCAACGCCGGCGTCGACACCGCGCTCGGCTACGCCGACAGCGAGCTCGGGCCCTGGCACACCCGCCACCCGACCGTCCCCATCAGCCGCACCCAGACGCTCGTCCTGAAGATGCTGATGACGGCCGGGATCGCGCTCCTGACCACCACGCTCGTCATGGTCGCCACGATCGCGATCCTGGGCATGGACGCCGACCACATCCCGATGCTGTGGATCTTCTCCTACTGCGCGACGGTCGCCGTCGGCCTCGGCGTCCAGGCCATCAACGCGGCTTTCGGAGGCATCGGTCAGCTCGTGTCCATGTTCATCTTCATCGCCCTGGCCCTCCCCTCCTCCGGGGCGACCGTCCCTCTGGAGGCGACCCCCGCGTTCTACCGCTTCCTGGGGATCTTCGAGCCGATGCACCAGCTCAGCTCGGGCGTCCGGTCCATCCTGTACTTCGACGCCCGGGCCGACGCGGGTCTCGCCCGCGGCTGGATCATGATCGCGGTCGGCACGGTGCTCGCCCTGGCGTTCGGCTTCGCCATGACGCACTACTACGACCGCAGGGGGCTGCGGCGCCTCACGCCGCAGCCCGAGTGAGCGACTACCAGGTGCTGCTGAACTGGATGGAGCGGTTGTCGTTCCGGGTGTTCCAGAGGGTGGACATGCCGGAGCGGGCGCCGACCGTGTCGGAGATGCCCTTGTAGCCGGCGCTGTAGTACACCGTGCCGACGTAGCCGTCGTACCAGTTGTAGGCGGAGGCGGCGTTGTTGCCGGCGACCTGGCCGCTGCCCGAGCCGGTGTTGGAGCAGAAGTACAGCGGCCGGGCCGGGGTGTAGGGCATCTTGAGGGCCAGCATGTCGTAGATGTTGTGACCGATGTTGACCCACGCGCCCGAGTAGTTGGGGCTGTAGTAGAGGCGGAACCGGAACTGGTCCGAGTGCGCCGCGCACTTCTCCATCGACATGATGGTGTCCTCGTCGCTGGAGATCCAGGCGGTGGGGTCGCCCTCCGCGTGGGCCGTGCCCGCGCCGGTCAGGGCGGAGGCGCCCATCACGGCGGCGACGAGGGCGGTGCGCAGGCGGCCGCGCGAGGTGGTCTGCATGAGGGTCTCCAGAGTGATCGTCGGAACGGAATCGGCAGAGGAAAGGAAGGAGGGGGTCAGGGGCGGGCGAGGACGTCCGCCGCCTTGCGCAGGCTGCTGTCGAGGGCGCGGCGGTCCGCCGCGAGCGCCGTGGCGTTGCGCGTGATCGACGCGCGCTGGATCCGGGTCTCCGCCTCGTGCCAGATCTCGGCGACCCGGTGCGTGGCGCGGCAGCCGATGTCGGCGAGCGCCGTGTCGATCTCGACGCGGGACGCGCCCCCGGGACTCGGCCGGAACCGGGGGTCGTCGTTGGCGGCCATGGGTGCCGGGTACGTGAAGCCCTTGGTCTTCATGCAGGCGGACCAGCGCGCGAACGCCGCCTTCACCAGCGGGTCTTCCATGGACGTGGGGTACGAGTCGTTGGTGAGCCGCTGAACCAGCGGGGAGACCCCCTGCACCGAACCGCCCAGGGTCCGGCGGGCCTGGCCGAAGCAGCCGCCCTCGGGGATCTTCCGCCCCCCGTAGAAACCGCGCCGTGCCTCGGGGCCGACCTGCTGCAGGAGCTCGGCGGGGACGTCGGTGCCGCCCAGGACCAGCTGGGCGTCGGCGGAGAGCTGCGGCTGTGTGTCGGCAGCCTTCAACGCCTTGTCGTAGCGGGCCTGTTGGGCCGGGTCGACCTGGTAGCCGAACTTCGCGGACATCCCGGCGTCGTGGATGCCGTACCGCCAGTCGAGCATGTTCCTCGGGCCGATCGCGGGCAGCTCCGGGGCCGGCTTCCAGGCGATCCCGAACTCCTTGAGGCACCGGCCGACCAGCTTCCGCTCGGCGCGGGCGAGGGTCCTGGTCTGCTCGGTGGTGGGGCGGTACGCCTGCATGGGCAGGGTCCAGGTCGAGGGGTCGGCGGCGGAGCGCGGCGTGACGGTGACGGCGGCCGACGCGGCGGACCCCGCCGGCGGCTGTCCGGTGGAGCACCCGGTCAGGACGACGGCGGCCACGGCCAGTGTCGTACCCGTCCGCAGGATTCCGTGCAGGCTGCTCGTCATCGGCGGCGGGTTCCTCACGTGCGCGGTCTCAGGGGTTCTGGTCGCCGCGCGGGGGCGGTTCAGTGGCGCCCTGGAACAGTGGCCGAAAAGCGCACCGCGCTCCGGCCCGTGCCGTCGTCGTCATCCGCGTCCGAGGCGTACCCCAGCCGCCCCCCGGGAGACTCGGGAGAACCGTACATCCGAAGATCATCGCTGGTCAAAGCGCCGCCGGGAGCCGCGACTTGCGACCCTCCACCAACGGCTCCCCGGCCGTGTTCCGCCGCTGTTCTGCTGCTCGGAAACGGCCGGAGGCCGTATCGAATGTCTCGATACGGCCTCCGGCGCCCGGGGTGCCCGGGGCTACTCGTCCTCGTCCCACGGCGGTTCGAGCTCGTCGAAGTCGAACGGCGGCTCCTCGTCGTAGAACGGCGGAACGTCCGGCTCCGCCCTGCGCGCCGACGGCATGGAGGCGACCGGGGCGGCGGCAGGCGCCGGGACCGCGGACGCGGAGGAGGCAGGGGTCGCGGGCGCGGACGCGGCCGGAGCCGCAGGCGCGGAGGAGGCGGGGGCCGCAGGCGCGGAGGAGGCAGGGGCCCCGTCGGGATCCGCACCGCCGGTCCCCGCGCCGCCGGTCTGGGCGAGGGTGTCGAGGACGCCCTCGGCGTACTTGGTGAGCTTGGCCTCGCCGACGCCGCCGACGGTGCCGAGCTCCTCGACGGTGGCGGGCATGCGGGTCGCGATCTCGCGGAGCGTGGCGTCGTGGAAGACGACGTACGCCGGCACGCCCTGCTCGCGCGCCGTCGCGGCCCGCCAGGCGCGGAGCGCCTCGAAGACCGGCACGGCGGCCGCGGGCAGGTCGACCGGTACGCGGGCGCCCTTGCCGGAGCGGGCCCCGGACTCCTTGCGGGCGGGGGCGACCGCCTTCTCCTTGCGCATCGGGACCTGGCGGCGCCCGCCGAGGACCTCGCCGCTGTCCTCGGTGAGCACGAGCGTCCCGTAGTCGCCCTCCACCGCGAGCAGCCGCTGTGCGAGGAGCTGGCGGACGACCCCGCGCCACTCGGCGGTGCCCAGGTCCGAGCCGACGCCGAACACCGACAGCTGGTCGTGGTCGAACTGGATGACCTTGGCCGTCCTCTTGCCCTGGAGGATGTCGATGATCTGGCCGGCGCCGAACTTCTGGCGCCGCTCCTTGGCCAGCCGCCACACCGTGGACAGCAGCTTCTGCGCGGCGACGGTCCCGTCCCAGGACTCGCCCGGCGTCAGGCAGGCGTCGCAGTTGCCGCACGGCTTGCCGGTCTGCCCGAAGTACTCCAGGAGCCGCACGCGGCGGCAGTCGACCGTCTCGCAGAGGGCGAGCATGGCGTCCAGGTGCATGGCCAGGGAGCGGCGGTGCGTCTCGTCGCCCTCGGAGCCGTCGATCATCTTGCGCTGCTGGACGACGTCCTGGAGGCCGTACGCCAGCCAGGCCGTGGCCGGCTCGCCGTCGCGGCCCGCGCGGCCGGTCTCCTGGTAGTAGCCCTCGACCGACTTCGGCAGGTCGAGGTGGGCCACGAAGCGGACGTCCGGCTTGTCGATGCCCATGCCGAAGGCGATGGTCGCGACCACGACGACCCCGTCCTCCCGCAGGAAGCGGGCCTGGTTCGCCGCGCGCGTCCGGGCGTCCATGCCGGCGTGGTACGGGACGGCGTCGATGCCGTGCTCCACGAGGGCGGCCGCCGTCTTCTCCACCGAGGCGCGCGAGAGGCAGTAGACGACGCCCGCGTCCCCGTCGTGCTCGGTCCTGATCAGCTCCAGGAGCTGCTTGATCGGGTTGTTCTTCGGGACGATGCGGTACTGGATGTTCGGCCGGTCGAAGCCGGCGACGAAGTGCCGGGCCTCCTCCAGGCCGAGCCGCTTCGCGATCTCGGCGTGGGTGGCCGGGGTGGCGGTCGCCGTCAGCGCGATCCGGGGCACCTTCGGCCACCGCTCGTGCAGCATGGACAGGGCGAGGTAGTCGGGCCGGAAGTCGTGGCCCCACTGGGCGACGCAGTGCGCCTCGTCGATCGCGAAGAGCGACACCGTGCCCCGGTCGAGCAGCCGCTGGGTGCCCTCGGTGCGGAGCCGCTCGGGGGCCAGGTAGAGCAGGTCGAGCTCGTCCGCGAGGAACGCCTGCTCGACGGCCTGCCGCTCGTACGGGTCCTGTGTCGAGTTCAGGAATCCGGCCCGCACCCCGAGCGCCCTGAGCGCGTCCACCTGGTCCTGCATCAGGGCGATGAGGGGCGAGATCACGACGCCCGTACCCGCTCTGACCAGGGCCGGGATCTGGTAGCAGAGCGATTTGCCGCCGCCGGTCGGCATCAGGACGAGCGCGTCGCCGCCGCCGACGACCTGCTCGATGATCTCCTGCTGCTCCCCGCGGAAGGAGCTGTAGCCGAAGACGCGGTGCAGCACCCGGGCGGCGTCGGAGATCTCGGCGGAGTCGTCGGGGGCGGCAGGAGCGTCAGGAGCGGCAGAGGCGTCGGAAAGGACCATTTCTGAAGCCTATCCGTCCGCACCGACACCCCGGCCCGACCAGGAGCAACCTGTGGAAAACCCCCGCGGGGGCCGGCGTCAGCGCACGCCGGCCCCCGTGGGGGTGTCGTCGAGGAAGCCGCCCGACTGGTGCTGCCACAGCTTCGCGTAGGCGCCCTCGGCGGTGAGGAGCTCCTGGTGCGTGCCCTGCTCGACGATCCGTCCGCGGTCGAGGACGACGAGCCGGTCCATCGTGGCCACCGTGGACAGCCGGTGGGCGACCACCAGCGCCGTCCGCCCGTCCATGAGCCGCCACAGGGCGTCCTGCACGAGCATCTCGCTCTCGGAGTCCAGGGCGCTGGTCGCCTCGTCGAGGAGGAGGACCGGCGCGTCCCGCAGGATCGCCCGGGCGAGGGCGACCCGCTGGCGCTGGCCGCCGGACAGCTTCACGCCGCGCTCGCCGACCATGGTGTCGAAGCCTTCGGGGAGGGCGTCCACGAACTCGGTGACGTGCGCCGCCTCGGCCGCGCGCCGGATCTCGGCGTCGGTGGCGTCCGGCCGGGCGAAGGCGATGTTCTCCCGCAGGGTGCGGTGGAACATCGCGGGGTCCTGCGGCACGTACGCGATCAGGCTGCGCAGTTCGGCCTGCCGGAGCCGGCTGATGTCCTGGCCGCCGATGGTGATCCGGCCGCCGTCGATGTCCGTCATCCGGAGCAGCAGCCGGGTGAGGGTGGTCTTGCCGCCGCCGGACCGGCCCACGAACCCGATCTTCGCGCCGCTGGGCACGTCCAGGTCGAGGTCCTCGAAGAGCGGCTTCGCGCCCGCGTGGGCGAAGGTGACCTTCTCGAAGCGCACCGCGGCGCCCTCGGGCCGGAGGGGTTCCGGGGTCTCCGGGTCGAGGACGGTCGGCCGGTCGAGGAGGAGTTCGGTGAACTGCGCGGCCTCCGTCATCGAGCTCTCCAGGCGCCGGTAGATCTGGTTGAACTCGAACATGATCCGGGTCGCGTTGGCGTAGTACGTGAAGGCGACGATGACGGCCTCCACGCCGTGCTCCCCGCCGCCGAGGGTGACGGCGAGGACGAGTCCGAGGACGTTCGTCAGGACGGACATCGGCGCGATGAGCGTCTCGATGCGCAGGTTGCCGTAGTCCCAGGAGCGCAGCGTGAGCTTCCGCGACTCCGCGACGCGGGACCGGTGCTCGGCGGCCTCGCGCTTCTCGGCGCCGAAGGAGCGGACGGTGTCCATGTTCGTCAGGCTGTCGGCGACGTGGCCCGACACCCGGGCGATCGCCTGTTCGCGCCGGGCGACGAGTGCCTGCCGGCGCCGGATCAGGGGGACCACGCACACGCCCGTGATCGTGATGAGGACCAGGAGTCCGACCACGAGCAGCGGGTCGTACTGCCAGAGCACCACCGAGGCGAACACCAGCGGCACGAAGTTGCCCATGACCGAGAAGGTCAGGGTGTCGATGCACTCCTCGAAGCGGGAGGCGAAGCTGAGGACCCGTTTGGTGAGCGATCCCGCGAAGTTGTCGTGGAAGAACGCGGCGTCCTTGGCGAACAGTTCGTCCATGCCGATGACGTACAGGTTCTCGATGCCGCGGGCGTCGACGCGGTTCAGGCAGTGCAGCCCGAGGCGGATCAGGGCCTCCGCGAGCAGCAGGACGCCGGCGAAGACGAGGACGTACGGAATCAGGGGGCCGAGCCCTCCGCCGGCGCCTCCGCCGGCGATGCGGCCGACGAGCTTGGCGACGACCAGGGGGGCGATGTAGTTGGTGCCGATGTTGCCGAGCGCCGGCAGCAGCAGGGCGGGAGCGGCCAGCCATCGGAGGCGGAGCAGTTCCCGTCCGTAGAAGCGGACGGCGAGGAGTACCGAGCCCTTGTTCGGCAAACTCTCTTTCGATTCGGGTGTTTCAGGTTTTTCTGGCGATCCCATACCCAACCCTGTGCTGTCGTGTCGAACATGAGCAAAGGGAGTCTCCCGCGCGGGCGCTGTCGCGGTCCAAGGGTTTTCGTCCGACCGTCCGGTCGGGGACGCGGCCGAGGTCAGGAGCCTTCGACAGCCGTCGGATCGACCGCGTCGAAGACCATCACCCCCGCCACGGGATCGAGAAAGAACGAAGCCGAGTAGGCCTCCCCGGTGACCGCCGAGGTGAACGCCTCGCTCGTCCGCCACGCCGCGCCCGCGGGCACCCGGGGCTCGACGCTCCCGAGGACGTCCGGCAACTCCTCGGCGGGCACCCAGCGGTACTCCTTCAGCAGCCGTCGGACGTCCGCCTTCGCGAGGGTCACCACACCGGACATCCGTACGTCGGTGGGCCCGGGCACCCGGGAATCCGCCGTACCGAGGGGGGCCGCCGCCCATGCGACGCCGGTGAAGTTCCCGAACTGCGGGAACCGCCTCTCCACCGGCTTCCGGTCCCTCTCGATCTCCGGCGCCTGCTGCGACGCCGTGCGGGCCGGCGGCTCGGCCGCTCCGGCGCAGCCGCCGACGAGCGCGATCAGCAGCAGGACTCCGACCGCTGTACGGCGCGGATCACCCGGACTCATCGGCCACCCCCGATTCCCTGTGACGACACGCGAAAACGCCACGTGGTGGCCGGGATCCATCCCGACCACCACGTGGTGCATGTCTTGTGTCCGAGGGGGGACTTGAACCCCCACGCCCGATAAAGGGCACTAGCACCTCAAGCTAGCGCGTCTGCCATTCCGCCACCCGGACTAGGTGTGATTGTCGTTCCGGGGTTTCCCCCGCGGCGACAGAGAACAATCTACCAGGCTTCCGGGGTGCTCTTCACCCTCGTTTCCGGTGGTCAGCGGGGTGAGGGGGCGTTACGGCGAGACGGTGGCCGCCGGTGGGGTCCAGCGGTGGGTGCGCGGCGGTCCGGCCGGGACGCCGTAGTCCTTCTTGAGGTGTTCGGGGATGGCGTAGTGCATGACGCGCCCGCGCGTGAGGGAGGAGAGTTCCAGGACGGTGGTGAGGTGGCCGAGGCGGTCGAGGGCCCAGGCGCCCAGCGGAGAGCGGTCCTCGATGGTCTCCAGGACGCCGAGGAGGTGGGGGACGGACTTCACGACGGTGTCCCAGGGGGTGCGGGGGACGTCCAGCCAGTCGCCGCAGGTGTCGCCGACGAGGTAGCGGATGAGCGCGGAGACGATCGGGTCGAAGAAGGTGCCGGGGACGACCTCCTCGTACAGGTCGATCAGCTGCCGGGTCAGCTGGACGCCCTCGGGGGACGGCCCCATGTGCCGGATCATGTACAGGTCGAGGAAGCGGCGGGCCTCTTCGAGGGTCTTGGGGACGGCGTCCTGGTCGACGCCCAGCATGGCGCCGACCACGCGCCAGGCGTAGTAGTAGGCGTCGGCCCCCTCGGAGGACATGTGGATGCCGAGGCGGTGCAGGCTGTCGAGGACGAGCATCGAGAAGAACATCTGCCCGCCGATCATGTCCTCCTGACAGATCGGCACCCCCGCCGCCTCGACGTCCCAGCGGTTCTCGCGCCGGAGGTGGTGCCGGATGGAGGCGTGCAGCAGGCGGACCTTCTGCGCGGCGGGGATGAAGCGGCTGCCGGCCTCGAAGGCGTCGGGCTGCATCAGGTGGACCGTGAACTGTCCGGTCTCCGCCATCCGCTTGGAGGGGTACTTCAGACCGTGCGTCGCCGACAGCAGCTTCGCCACGTGCGGGACGAGGTAGCAGGCGGGCATGGAGGCGAAGGAGAGCGCGGTGGAGATGTGCACGTTGTTGTCGATGAAGAAGAGCCGGGCCTTCTCCATCTCCGCCCAGTCGACCCAGGACGGCGGGGCGCTCGTGACGTGGAGGTACTCCCGGGCGACGTCGGGCAGCCCGTCCGGGAGCGGGGCGCCCGCGGTGGAGACGTACCGCATGAGGGTGTTGAACGTGCCCACCTCCCCGCGTTCGAAGAGGGTGGCGACCGTGGCGTCGGCGAGTTCGTCGCCGACCCGCCGCAGGGCGTCCATCGACGCGTCGGTCAGGGTCATGGGAAGGCTCCTCGTTCTCTCGGTGCTCAGGAACGGCGGACCGTCGCCGAGTGCGCCAGGGCGGTGAGCGCGGCGGCGGGGGCCGCGGGCAGGTTCAGCTCGTCGAGGGCGCGCAGGGCCTCCTCGACCCGCTCGGCGATCAGGGCCTCGACACGGTCGGGTGCCTTCAGCCGCCGCATCACCTCGCGTACGGCCTCCAGGGCGGCCCCGTCGGACTCGGGCCGGCCGAGCAGTTCGCGCAGCCGCCCGCGGTCCTCGTCCCCTGCGAGCCGCCAGGTCTCCGCGAGCAGGGTCGTGGGCCGGTGTCCGCGGACGTCGTCGGCGCCGGCCTTCCCGGTGGTCTCCGGGTCGCCGAACAGGCCCAGCAGGTCGTCCCTCAGCTGGAACGCCTCGCCCAGCGGCACTCCGTACGCGGAGTAGCCCTCGCGCAGCCGCCCGCCGGCCCCGGCCAGGGCGCCGCCGATCAGCAGGGGCTGCTCGACGGTGTACTTGGCGGTCTTGTAGCGGATCATCTTCAGCGAGGCCGTCGTGTCCGGGGCGGCCCCCGTGTGCAGGATCTCCAGGCACTCCCCCGCCACGAGGTCCCGGGCGAGCGCCGCCCAGAGCGGGCGGGCCCGGCCGAGGTAGGCGGCGGGCAGGCCGCTGGTGACGAAGAGCTGCCCGGCGAGCGACATGAGCAGGTCGCCGACGAGCATCGCGAGCGACCTGGCCCCGGCGGCGGCCCGCGGGTGGTGTTCCAACGCGGCGCGCAGGGCGATGTGAGCGGTGGGCCGGCCGTGCCGCAGCGGACTGTCGTCGATCAGGTCGTCGTGCACGACGGCGGCCGCGTGCACCAGCTCCATGGAGGCCGCCGCCCGCACCAGCGCTTCGCTGTCGGGCTGTCCCACCGCGCGCCAGCCCCAGTAGCAGAACGCCGCCCGCAGCCGCTTGCCGTCCGCGACCGCCGCCTCCAGCTGCTCCGCCACCGGGCCGAGCGCCGGGTCCACCGCCGTCAACCGGTCGGCCTCTTCGGCGGCATGACTCCGCAGCACCTCGTCGACGCGCGCCTTGAACGCGGCCGACTCCCACCGCTCAGCCACCGTCGCCGGCCCGCCGCGCGAGGACGTGCCGGGCGAGGACCTCCAGGTGGGCGGGGGGCGGGGACATGTACCGGTCGAGCACGAGGCGGCCGCGCGCCTCCAGGTCCCGCTCGGCCTCGGCCGCCACCTCGGCGGCGTCCGAGCGCCTCAGCAGCCCCCGTACGAGTCCGAGTCCCGACCCCAGCGTGCTCACCGCCAGATCCGCGAGACCCGCCGCCAATAACACCGCCCGCTCGTCCAGGCCCCCATGGGATCCCGTCTCTCGCGTCACACCCACTCCCTCGGCCCCGCAACGTCGACGTCACTCCTTCCAGCCTTGCGCCTGACGTGCGAGGACGACGGCGGAACTCACGAACGAGTGATCATCTCGCCGACCCGCTTGACACACGCGCCTCCCCTCAACGCCGCACGCCCTCTTGCCACTTGGGCACCTCCCTTCCAAGAATGCACATGACAACCGAAGGATTCTCGGTTGCATGGTCATTCAGAGGGGAACCCCCACATGAAGAAGCCTCTCGCCGGCGCCCTGCTCGCCCTGCTCCTGACAGGAGCGGCGGCGGTCCCGGCCGCGGCCTCCGCACCCCGGGAGACGGTCGCGCAGGCACCGGCCGTGGCCGCCGTCGACTTCGCGGGAACGGTCGCGCTCAGCAACTGTTCCGGCTCCGTCGTCCGCACGCCCAGCTCCCTGCCGAGCGACCCCGCGCTCGTCCTCTCCAACGGGCACTGCCTGGAGACGGGCTTCCCGACGCCCGGCCAGGTCGTCATGAACAAGCGCTCCACCCGCTCGTTCACGCTGCTCAACTCGGCCGGCACCGGCGTCGGCACCCTCCGCGCCAGCAAGATCGCGTACGGCACGATGACCGACACGGACATCTCCATCTACCAGCTGACCAAGACGTACGCGCAGATACAGAGCACGTACGGCATCAGCGCCCTGACCCTCAACGACGCCCACCCGGTGCAGGGTTCGTCGATCAGCGTGGTCTCGGGGTACTGGAAGCGGATCTACAACTGCAGCGTCGACGGCTTCGTCTACCGCATGAAGGAGGGCGACTGGACCTGGAAGGACTCGGTCCGCTACACCTCGGCGTGCAACACGATCGGCGGCACCTCCGGCTCGCCCGTGATCGACACGGCCACCGGCAAGGTCGTCGCGGTCAACAACACGGGCAACGAGAACGGTGAGAGCTGCACCGTGAACAACCCGTGCGAGATCGACGAGAGCGGCGCCGTGACCGTCCGCCAGGGCATCAACTACGCCCAGGAGACGTACATCATCGTCCCCTGCATCGGCCCCGGCAACGTGATCGACCTCAACCGCGCGGGCTGCACCCTGCCCAAGCCGTGACACCGCGACCGCCCCTGCCCGCCGACCCGGAGAGGGCGGCGGGCAGGGGCGGTCAGGGGCTCGCTCAGGGCGTCATCTCGTACGCCCCCGACAGCGCCTCGACGCGCTGCCAGACGCGCTCCGACCGCGCCTCGTCGACGACGGGGCGCCGGACGGCGCCGAGCGCCCAGAGCTGCTGCTGCTCGGTCGCGGAGTCCTTGCCGTGCAGCTCGACCGCGTGCGCGGAGAAGTCGCGGACGAGGACGGCGAACAGCTCGTCGAGGACGTCCTCGTCGAGGCCGGTCAGGGCGGCCTGCTCCAGGACCAGCTGCCCGTGGACGACGAGCGCGAAGAGCTGGCCGACGGCGAGGAGCAGGTCCAGGTCGCGGCTCTGCTCCTCGTCGGGGGCGGCCTTGAGCACGAACTCGCAGAGCGCGTCGGCCTGTTCGCGGAAGCGGGCGACGTTGGACACGTGGGCGTACGTGTCGTAGGCCGGGCGCCAGTCGTGGAAGCGGACCGAGCCGAGACCGCGGGCGGGACCCTGGCGGAAGAGGAACGCGTCGTCGGCCGCGTCCAGACGGCTCGGAACGGGCTCGTACGCGACCGGGTCGAGGAGGTGGTTGCGCATGAACTTCAGGATCAGCGCCAGGTTGACGTGGACCGTGCCCTCCAGCTTCGGCAGGCCGCGGATCTCCACGGCGGCCTCGGCGAAGTAGTTGTCCTTCTCGAAGCCCTTGGCGGCGATGACGTCCCACATCAGGTCGATGACCTTCTCGCCCTCCGTGGTCACCTTCATCTTCGTCATCGGGTTGAAGAGGAGGTAGCGGCGGTCGTCGGGGCCCGCGGTGCGGAAGTAGTCGACGGCGCGGTCGCTGAACAGCTTCATGCCGACGAGCCGGACGTACGCGTCGGTCAACTCGCGCCGCACGTGCGGGAAGACGGTGACCGGCCGGCCGTACAGGATGCGGTTCTGCGCGTGGGTGACGGCCTCGTACATCGCGTGCTCGCAGATGCCGATCGAGGCGGTGCACAGGTTGAACTTGCCGACGTTGACGGTGTTGAGGGCGGCGTCGAAGGCGGCGCGGCCGGTGTGCAGGACGTCCTCGGCGGCGACCGGGTACTCCTCCAGGCGGAACTCGCTGACGTACTTCGAGGAGTCGACGACGTTCTTGACGAGGTGGTACGCCGGGTGGCGGCTGTCGGCGGCGAAGAAGACGTAGCCGTCGGGGCCCTCCACGTCGGTGCGGCGGCCGAAGACCGAGACGAGCCCGGCGGCGTTGCCGTTGCCGATGTAGTACTTGGAGCCGGTGGCGCGG
Organism: Streptomyces vietnamensis; assembly: GCF_000830005.1. Lineage (NCBI taxonomy): Bacteria > Bacillati > Actinomycetota > Actinomycetes > Kitasatosporales > Streptomycetaceae > Streptomyces > Streptomyces vietnamensis. The sequence goes on along the minus strand of NZ_CP010407.1, from coordinate 7,063,640 downwards.
AAGCCGCCGTCGCCGTCGGGCGTGAGCAGCATGTCGGTGGAGTAGATGTCGGCGCCGTGCGACTTCTCGGAGAGGCCGAAGGCAAACACCTCGCCCTGGGAGAGGAGTTCGGCGGCGCGGGCGCGGGCGGCGGCGTTGTCGCTCTGCCAGACCGGGCCGAGGCCGAGGATGGTCACCTGCCAGGCGTACCAGTAGTCGAGGCCGTAGAAGCCGAGGATCTCGTTGAGGGCGGCGATGCGGGCGGTGTCCCAGCGCTTGTCGCCCTCGCCCTCACCGGCGGCGGCGGACGGCGTCAGGAAGGTCGCGAAGAGCCCCTCCTCCGCGGCGAAGGCGAGGAAGTCGCCGAGCCAGGCGCGGGTCCGGTAGTCCTCGATGATCCGGCGCTTGCCGCGCGCCTCGAACCAGTCGACGGTGGCGCGGAGGAGTCGGCGGGTCTCCGGGTCGAAGTGCGCGGGGTCGTAGGTGTGCGGGTTGAACAGCAGCGGGTCGGCCATGACGTCCGCCTTTCAAGGATGAGGGGTGGGTACGGCCCGGTTCAGCGGGCGGCTTCGAACCGGGCGAGGGTGGCGAGGACGTCGTCGAGCCAGGCGAGCATCATCCGCTCGTACGCGATGCCGCCGCGCAGCACGGCGTGCTGGAGCTCGCGCTCGGCGTCGAGCGGACCGGCCGACGGTTCCCCGAAGTCCCGCGCCTCGCCCGCGAGATAGTGGGCCAGCCGGTCCGTGTGCGCCTGCCGGTGCCGCTCGACCTCGCCGATCAGTGCGGCCGGATCGTCGAAGGCGGCTCCCCGGATCTTCACCGCGAGGTCGTGCCGCACGCTCTCGGGCTCGATCGGTTCGTGCAGCCAGGCGGAGAGCGCGTCCCGGCCGGGCCCGGCGACGGAGTACTCCTTCTTGTCCGGGCGCCCCTGCTGCGGCACGTCCCGGACGTCCACCCAGCCGTCGCTCTCCATGCGCTTGAGCACGCGGTAGATCTGCTGGTGGGTGGCGGTCCAGAAGTATCCGATGGACCGCTCGAAGCGCCGGGCCAGCTCGTAGCCGGATCCGGGCTTCTCGAGCAGGGACACGAGGATCGCGTGGTCGAGCGCCATGCGCCCGATCCTGCTATGCAACGAGTTGCATAGCAAGGTGGAGCGGCCCGGTGAGACACGGCTCACGGGCGTTGTCAGTGGGGGGCGATAGCTTCGAGAACGTTCGGAAGAGTGCACGAAGAGGGGGAAATCGTGGGTGTCGAGCGTGCGTTGAAGGTCGTCCTCGTCGACGTCAACGACGAGGTGGTGGCGGCCTGGAAGTCCGCGTTCGCGGACACGCCCGGGGTCGAGATCCGGCAGGGTTCTCTTCTCGACGTGGACGTCGACGCGTGGGTGTCCCCCACCAATGCCCGGGGCCGGATGGACGGAGGGGTCGACGCCGTCGTCAAGCGGCACCTCGGCGCCGGTGTCCAGGTGCGGGTGCAGCGGGCGATCCGCGAGCGGTTCGGCGGAAGCCTGCCGGTGGGCAGCGCGGTGTGCGTCCCCTCCGGGGCGGCCGTGCCGCGGTATCTGATCTCGACGCCGACCATGCGGCAGTCCTCGCAGAACATCAGCGACACGATGAACGTGGCGCTGGCGTGCGCGGCCGCCTTCCAGGCGGTGCACCTGCAGAACCTGGCGAAGCCCGGCAGCATCCGGTCGGTGGCCCTCGTCGGGATGGGCTCGCGGACGGGGCAGGTGCCCGCGCAGGTGTGTGCCAATCTGATGTGGACGGGCTACACCCTGTTCCACGACCACGGGTTCGCGGACTACGACGAGTTGCGGGCGGCGGTACTGGGCCAGCTGGACGACATCGAGGGTGCGGGGCCGGCGCAGCGGGTGCGGATCAAGGTGCCGGAGCAGGCTTCGCCCGCCGCGCCGTCGGATCCGCTGGGACTGGCCGAGCTGTTCGCCGGCGGCGGTGAGCCGTGGCTGCCGCTGCTCGCCCCGGTGATCGAGGCGCAGCCGGGGGCCACCGCCTTCATCGGTCCGAAGCGGAGCCCGGAGGTGGTGCCGGTGCGCGAGCTGACGTTCCAGGCGCTGAAGCCGCATCCGCCGCACAAGTGGAAGGTGGTCGCCTTCGGGCAGAACCCGTACCCGCGGGCGGAGAGCGCCACCGGCATCGCCATGTTCGACAACACCTTCCACGACTGGAAGGACAGCCAGTTCGGCCGGGTGGTCAGCATCCGCTGCATCATCAAGGCGGCCGCGATGTGGAAGTACGGCATCGCGAAGAAGACGCCGATCGCCGATGTCCGGGCCCTGCTGAAGAAGGAGGACACGGTTCAGCCGCCGGAGTGGTTCCAGGCGATGCTCACCCAGGGCGTGCTCCTGCTGAACGCGTCCCTCACCGCGAGCGCGGACGGGGCGGTGCCGACCGACCGGCACACGTCCTTCTGGCGGCCCGTCGCCGAGCAGATCGTCGAGGAGATCCTCCGGGCGAAGCAGGACGCCGACGAGGCGGACCGCGGGGTGGTGTTCGCCTGGTGGGGCGCGCACGCCCGGAGCCTGAAGAGGGTCGTCCAGCGGCTCGAGAAGAAGTACCCGGGGGTCGAGGTCCGGCACCTGGACCACGCGAATCCGGCCGCGCAGGGGGACGTCTTCTGCGAGGGGGACCACTTCGCCCAGGTGAACGACGCCCTGGCGGCGGTGGGGGCCGAGCCGGTCGACTGGCTGCCGAGCAAGGGGTGGGACCGGCACACGACCGACGCGGCCGGCTCCGAGCGCATGGGCGCGTTCATCGCGTCGACGATGGAGCTGCACCAGCTCTATCTGGAGCGGCTCACGAGCGTCAAGGACGAGGGGCTCGTCCTGCCGCCGATCACCGGGGTGTTCGACACGCCGGTGATGGACTTCCGGAAGGCGGTCGAACCGGTGACGAAGGTGCTCGCGAACCTCGACCGGTACGTGGAGCGGTCGACCCGGTTCGCGGAGACGAAGGTGGCGGAGGCGGAGACCGGCTTGTCCGCGGACGCGATCTCGGCTCTGTACCTGTACACGTGCGAGTCGGCGTTCTACCGCGAGATCAACGCCGTGCTGCGGTCCCCGGACCGGGAGCGCCTCGAGCCGTATCTGCCGTACCTGCGCCTGCTGTTCTCGGCCGTGGCCGACCTGCCGGCGCAGACGCGACCCCTGTGGCGCGGCGTGGCCCTGGACCTGCGCTCCCAGTATCCCCTCGGCCGCACGGTGACGTGGTGGGGTGTCTCCTCGTGCACGTCCGAGCCCAGCGTGGCGCGGGCCTTCCTGGGCAGCCGCGGCCGGCGGACCCTGTTCGAGGTGACGCCGGCGCGTGCGGTGGGCATCCGTCGGTTCTCCGCGTTCACGGGCGAGGAGGAGTACATCCTCGCCCCGGGCACCCAGCTGAAGGTGACGGAGGTGACGAACGAGCGCGGCGGCCTGTGCACCGTACGACTGACCGAGCTGGAGGGCCAGGGCCTGGTGTCCTAGGCCCCCGACGGGTGCGCTCGGCCTCACGCCCGTAGGGCATGTGGTCAGGCGGGGGTACTCCTGCTGAACCAGCCGCTGAAGCTCTGCGCACCGGCCGCCGATCCGGTCGCAGCGCGCGCACCGGTGCCTGTGCCGGGGTCGTGCCGTACCGCCCTCGCCAGGACCCGCTCCGCCTCGGCCCGCCAACTCGCCGCGTTCGCACGGGGCGGGGGCAAGAACGGGCCCCGCTCCGGTGCTTCGGCGGCCGCTCCGAAGAAGTCGCCGCCCTTGCGCTTCACGTCGTCCGTCCCCCAGGAGCGGCCGGAGCCGCGCGCGGGGACCCTCTGCAGGTGCGGGATGTGCTTGGCGCAGTGGATGTACGCCTCCTCGACGGTGATCACCACCCATACGCGGGCCCGTCGGCCGGGTACGGGGTCGATCGCGAGGGTGGCGTGGGCCCGGCGCATGTCCTCGTCGGCCACGACCGCGGCCCGGCCGTTGACGTGGAGCCCGATGCGGTCGCGGAGGAAGTCCACCATGAGGACGCCGACGTGCGGGTTCTCCTCGATGTTGCCCAGGCTGGCGTGGACGCCGTTGCCCCGGTACTCGGGGTAGGCGAGCGTCATGTCGTCCAGGACGTGGAGGAAGCCGGGCGGGCCGGCACGGAAGGTGTTGTCGCACTCTCCGTGCCGGTCCGCGGTGGCGAGGAAGAACATCTCCTGCCGGGCCACGAACTCCCGCATGAGCGGGTTGAGTCGATCGAGGACCTGCTCGGCGTAGAAGCGGTCGGCGCGCTCCGTGGTGCCCAGGCGCTGCTGGACCAGGTGTTCGCCGTCGCTGCCCGGGCGGGTGGTGCGCAGGGGCGTCGTCGGCGTCCGCCGCTGCCCCGCCTGTTCGAAAGTGCTCACGTCGTTGCCCCGACCAGTCCTTCGATGGAGTCGTGCCGTATGCGACGGGAGGGGACGCCCATGCCGAGCAGGGTGTCGACGCCGCGTCGGATCATGCCGGGCGGGCCGGACAGGTACACGTCGTGGGTGTGCCACGCGCCGTACTCGCGCACCGCCTCGGGGAGTCCCCCGGGCAGGCCGCCGGGACCGTCGTCGACGACCGGCCGGACCGAGAGCCAGGGGTGCGACTGCTGCAGTCGCATCATGGTGTCGAAGTCGTACAGGTCGTTGTTGCTGCGGGCGCCGTAGAACACGTCGACGGAGCGGTGCCGGCCGTGCTGCACCACGTCCTCCACCAGGGCCTTGATGGGCGCGATGCCGGTACCGCCGCCGAGGCAGAGCAGCCCGTTGTCGGTGGTGTGGTCGACCGTCATGGAGCCGGCGGGGGGACCGAGTCGGACGACGTCGCCGGGACGGGCGCGGTGGACGAGGGCGTTGGAGACCCAACCCGCCGGTACGGCCTTGACGTGGAAGGAGAGCAGTCCGTCGGAGCGGGGGGCCGAGGCGAAGGAGTAGTGCCGCCACACCCGCGGCCACCAGGGCGTCTCCAGGGCGGTGTACTGCCCGGCGAGAAAGGGGTAGGGCTGGTCGGGGCGGACCGTGACGACCGCGATGTCCTTCGTGCGCATGTCATGGGCGACCACCTCCGCCTGCCACCAGGCGGGCGCGCGCAGTTCGTCCTCGGTCGCCGCGTCGATCATGATCTGGGAGATGGTCGTGTAGGCGGCGACCCACGCGGCTTCGGCCCCGGGCCCCCAGGTCGACGGCGCGTAGCGGGCGAGGGCGCCGATCAGGGCCTCGCCGACGGCCGGATAGTGCTCGGGTCGGGTGCCGTACTTGCGGTGGCCGCGGCCGAGGTGGGTCAGGTACGTGGTCAGGGTGACGGGGTCGTCCGCGTGGGTGGCTGCGGTGAGCAGCGCTTTGAAGAGCCGGTCGCGCTGGGTGTCCATCGCCGCGGGGAAGAGCGCCCGCAGGGCGGGGTGGCGGAGGAAGAGCAGCGCGTAGAAGTACGAGGTGACCGTGTCGGCGATCGGCTCGATCTCGGCCATCGTCCGGCGCAGCAGCGCCGTGCCGGAGGTGTCGTCCCTGCCCGCGGCGGGCGGCTCCGAGTGCACCCGCTGCGGCGGTACGGAGCGGGACACGGGCTCGTGGCCGTTCGGTGGTGTGGATCGGGGGCCGGGCTCGTGGCCGTTCGGCGGTGCGGATCGGGGGCCGGGCTCGTGGCCGTTCGGCGGTGCGGATCGGGGGCCGGACTCGTGGCCGGTCGGGGGTGTGGGTGCCGACGTCGCCCCGCCCGGGCCTCGCGTGAACCAGCCTCCGCCGCCCACGCCCCCATCGGTTCGGTCGCCGGCGGCCGAAGCGGTGGCCGGAACTTCCATCGGTCTGCCTCGCCTCGAACGTCTGCGGTCGGTCTTTCGTCCTGGGCCGGCCGTCTCGCGGGGCCCGAAGGAGCGGCGTCGCCCCCCTCTTTCCTCACTCGATCGAGTGAACGGGGCAGACCATACCCCGGTCGAACGAACACCCCACGTGCACCGCACCAGGCTCAACACATCTGCGTTTCCGCAGGTCAGGTAGTGGTTACTGGTGAGTCGGGCGGACATGAAAGACCCTTCGCCCCGAGTTCGCACCCGACTCGCCGACGGAAGACTCACGGAGTTCCCAGACCTCCTCCACATTTACGGGGCGGTCTTCACGAGCACGCCGGCTCACGCGCGGCCGGGCCGAGCCCGCTCACGGTCGTCCGCCGACACGGTCGAGGCAGTCGGACCCGACCGGTCGCATACCGCCGCCCGAACCGCCTCCGCACCTGCCGGTCCCGGCGTCCGGCGCGCGAGACCGTTGTGGCGGCCCACCACCCCCCTGTGAGGAGATCCCGTGCTCGAAGGCTTCGGCGAGGCGCTCGCGGACCGGGAGTACTACCTGCCGCTGTCCAGCACGGCCGACCCCGGTCCGCGCTTCGCTCCTGGCGAGGTGCCGCCGGGCGTGCGCGGCTCCGCCCAGGGCATCTGGACGGTCTGGGGCGGTCCCCGGACCGGGCTCGCCGAGCAGGGCTGGAAGATCCACGTGTCGGCGCGGCTCGACCGGGCGCAGCACGTGCTCGACACGGTCGCCGGGATCTGCTTCTCCGAAGGCGTGCCGTTCAAGCACCTGAGTGCCCGGCTCTTCTTCCTGTTCCTCCATCACAAGCACGCCGTGCGTGCCCAGGCGGGCAAGTTCTGCGCCGTCTACCCACCGGACACGGCGACCGCCCGCCGACTCCTCGAACGCCTGCGCGACGCGCTCGACGGGGAGGAGGGGCCGTACGTCCTCACCGACCGGCGCTTCCGCGACTCGCGGACGGTCCACTACCGCTACGGCTCCTTCGACGGCGCCCGCAGCCGGCTCCGGGCCGACGGGACCCGGGAGGGGATGGTCCGCGACGGCTCCGGCCGCGAGGTCGTGGACTCGCGGCTGCCCGCCTTCCACCTGCCCGCGGGGATCACGGACCCCTTCGTCGAGCAGGAGGAGCAGCCGCACGCGGGCCCGATCCTGATCCGCGACTACGAGGTGACCCGCGCGGTGCGCCTGAGCAACGCCGGCGGCGCCTATCGGGCCCTCGACCGGCGGACCGGCCGCACCGTCTTCCTCAAGGAGGCCCGTGCCCACAACGGCCTGGTCTTCGACGGGACCGACGCGCGGCAGCGGCTGCGGCACGAGTACGACGTGCTGCGCGAGCTGCACGCGGCGGCCCCGGGGGTGGGCCCGGAGCCGCTGGACCACTTCACGGAGTGGGAGCACGACTTCCTCGTCACCGAGTACGTGGCGGGGCAGCCGCTGGTGGGCTGGCTGAGCCGGTCCTCCCCGCTGGCCCGCGCCGACCGCACGGCCGGGTCCGTCGCCGCGTACTACGAGGCGTGCCGGCGCCTCCTTGCCGCGCTGGACGCCTCGCTCGAGCGGCTGCACGCCGCCGGCTACCGGTTCGGTGACCTCAGTCTGGGCAACGTCCTGGTCACGCCGTCGGGCGGGGTCCGTCTCGTGGACTTCGAGGCGGCCTCGGCGCTGTCCGCGGCCCCGTCGGGGATGGGCACTCCGGGGTTCACGCCGCCGCCCGGCCTGCGCCGGGCCGACACCGATCCGCTGCTGCAGGACCGGTACGGCACGTCGGCGGTCGCGCTCGCCTTCCTGGCGCCGTTCAACGAGGTCGCCGAGCACGCGCCCGCCAACCTCGCACTGCTGCGCCGCGATCTGGCGGACGTGGCTCCGCCGCAGGACCTGTGGCAGCGGGCGACCGCCTTCCACCTGGCGGAGGACCGGGCGGACCGGCCGCGGGACCAGGACGGTCCCGACCGCCTGCCCTCCCCCGTCGAGCTGGACGCCGATCCGCGCGGCTGCCTCACCCGGCTGGCCGAGGAGGTGGCCGCGGGACTGCTTGAGATGGCCGACGCCGGTCGGCCGGACTGGGCCTTCCCGCCGTCGCCCGAGGCGTTCCGGACCAACAACGTGTGCCTGGCCTACGGCACGGCCGGGGTGGTGCACGCCCTGCACCGCGCCGGGGCCGCGGTG